>JANNWS010000096.1:0-18257 GCA_031408575.1 Rhodobacterales bacterium
CAATGTCGATACGCTGGCCGCGTCGGAGGGCTGGGATGCCTCCCTGCCGCAGGCGGTCAAGGATTTCACCAAGGTTGACGGACATTATGTATCGGTGCCGACTAATGTGCACCGCACCGATGTGATCTGGGCCAGCAAGGCGGCGTTCGACAAGATCGGTGCCGCCTATCCCACGACATGGGACGAGTTGAACGCGCTGGCGCCCCGGTTCCTCGCGGCAGGGATCATCCCGCTGGCCCATGGCGGTCAGGCCTGGCAGGAAGCCTACATGTTCGAGGCGGTGGCGATGGGCGTGGGCGGGGCGGAGTTCTATCGCAAGGCGCTGGTCGATCTGGACGACGCGACCCTGCGCGGGCCAACGATGATCGCCGTCTTCGATCAGCTTGGGGCCTTGCGCGGCATGGTGGATTCCAACGCCGCCGGTCGCGACTGGAACCTTGCAACCGCCATGGTCATCAATGGCGAGGCGGCGATGCAGATCATGGGCGACTGGGCGAAGGGCGAGTTCACCAATGCTGGCAAGGCGGCTGGCGCCGATTTTGCCTGTATCGCCGTGCCAAAGGCGGGCGGGCAGCCGGGTTTTGTCTATCTGGTGAATTCGTTGTCGCTGTT
Organism: Rhodobacterales bacterium; assembly: GCA_031408575.1. Classification (GTDB taxonomy): domain Bacteria; phylum Pseudomonadota; class Alphaproteobacteria; order Rhodobacterales; family Rhodobacteraceae; genus Aliitabrizicola. The sequence continues at coordinate 613 of JANNWS010000096.1, forward strand.
CACCCAGACCGACCCCGAGGCGATCAGGGCGCAGGAAGTGCTGGCCAGCGCAATTATGGACAAGGAAGTTCAGGTGGCCTTCAACGTGGCAAAAGGGGCAATCCCCGCGCGCAACGATGTCGATATGTCGGGCCTTGATGCCTGCGCGCAATCGACAGCCGCAGACCTTGGCGTTGCCGATGCGGCAGGCACGGCCGTGCCGACCTTTGCCGGCACCCATGCCGCGAATGCCGCAATCGTCGGTGCGGCGACCGATGCGATCACCGGGTTCTTCAACTCCGACATGACGGCTGCCGACGGGGCCACCGCCCTTGCCGACGCGACCCTGGTGGCAAAGTAGCACCACCTGCGGGCGGCGTCTGCGCGCCGCCCGCACCCCACGCAAACAAGAGGACCGGACCCATGGGCTTTCTCGATATCTCGCACGTCACCAAATCCTATGGGTCGGTGAAGGTTCTGCATGAGGTGGACATCTCGGTTGAAGAGGGCGAATTTCTGGTGCTGGTCGGCCCGTCCGGCTGCGGCAAGTCCACCCTGATGAACATGATCGCGGGTCTGGAGGCGATTACTTCGGGCGACATCTCGATCAAAGGCCGTGTCATGAACGGCGTGCATCCGTCAAAGCGCAACATCGCGATGGTGTTCCAAAGCTATGCGCTTTATCCGAACATGACGGTCGGTCAGAACATGACCTTCGGGCTTGAAATGCACGGCGTGCCAAAGGCGCAACGCGATGTTGCCCTGGCTGATGTGGCCCGCCTGTTGCAGATAACGCCTCTGCTGGACCGCAAACCCGGGCAGCTTTCGGGCGGGCAACGGCAGCGTGTCGCGATGGGCAGGGCCTTGGTCCGCAACCCCGATGTGTTTCTGTTTGACGAGCCGCTTTCGAACCTGGACGCAAAGCTTCGGGTCGATATGCGTACTGAAATCAAGAAGTTGCACCAGAAACTCAAGACAACCATCGTCTATGTCACGCATGACCAGATCGAGGCGATGACCCTGTCCACCCGCATTGCGGTGATGAACAAGGGCTATATCCAGCAGCTTGGCACGCCAAAGGAAATCTACGACACGCCGGCCAACCTGTTTGTCGCGACCTTCATGGGGTCACCCGCGATGAACATTCTGCCAGTACGGGTCGTGATGCAGAATGGCGCACCGCATGCCGAACTTACCGACGCCGACGGGGCCACGCGGCATTTGCGGTTCAGTCAGGCGAACATGGCCGACTGGGCGGGGCGCGACGTGGCGCTGGGTATCCGGCCGGAAGCCATCACCGACCCCGAAGGCGCGGATCGGAAATCCGGGAACATTCAACCCTTTGCCAACCGGGTGACGGTCACGGAACCGGCTGGGTCGGACACATTCGTGACGATGACGCTGGGTGGCCGCGACGTGATTGCGCGGATGCGGGCGGATGCGGCGGTTGCGGCGGGGCAGGTTTTCGACTTTGCGATCAACATGGAAAAGGCGGTGGCCTTCGACCCCGCGACCGAGGCGCGCATTCCGGCATGACACCAGACGTCATCATCATTGGCTCTGGCATGGGTGGTGCGACGGTTGCGGCGGCCTTGGCGGCCACCGGTCGGCGCATCCTGATCCTGGAGCGGGGCGAACGGCTGGAACACAGTCCCGAGGCGCGGGATGCCGAGGCGATCTTCCGGCAAGGGTATTTCCGCCCCAAGGAGGAATGGCTGGACGGCGACGGCCGCGCATTCAACCCCGGCAATTACTATGTTGCAGGGGGCAATTCCAAATTCTATGGCGCGGTTTTGATGCGCTACCGCGCGCAGGACTTTGCACCGATCCGGCATATGGGCGGCATGACGCCGGGCTGGCCTGTCAGCTACGCCGCAATAGAGCCGTGGTATCAGGCGGCCGAGGCGCTGTATCAGGTGCGCGGTGCCTTGGGCGATGACCCGTCGGAACCCGCCCATTCCGGCGGCTATGCCTTTGCCCCCGTGCCTGATGAACCCGCGATTGCCGATTTTCGCGCCCGTTTGCGGCGAGTGGACCTGCATCCGTCATCCCTGCCGTTGGGCGTGGACATCGACCGCTGGCTGGCCAAAGGCCAGACGCCTTGGGATGCCTTTCCGGACACCTGCGGCGGCAAGATGGATGCGGAAACCGTGGGCCTGGCACATGCGTTGCAACACCCGAATGTCACCTTGCAAACCGGCGCGCGGGTGCTGCGATTGTTGCACAGCGGCGTGCGCATCACGGGCGTGGACGTGGCGGGGCAGGGTGTGCTGCACGCGCCCCTGATCATCCTTGCGGCGGGTGCCGTGATGTCGGCGGCGCTGTTGCTGGCGTCGGGCGATGCAACGCAACCCAATGGGTTGGCAAATGGGTCAGATCAGGTTGGACGCAACTTCATGAACCACAACCTCAGTGCGGTCCTCGCGTTGCATCCGCTTCGCCGCAACACGTCGGTCTATCAGAAAACCATCCAGATCAATGATTTCTACCTTTCCGGCGGGCCGGGCAACATGCCGTTGGGCAACATTCAGTTGCTGGGCAAAATCTCGGGCAGCATCCTTGGGTCGGACACGGCGCTGCCACGGCCACTTGCCAACTGGATCGCGCGGCGTACGGTGGATATTCTGGCCATGTCCGAAGACCTGCCCGATCCGGACAGCCGCGTAACCCTGAAAGGCGATCAGATCGTGCTGGACTGGAAGCGGTCGAACTGGGATACGCATCTTGCGTTGGTTGCCAGGATCAAGCGCAAACTGCGGCAGGCGGGATATCCGATCGTGCTGTCCCGTGCCTTTGATCGCCGGACCCCAAGCCACCAATGCGGCACCGCGCGCATGGGTGCTGACCCGGCCAAATCCGTCGTGAACGCCGATTGCCGCAGCCATGACATTGCCAACCTTTACATCGTGGATGCGTCGGTGCTGCCCACGTCGGCTGCGGTCAATCCGTCGCTGACCATCGCGGCGCTGGCGCTGCGAACCGCAGATCACATCATCAGGACGGAGTTTGCAGCATGACGAAACTGGCCCTCATCACCGGTGGTCAGCAAGGGATCGGCCTTGGCATCGCCACGTCGCTGGTCGCCGCGGGGTTTCGTGTGGCGTTGGCGTCGCGGTCCCTGGCAGACGCGCCCGCTGTGCAGAATGCGCTGCGGTCGCTAGGCGACGCGGCACGCTATGTGCGCCATGATGTGCAGGATATCGCAAGCATTCCCGCGCTGCTTGACACGGTCGAGGCCGACATGGGGCCGCTGACCACGTTTGTCTCGAATGCCGGGGTGCCGGCCAAGGTCCGGGGCGACATGCTGGATACTCTTCCTGAAAACTTTGATAACGTGATGGACGTAAACCTGCGCGGCGCGTTCTTTCTGGCGCAGGCGGTGGCAAAGCGCATGCAGGCACGGCCTTCAAAGGATTATCGCTCCATCATCTTCGTCACCTCGGTCAGCGCGACGATGGTCTCGGTCGAGCGCGCTGAATATTGCGTGTCGAAAGCCGCGGCTGCGATGATGGCGCAGCTTTTTGCGGTGCGTCTGGCCCCCGCAGGCGTCGGGGTGTTCGAGCTGCGCCCCGGCATCATCGCCACGGAAATGACGGCCGGTGTGACCGACAAATACACCGCCCGCATCGAAGGCGGCCTCGTGCCTGCGGCGCGCTGGGGCCAACCAGCTGACATCGGTCAGGTGATCGTGCCGATCGCAACCGGCCAGATGGCTTTTGCGACGGGTGCCGTAATCCCGGTGGACGGTGGCTTGTCCATCGCGAGGCTGTGACGATGGGCTATGATTACATAATCATAGGGGGTGGGTCGGCGGGCGCTGTGCTGGCGGCGCGCTTGTCCGAAGATTCCGCCGTGCGGGTCTTGCTGCTGGAGGCCGGCGGGCGCGACTGGCACCCATTTTTCCATCTGCCCGCAGGGTTCGCCAAGATGACCAAGGGCTTAGGCTCGTGGGGATGGCGCACCGTGCCGCAGCGCCACATGAACGGGATGGTGATCAACTACACGCAAGCCCGTGTCATTGGCGGCGGCTCGACCATCAACGCGCAGATCTATACGCGGGGCAATGCGCTTGACTATGACGAGTGGCGGCAGATGGGCTGCACCGGCTGGTCCTATGACGACGTGCTGCCCTATTTCCGCAAGGCCGAGGATAACGACACCCACGACAATCGCTTTCATGGCAAGGGCGGGCCATTGGGCGTGTCGCAACCCCGCGCGGCCTTGCCGATCTGCGAGGCGTATTTTGCCGCCGCCGCCGAACTGGGCATTCCGCGCAACATGGACATGACGGGCGAGAAACAGGACGGCGTGGGATACTACCAACTGACCCAACGCAACTATCGCCGGTCATCGACATCCACCGCCTACTTGTCCCCGGCGCGCGGGCGGGCGAACCTGACCGTAAAGACCGGCGCGCAGGTATTGCGGATCGTGGTTGAAAAGGGCCGTGCCGTGGGCGTCGAACTGCCCGACGGCATCCTCCGCGCGGGCAGCGAGGTGATCCTGTCGTCGGGGGCAATCGGCTCGCCCCGCCTGTTGCAATTGTCCGGCATCGGCCCTGCCGATCATCTGGCGTCGCTCGGCATTCCGGTGGTCTGTGACCAGCCGGGGGTGGGGGCGAACCTGCAAGACCACCTCGACCTTTTTGTCATTGCCGAATGTACTGGTCCCCATACCTATGACCGGTTTGCAAAGCCGCATTTGTCGATGCTGGCGGGGTTGCAATATCTGCTGACGCGGCGGGGACCGGTTGCTTCCAGCCTGTTCGAGACGGGGGGGTTCTGGTTTGCCGACCCTGCGGCGCGCTCGCCAGATATCCAGTTTCATCTGGGGCTGGGATCGGGGATCGAGGCGGGGGTTACGGCAATGGCGCAGGGCGGGGTCACGCTCAATTCGGCCTATATGCGGCCAAGGTCGCGCGGCACGGTGCGGCTGGCTTCGGCCGATCCATTGGCCGCCCCCCTGATCGACCCTAACTATTGGGCGGACCCCTATGACCGCGAGATGTCGCTTCGCGGGCTGAAGCTGGCGCGCGAGATCATGGCGCAGTCCGCGCTCAAGCCGTTCGTGCTGGCCGAGCGTCTGCCGGGGCCGGATGTGCAGACGGATCAGGAGTATTTCGATTACGCCTGTCGCCATGCCAAGACCGACCATCACCCGGCAGGCACATGCCGAATGGGCGCGGATGCGGCGGCGGTGGTGGACCCGGTGCTTCGCTTCAACGGGATCGACGGCCTGCGGGTGGTCGATGCGTCGGTGATGCCGACAGTCGTGTCGTCAAACACCAACGCGGCAACGATCATGATTGCAGAAAAAGCGGCGGATATGATCCGCGGCAGGCACGGGGTGACGCAATGATCAGGCATATCGTCTTGATACGGTTCCGCGCGGATGTCACCGAGATCGCGATAGCGGCGATATTCGCGGATTTGCACAGCATCAGGGCGGCTTTGCCCGGCGTGCTGGAGGTCACTTCGGGTCGAAGCGAAAGCCCCGAGATGATGGAGCGGGGCTATCTGCATGGCTTTGTGGTTGATTTTGCGGATTGGGCGGCGCTTGCGGCCTATCAGGCGCACCCCGACCATCAGCGTGTCGGGGCTGCCCTTGTCGGCGGCGCTGTCGGTGGCATCCACGGCATTCTTGTTTTCGATCTTCCCATCCTGTCCTGAAAGAAGTGACCTTGGCCATGCTTGTCCTGCCCACCCAGTCTGCGACGCTGGAACCCTACCGCCTGCGCGGCACGCCGCTTTTGCCGCGCGCGCCGCGCGTGCCACTGACGCGCACGGCCTTTGCAGCGGCGCATGTGGTGTCAGATCCGTTGCGCGAACGCAGCCCGTGGGACACGCGCCCTGCGGTGGACTGGGACGCGACGCTGGCCTTTCGCAGCAGCCTCTGGGATCAGGGACTACATCTGGCCGAGGCGATGGATACGGCACAGCGCGGCATGGGGGTGGACTGGCCGACAGCGCTGGAGTTGATCCAGCGCACCATGACCGCCGCCCGCGCGCACCCCGCGCGCCCGCGCGTGGCCTGCGGGGCGGGCACGGATCATGTGGATTTGGCGCAATTGCGCGACGCAGATGCCATCTTCGCGGCCTACGCCCATCAGGCCGGGGCGATCGAGGCGGCGGGTGGACAGTTGATCCTGATGGCAAGCCGGTCCTTCACCACCATCGGCGCGGATGAAGGCGTCTATCACACCGTCTACCGCCGGCTGATCGACGGCGCGCGCGACTCGGTGATCCTGCACTGGCTGGGCGATATGTTCGACCCCGCACTGGCCGGATACTGGGGCAGCGCCGATGTGGCCCGTGCGTCCGACTTCGTGCTGGCACTGATTGCAGAAAGCCCGGCCCGCGTGGACGGCATCAAGATCTCGCTGCTGGATCAGGCGCATGAAGAAGCCTTTCGCGCGCGGCTGCCTGCGGGCGTGCGCCTGTATACTGGGGATGACTTCAACTATGCGCCGCTGATCGCGGGGGACGGCACACATCACTCGCATGCCCTGCTGGGCATATTCGCGGCCATTGCACCTGCCGCCAGTCAGGCGTTGGAGGCACTGGCCCTGGGCGATCTTGGCACCTACCACGCGCTGCTGGCCCCGACTGTGCCGCTGAGCCGCGAGATTTTTCGCGCACCGACGCGGTTCTACAAGGCGGGGATCGCGTATCTCTCGTGGCTTAATGGCAAGCAGTCGCATTTCATCATGCCGGCGGGGTTCCAATCGGCGCGGGATATCACGCATTATGCCGAAGTCTTCCGGTTGGCAGATCAGGCCGGACTGTTGGCAAAGCCCGATCTGGCTACGGCGCGGATGCGGACGTTGCTGGCGCTGCACGGCATCGGATAGAACAAAGGATGTCGCATGAACCGCAGGCCGACGATTGTAGACGTGGCACAGGCGGCGGGCGTGTCGAAATCCACGGTCAGTCTGGTTTTGCAGGACAGCCCGCTGGTCAAGGCCGAAACGCGAGGACAAGTGCAAAAGGCGATGCTGGATATCGGCTATGTCTATAATCGCGCGGCGGCCAATATGCGGTCGTCCAACACAGGACTGATCGGCCTTGTGATCAATGACCTGCGCAACCCGTTCTTTACCGAATTTGCCACCTCGGTGCAGATGGCGCTGTCGGCGCGGGGCTATGCCACGGTGGTCGCCAATACCAACGAAGACCCTGCGTTGCAGGCACAGGTGGTGGGGGCGATGATCGAGCATGGCGTCTCGGCGCTGGTGATCTCGCCCTGCTATGGCGACGAAGACGCGACCTTCGGGCCACTGGCGCGGGCAGGCATACCCACAATGCAGGTGCTGCGGCAGGTCGATGCGCGCACCGACCTGTTTCCCTTTGCGGCACCCGATTATCCGGCGGGCAGCCGGCAGGCGGCGGATCATCTGCTGGCCACGGGTGCGCGCCATATTGCCTTTGTTGGCGGCGTTGCCGGGCGCGGCGTCGCGCAGGAACGCATGTCGGGCTATGTCTCGGCGCTGACCGAGGCGGGACTTCCGCCACTGGTGATCCCGGGTCGGGCCAGTCGTGCCTTCGGGCGCGAGGCAGCGCAGTTGGTCAATCGTGATCACCCACAGGTTGATGCGGCGATCTGCTTCAACGACCTTGTTGCCCTCGGCTTGCTTAGCGGATTTGCGTCGCTGGGGCGCAGCGTCGGGCCGGGACTGCAGGTTGTCGGGTTCGACGACATCGAAGATTGTGCGCAAGTGTACCCGGCACTAACCTCGGTGCGCTGCAACATCGCGGGGTTTGGCGACGGGATCGCGGCAACCTTGCTGAACTGGTTGGAAGACGGTTTGCATCCGGCACCCGAAACCCGCACAGCAATTGAACTGGTCGTGCGGGCATCCAGCGAAGGCACGCCATGATCGACCCCGCCACCCTGCTGCGGGCGCTGTTTGATCGTGCGGTCGAGGTCGCCGATCCGATGCGGTCCTTGGCGCGCTACCTGCCGCCAAAGCCGTCCGGGCGTGTCGTGGTGATTGGTGCGGGCAAGGCAAGCGCGCGGATGGCCGAAGCGGTCGAGGCCGAATGGGGGCCGTGCGAGGGGCTTGTGATCACGCGTTATGGCTATGCACGTCCGTGTCGCGGGATCGAGATCGTCGAGGCGGCGCATCCGGTGCCGGATTTGGCCGGGCAGATGGCAACGGCGCGGATGCTGGATCTGGTGCGGGGCCTTGGCGCGGATGATTTCGTGCTGGCGCTGATTTCGGGAGGGGCGTCGGCGCTGCTGGTCGCCCCGGCGCTTGGCGTGACACTGGCGCAAAAACAGGCGGTGAATGCGGCCTTGCTTGCCTCGGGAGCGCCGATTGACCGCATGAACACCGTGCGAAAACATCTGAGCCGGGTCAAAGGCGGCCAACTGGCGGCCGCGGTCTATCCGGCGCGGATGCTGTGCCTGATGATTTCCGACGTACCGGGCGATGACCCGGCCTTCATCGGCTCGGGGCCGACGGTGGCCGATGCGTCACGCCCCGCGGATGCGCTTGGCGTGCTGGAGCAGTGGAATGTGACCGTGCCGGACAGCGTCCGCGACACCCTGACCCGCCCATCCGGTGTTGTTGCACCCGGCGATATACGACTATCGCGTGTGGTGAACCGCATCTATGCGGCACCTGCACAATCGCTTGCCGCCGCTGCACAAACGGCGTCTGACACTGGCTGCGATGTCAGATTTCTGGGCGATGCGCTGGAGGGCGAGGCGCGCGATGTGGCCGCAGCGCAAGCAGCGGTTGCCTTGCAGATTGCGCGTGACCTGCACCCCGGAGCCAAGCCGGTTCTGCTGTTATCGGGCGGCGAGTTGACCGTGACGCGGCGCGGCGACGGCATTGGCGGACCGAATGCCGAGTTTTGCCTTGCCCTTGCCATCGCACTGGATGGCGCGCCAAACATACAAGCGCTGGCCTGCGACACCGACGGCGTGGATGGGGCTGCCGAGGTGGCAGGTGCAGTCATCGGTCCGCACACCTTGGCAAAGGCGCATGCGCGCGGCATCGACCCTTTGGCTGCCTTGGCCAGAAACGACGCGCACAGCTTTTTTGCCGGCATCAAGGATCAGGTTGTGACCGGTCCTACACTGACGAATGTGAACGATTTCCGCGCGGTACTGATCATGCCACGGGAAGGTGGTTCGGGCAACTGAGGCAGGGTTTCAAGGTTTGCAGTCCCACAGCTACCCCGGCCTTGGGATCTGACAGCCTGTCGGCCTTCGTCGCGGAATTGCCACCTGATCGACCTCTGCACGTCGGCATATCCGACCGGCGTGCGACTAGTCCGGTCAATTTGTCGCAAAAAATTATCTTGACCGTGAACAAGCACTACTATTCCAATAGTTGCAAGCGAACCGCGCTCTTTGTTCGCTATGGCCTTCGGGTTGAATTTTCCGAAACAATCAAGAAGGCGGATAACGATTATGATCGACTGGCTTTTCGCAACTTTGCGCGCACATCCGGAACTTGCAATCTTCGTGGCTCTTGCGATCGGGTTCTGGATCGGGCCGAAGAAGATCGGCGGCTTCAATCTTGGCAACGTGACCGCGACGTTGCTTGCGGCGATCGTGATTGGCCAGTTGGGGATCGAGATTTCAGGGCCGATCAAGGCCACCTTCTTTATGCTTTTCCTGTTTGCCGTGGGCTACGGCGTCGGACCGCAGTTCTTTGCGGGTCTTGGCAAAGACGGCCTGAAGCAGATCGTGTTTTCGGTGATCGTGTTAGTCTTTTGTTTGATCGTGCCCTACGTCTGCGCCCGGCTCGCGGGCCTCGATATTGGTTATGCAGCAGGCTTGTTTGCGGGCTCTCAGACTAATTCGGCCGCCATCGGGGTCGCAACCGATCAGATCAACCGCCTCGGGTTGTCGGCGGAACTGGCCAAGGCCTACGCCGATGCAATCCCGATTGCCTATGCCGTCACGTACATTTTCGGCACGATCGGTTCGGCAATCATTCTGGCGCAGATCGGCCCCAGGTTGATCGGCGTCGATCTGGCCAAGGAATGTGCCGATTACGAGGCGCTGTTGGGCGGCGTTTCCGGCCAGGATGCCGGTGTGTTTTCGGCCTATCGCAACGTCGAGGCGCGCGCCTATTCGGTTGTGGCGGGTGATCTGACAGGCAAGCCTGTTCGAGATCTTTTTCCGGGCCTCAGGGTCTTTGTGGAGCGCGTCCGGCGCGGGGACCAGATCATCGAGGCTGATGCGACAACCGTTCTGCAGGTTGGTGACGTAGTAGTCATCTCAGGCCCGCGTACCCTGCTGGTCGAGACTGTCGAAACCGCGATGCCCGAGGTCGACGACCGCGGGCTGCTGGATATTCCCGTCGAACAGGTCGATGTGTTCGTGCGCAACAAGACACATTCGGGCAAAACCCTGCGCGAGCTTGCGGACGAACCGCTGACGCGCGGCATTTATCTGAGCAAGATCATGCGCAACCTTGTCGAGATCCCGATCCTGCCCGGAACGGAAGTGCTGCGCGGCGATGTGCTCACCGTGCAAGGCACCCGTTCGCATGTAGATGCGCTGACCAAGGCCATCGGCCACGCTGATCGTCCTGCCGAGGCGACCGACCTGAAGGTGGTTGCGGCAGGTATTGTCGTGGGTGGGCTTGTCGGGGCGCTGAGCGTCACCATAGGCGGTATTCCGATCGGCCTTTCCACATCAGGCGGAGCGCTTCTTGCAGGCTTGTTGCTGGGCTATTTTCGGGCGGTACATCCGACGTTCGGCAGTATACCTGGCCCCGCGCTTTGGCTGCTTAACACGTTGGGCCTGAATGTGTTTATCGCTGTTGTCGGAATAAATGCAGCACCCGGTTTTGTCGCAGGTTTGCAGCAGGTCGGCTTCAGTCTGTTCCTTTGGGGCGCGGTTGCGACCACCGTTCCGTTGATCTTTGCGGTGCTGCTGGGGCATTTCGTGTTCAAGTTTCACCCGGCAATTCTGTTCGGCGTCTGTGCTGGCGCGCGGACCACGACCGCCGCACTGGGGATGATTCAGGAAAAGGCCCGCAGCAAGGTGCCAGCACTTGGGTACGGGATGCCCTACGCGATCGGGCAGATGGCTTTGACGATCTTTGGCATGGTCATCGTGCTGCTGATGAACGCAAGCTGACCGTTTCGCTTACACATACATTCAACATTTAGGGAGAAGAACATGGACGGCCGTTCGCTGGAACAGTACGAAGGGCTAAGCCCTTTCGAGATCAAGGACTTCCTGGCCAAAGCTGCGTTGAAGACAACGAATGCCTCGGCGCTGACATACATCAACGCGGGCCGCGGCAACCCCAACTGGATCGCCACCGCTCCGCGCGAAGCGTTTTTCACTCTGGGCCATTTCGCGCTGACCGAAAGCAAGCGCGTCATGGACCTGCCACCGGGTATCGGTGGCATGCCCAAGGCGCCGGGGATCGCCGCGCGGGCGCAAGACTGGCTGGCGGCAAATGCGGCGCTGCCGGGGGCCGCAAAGCTGGCTGAAATGCTGCCCTGGACCATCGAGCATTTCGGCTTTGATCCCGACCGCTTCGTGCATGAACTGGTCGATTCCATCATCGGCGACAACTATCCGGTGCCAGACCGGATGCTGGTACACAACGAACAGATCGTACGGGAATACCTGCAATGGGCGATGTGCGGCACGCCTGCGCCCGCAGGCAAGTTCAACATCTATGCCGTCGAGGGCGGTACGGCAGCGATGTGCTACATCTTCAAGACGATGAAATCCAACCGGCTGCTGAACCCCGGCGATACCATCGCGCTGGGCGTGCCGATCTTTACCCCCTACCTTGAGATGCCGCATCTGGAAGACTATGCGCTGAACATCGTCGATATCCGCGCGACGCAGGAAAACGGCTTTCAGTTCAGCGACGAGGAACTGGACAAGTTGCTTGATCCCAAGATCAAGGCGTTCTTCCTGGTCAATCCGGGCAACCCTACCGCCATCGCATTGTCGGACGCCGTGATCGCAAAGATCGGCCAGATCCTTGAAAAGCGCCCGGACCTGATCCTGCTGACCGATGATGTCTATGGCACGTTTGTGCCGGGCTTCCGGGGCCTGCTGGGCGCGTTCCCGCACAACACCATCGGGGTCTATTCCTACAGCAAATACTTCGGTTGCACCGGCTGGCGTCTGGGCACGATTGCCGTGCACGAAGACAACGTGTTCGACAAGCTTATCGCCGCCCACACCGAAGAGACGCTGAAGGCGCTGGACAAGCGCTATGCCGCGCTGACACTGGCCCCGCGCAAGATCGCGTTCATCGACCGGATCGTGGCCGACAGCCGCGATGTGGCGCTGAACCACACTGCCGGGTTGTCGCTGCCGCAGCAGGTGATGATGATGCTGTTCTCGGTGTCGGAACTGATGGATGCCAAGAAGGATTATCAGAAAGGCTGCATCGGCATCGTCAAGCAACGTGTGCGCGCCACCATTGAAGGTCTGGGAATCGAAGCGGGGCCGAACGATCACTTCGACAATTACTATGGCCTGATCGACTTTGAATTCTGGATGCGAAAATACATCGGGGACGAGGTCGTCGAATGGGTCAAGGCGAATGTCCACCCGCTTGATCCAGTTTTCAAGCTGGCTGAAGACCACGGCATTGTGCTGCTGAACGGCAGCGGGTTCGATGCGCCCGCGTGGTCGGTGCGTGTGTCGTTCGCGAACTTGCCAGAGCATGTCTATGACGACATCGGTCGCGCTCTGCGGTCTGTGGCGGCGGGTTATGCTGCGCAGTTCGAGGCAAGCAAGGCAAAGTGACCGGCGCTGGCGCGGTGTCCGATAGGAAAATTGAATGAGAAAGTCGCGTTTGATAGCCTCTTTCGCGGCCTTTATCGCCAGTGGCAGTGCCATTGCTTTGGCGGAGCAGGGAACGACCCGGATCACCGTTCTTGCGACCGGTGGCACCATCGCCGGCGCACAGGCCGCCGGCGGTGGCTATGGCTACAAATCGGGGTCATTCGACATCAAGGACCTGATTTCGGCTGTGCCGAACCTGGACAAACTTGCCATCATCACTGGCGAGCAGGTGGTGAACATCGGCAGCCAGGACATGGACAACGAAACCTGGCTCAAGTTGGCCAAGCGTCTGGGCGAGGTGGTCAATTCGCCCGATACCGATGCCGTGCTGATCACCCATGGCACCGACACAATGGAGGAAACCAGTTTCTTCCTCAGCCTGGTCACCAAAACCACCAAACCGATCATCATGGTCGGCTCGATGCGACCCGCAACGGCGATCAGCGCGGACGGACCGAGCAATCTGTTCAACGGCGTCTCGGCGGCAATCAACCCTGGTGCGGCCGGGCGTGGCATGTTGGTGGTACTGAACGATCAGATCCACTATGCGCGCAACGTCTCGAAGCTGAACACGACCGATGTTCAGACGTTTCACAGTGGCAATCGCGGCCCGGCCGGGCTGACCAACACCGGAGCGATCACATGGTTTGCCATGCCGGAAAAGAAGCAGGGCATGACCAGCGAGTTTGGCGTTGATGGCCTTGGGACGTTGCCGCGGGTCGATATCATTTATGGCCATGCAGGCATGAATGCGGACCTGATCGAGGCGGCCATTGCACTGGGTGCCAAGGGGCTGATCATTGCGGGTGTCGGAGACGGCAACATGACCACGCCGGCGCTCGACGCGCTGGCAGAAGCGGCAAAGGCGGGTGTTGTGGTGGTGCGCAGCACACGGCTTCCATCCGGCATCGTATACCGCAACAACGAAGTTGATGATGATGCCCTTGGGTTCGTGGCGTCAGGCGAGTTGAACCCGGCCAAGTCACGCGTTTTGCTGATGCTGGCGCTAACGAAAACCGCCGATGCGGCGGCGATTCAGACAATGTTCAATGAATACTGACATCTACGCTGGTTTGAGGTGGCAGCGATCGACTTCCTCCGGATACCCCGCGCAAGGACGAGGCCGCAAGGTGTGTATCGTGCAAAATCGGGTGCGATCGCCCACATTCCTTCCGCGTACAAGTCGATTTCCGCCGTCGGCCGATAGCGCCCGCACCCAGGCCGGGAAGAGCGGACTGCGGGTTGTCCGCGCCTCACGAACCTGATCAATCAGATCCGGCACACGGGCCTTCATCCCAGCCAAGGTCTGGTCGCGCAACAGCGCGGACGGTCAAACATAAACCAAAGCAGTCGGCGTCCGTCGCGCGATCATCGCATTGGCAAGCCGGAATGGCCCTCCGGCCAAACATCAACCCGGTGCCGGTTCAGATCAGCGAGATCACCTGCCGGCCCACATCGCTTTGGCCGAGGGCCATGATGGTGCCGGCAAGCACCAACAGGCGCCCCGATACGCGCATGTCTTCGCCGCGCAGGATGGAATAGGTCATCATTGCTGCACCGACCGGCAAAAACACGACGATCATGGTTGCGTTCATCGCGTGCACGGCCAACCTGAGTTGGGTGGATGGGGCTTCAACCGCGCCGATATCTGCCGTCGGGTAAAGTGCTGCGCGGATGCGGGTCGTATCTGCATCGCTGATCCGCAGCACGTCTGTCATGTCATTTGCGACCCGCATCGACGGCTTGTCAAAGGTCAAACGCGACCGACCGTTAGGCGATGTCGCCGTTCCGACCCGAAATGCTGTCGGAATCAACGACGAGGCGCGGTGTGGGCGAGCAAAAGCGGGCAAAGGCTGGGTGAGGCGGGATTCAAGTTCGACCGACATGCGCGACATCAGGCGGTCAATGTCCTCGGATCGTTTGATCGGCTTGGAGTCCTCTCCCGGCAGCTTTTCAAGCAGCTTGTCGATCAGTTCGGGTGTGACGAGCGCGTCGGTTTCATGCCACACCACCTCATCTATAGCGTAACGTGATGACAGCCGGTCGGTGATCTTGTGGCAGAGCGCGCTGCGGCGGCGGGCCAGAGGGGCGGTCGCCGCAACTTTCGGGCCATGCCCGACCGAGACGGTCAGACAGGCCGAATGCTGGCCGGTCAGATGGTCAGAGTAGCCCAGCACAATACGAGATCCGTCAAGGTCGAACACCGCGACATCATCGCAATCCCAAGAAAGGGACCGCCGATCAGCAGGGTAACGCGACAGCGCAATATCAAGTTCACTGACCACATGGGCAAAGTTGAGCGCCGGCTGAGCGGTGAACAAAAGTTGGGCAAGCGTACTCGTGGTGCTCTCACTCATGGCGGATCCTCCAGCCAGTGCATCCTGCATTAATGGCGAAGGAATACGCCGCCATTGGGTGTGAAATGTGAAATTAAGGTGGTGCTAACCCTGAGTTGTGCCGCGGTGCCGCCGCAATGACAGAGCAGCGATCTGGGTGGTTTTGTTTCCATATTCACCAACATCAGTAGCATGAACCTTATCTTTCAGACAGGTCTTTCTACACGCTATACGCGAGTGGCCTCGGCTTGTGCTGCGATGCTGTGGGCGGCATTGTTCCTTGGGGCTGCACAATCGCGAGGGGTAAGCGCGCATGCAAAAGGGCGCGCCTTTCGGTGCGCCCCCCACAAAATCTTGGTCATTGCTGTTGTGTGACCTGCCGGTCAGCAGGAATAATACATCAGATACTCGATCGGGTGGGGTGTATGCTCATAAGCGTAAACCTCTTCCCACTTCAGCGCCATGTAGCCTTCTAGCTGATCTTTGGTGAATACGTCACCGGCCAGCAGGAAGTCATGGCTCTTCTCAAGCTCTTCCAGCGCCTCGCGGAGCGACCCGCAGACCGTCGGAATTGCTGCCAGTTCTTCGGGCGGCAGATCATACAGGTCTTTGTCGCTGGCCGGACCGGGGTCGATCTTGTTCTTGATCCCGTCAATGCCGGCCATCAGAAGCGCAGCATAGCACAGGTACGGGTTCGCCGCCGGATCGGGGAAGCGGGCCTCGACGCGCTTTGCCTTGGGCGACTCTGTCCACGGAATACGGACGCAGCCCGAGCGGTTGCGGGCCGAATAGGCGCGCAGAACCGGGGCTTCGAAGCCGGGGATCAGGCGCTTGTAGCTGTTGGTCGCGGGGTTCGTCAGGGCATTGAGCGCCTTGGCGTGTTTCAGGATGCCGCCGATGAACCACAGTGCCTCCTGCGACAGGTCGGCATATTTGTCGCCCGCAAAGATCGGCTTGCCGTCTTTCCAGATCGACATGTTCACATGCATGCCGCTGCCGTTGTCGCCCTTGATGGGTTTCGGCATGAAGGTGGCGGTTTTGCCATAAGCATGCGCCACGTTGTGGATCACATACTTGTACTTCTGCATGTTGTCGGCCTGTTCGACCAGACCGCCGAAGATCATGCCGAGTTCATGCTGGGTCGAGGCAACCTCGTGGTGGTGCTTGTCGACCTTCATGCCCATGCGCTTCATAGTGGACAGCATCTCGCCGCGAAGATCATGTGCGTCGTCGATCGGGTTGACCGGAAAGTAGCCGCCCTTGACGCTGGGGCGGTGGCCAGTGTTGCCACCTTCATAAACGGTATCGGTGTTCCAAGAGGCGTCGATGGCATCGACCTGGAACGACACCTTGTTGATGCTGACCGAATAGCGGACATCGTCGAAGATGAAGAATTCGGCCTCGGGGCCGAAGTAGGCGACGTCACCGATGCCGGTGGACTTGAGGTAGGCCTCGGCCTTCAGTGCCGTGCCGCGCGGATCGCGGGAATAGGGCTCGCCCGTGTCAGGTTCCACGACGTTGCAATGCACACACATGGTTTTTTCGGCGTAGAACGGGTCGATATAGACCGAGGCCGGATCCGGGATCAGCTTCATGTCGGACTGGTCGATTGATTTCCAGCCCGCAATCGATGAGCCGTCGAACATGAAGCCTTCCTCGAAGAAGTCTTCGTCGACCAGATCGGCCACCAGCGTCACATGCTGCAGTTTGCCCTTGGGGTCGGTGAAGCGGATATCGACATATTCGACCTCTTCATCCTTCATCAGTTTCAGGGCGTCTTTGACCTTGCTCATCTGCGGTCATTCCTTTTTGCTGGGGTAGTATTGGATGGATGCGCCTGTTGGGGCCGATCCGGGCGGGTCAGATGGCCGCACGGATCAAATCGCGTCGTCACCAGATTCGCCGGTGCGGATGCGGATGGCCTGTTCGACGTTCGACACGAATATTTTGCCGTCGCCGATCTTGTCGGTGCGCGCGGCCGCGATGATGGCGGCGACGGCGGCATCCACCATATCATCCGCCAGCACCACCTCGATCTTCACTTTGGGCAGGAAGTCGACGACGTACTCTGCGCCGCGATACAGTTCGGTGTGGCCCTTCTGGCGGCCGAATCCCTTGACCTCGGTCACCGAAAGCCCCTGGATCCCGGCCTCTTGAAGAGCTTCCTTCACCTCGTCCAGTTTGAAGGGCTTTATGATCGCTTCGATCTTCTTCATCGTCAGGTCCCCCCGTCTGATTTGCTTTGATCGTCACACACCACTTTCGCGAGGGGGCGACAATTGGCTAGGGTGTGGTTGTGGTGCGGCTGGGCGGAAATCCACATGTGCAGCCAGTTAAATGGGCGTATGGATGAATTTGTAGACGCTTTGGGAATAATTTTGGCAGTTTCATGACATATCTTCTGACATCTGCCCAAATGCACGCCATCGAGGCCGCTGCGATTGCATCGGGAAGCGTAACCGGGCGGACGCTGATGGAACGTGCCGGGTCCGAAGTGGTCCGTGCCATCCAACAGAAGTGGCCGGATGCCGCAGGGCCGGTCGT
>JANNWS010000097.1:0-2516 GCA_031408575.1 Rhodobacterales bacterium
GCGTAGGTCACGATGGTGTCGGCGGCATTCAGCAACCCGCCGAGGGGATTGTTGATCTCGTGCGCCAGCGACGAGGACAGCCGCCCGAGGCTGACGAACCGCTCGCGCTCGGCCAGCCGCCGCTCGGCCTCGGCGCGCGCCTCAACCGCCGTGGTCATGCGGTTGTAGGTGGCGATCAACCGGGCAAGACCGGGATCGCCACGCGGAATATCGGCCTCGGCAATCGGGCGGGGCACGCCTTCGGTGGCATCCATCGCGCGAACTAGCGTGCCTACGGGGCGCAGGATGCGCGCCACGGCGAGCCAGCCTGCAAACGTCAGCACGACGGTCGCGGCGGCATTGCCGAACAACAGCCAAAGAGAGACCTGGCGACGTTCAGCAAGAAGGTCGGTGACATCCAGTTCCGTGACAATACGGCCAACATCCCGTCCCTGGTATTTCAGCGGCGACATCACCCGCAACACCGGATCGCCAGTCATCGTGACCGCCTCCGGCCCCACCGCACCTGTCTCATAAGTTCCGATCTCGCTGCCAACCGGGGCACGTTTCGGGTCGCTAGCAGCCAGCACTCGCCCGCGTTCGTCGGCGACGACCGTTTGCAGCAACCTCTGCCCGCCCGATGCCGCCTGTGCCCGCTCGAGGATGTCGTAGACTTCCCAAACATCCTGCCGCAGCACGAACGGCCCCAAAGCAACTGACAGTCCTTCGACATGCAACTGTGCGGTTTCGACCAGACGGGCATCCTGGACCCGCCGCAGTGCGGTCAGAACACCCTGACTTGCCACAAGACCAAGCACGATCATCAACGTGGCGGTCACGACCGGAACGCGCAAGGTGACGGGAAGGTTCTGAAACCATGCGGGGCTCATGGCTGGCCCGTAACGATCGCCATGCGTTCTGCGATCCCGTCGAAAAGCGACGGTTCTGCGCGCACGACACCATCAAGAAACAGCAGAGCAAGGACTGCGCGACCAGATTGTGTTTCCGAAAGGCCAAGCAGTGCGGACGCGCAAGCCTCTACAACCGGATCGCGGCTCCGATCAGCGCGGGCGACAAAGGGAGGAAATCCCAGCCACTCCGACCGAGCGATAATCCGGGTGCGCGCAGTTAATTCCGGTTCGACCTTGCTCAGCACCTCCCAGACATAGCCATCCACACTTCCAGAACGCGTCAACCCGCCAGCCACCGCGCGCACGACATTGCGGTGACCAAAGGTGAAGATCGTGCGGGAAAAGAATGTCTCCGGACTCTCGCCAAGACCTGCGAGGTCAGAGGCGGTGACCAGAAAGCCGGAATTGCTGTCGGGGTCGGAAAAGGCGTGCGTACCGCCACGCAGGCCGCCGAGATCCTGCGCCGGGTCGTCTGCCGCTGCGATGAGGTAGGATTGATACTGCGGGTGCCCGTTCCAGACCGGCACACCAAGCAGGGAAAGCTCGGACTCGTGTTGCAGAAACGGGTAGCCGCAGGTCCAAGCCGCATCGACGGACCCGTCCAACAGGGCCCCGGTGATTTCCTGATAGGTCCGGCGCTGCACAAGGTCGATGTCGCGTCCCATCCCTTCGGAAAGTGCTGACTGAAGGGCAGATATGACGTCGGCATCATTGTCCAGAAAAACCGGAGTCAGCGCGAACCTGACGGCGGTGGGCGATTGGGCATGTACAAAAGGGGCCGCCAGAACGCACGAACCAGCTAGAAACACTCGTCGCGTGCAATGCATCAATCCGGCCCTCCCCCAATAGGAAGGCTAGTCCATTGCCCAGACTTACAGCAACGCCTCAATCAGTCCGCGATCAGGAATGCCTGTGCAACGATGGCCATGATTGCTGTCTGTGAAACTGGCAGCAGGCCAAAAGGCACTTGGACGACGTGACAAAGGGTGAGGCCAGCTCTCGGCCATCAAATCTCAAGGCTTGCTCGCGGCCCGGACCTTGTTGGTGCACGTCATGTCAAGTCGGACAATAGCGAAACTCCAACCGGCGGGACCGGAGAGAACGGTAAAAGAAAGAGTCTCGCAGCCAGCCCGTCGTGAAGGCGGGAAAGTTGGCGACGTTCCGATACGATCCGCTTTTGCAACAGGGGGTCGGTCGTGCCGGTCCGTGCCATGGCGCGGTTGACCACCCAAGCCCAAGGCTGGATCCTGGCGCGACGCAGGTCGTCTTGCAGACTCGCCGCCTCGGAGACGGGTGTTGTTTCAGGCAGGGTGACGAGAATGACGCGGGTGTAGTCGGGATCTTGCAGACGCATCAGCGGGGTTACAATCCGGCCGGTGGTCGTCTGCCCCATGTCATGCGTCATTTGCCGGTGGTAGGCCCCGGTGGCATCCAGCAGCAGCAGGGTGTGACCGGTCGGCGCGGTGTCCATGACCACAAAAGCGGCGCGCGCTTCGGCCACGGTCCGGGAAAAGGCATGAAACACGGCCACTTCTTCGGTGCAGGGCGATGCAAGATCTTCGCGCATCAGGGCGCGGTCGGCGTCATCCAGATCCCGGCCCTTGGTGGCCATGATCTTTTCGACAT
>JANNWS010000098.1:0-3277 GCA_031408575.1 Rhodobacterales bacterium
CATCCGTCCAAAGCCGCCTCGTCCGTCGCGCCACGCCCGCACCTTAGTGTCCACTATCGTTGGTGGACACTAACCGGCACCATCACGCTGCGGCAGAGCGGTCAGACCGGACGCTTACCCAAGGTCTGATCGGGACAGCGATTTCACCGAACCACTGGAACGCTGCGAAAATCTTCTAGCCGAAGACCAGCCCACCATCGACGATCAGATTCTGCCCCGTCACTGCCCGCGCCCAAGGTGACGCAAAGAACAGCACGGCATCCGCCATATCTTCCGGTGTGGTCACGCGGCCGAGCGGGGTTTGGGATGCGATGATGTCGAACACCGCATCCGGCGTAGCAGCGCTGGCGTCGGTCGTGCGCAGCAGACCGCCCGACACCATGTTGACGGTGATACCCATCGGCCCCAACTCTTTTGCCACCGTACGGGTGAAGGCCAGCAGTGCGCCCTTTGCAGCGGTGTAGTCGTGATAGGGCACGACGGGGTTTTGCATCAGGTTGGTGCCGATGGTGATAACGCGACCAAAGCCTTGGGCGGCGCAGTGGGCCTGCATCGCCGCGAGGCAATTCAGCGCGCCCCCGACCGCTGTTTCGGTTTGCCGCGCGATATCGGCCCAGCGCAGCCGGTCCAGATGGGTGCGCGCGTCGCCGTTGAAGGCGAAATCCGCCAGGGCGTTGTGGACCAGCACATCCGGGGCACCAAAGCGGTCAGTGATCTGATCGACCATTTCCGCAACCTGCGCGGGGTGGGTCACATCGGCGCGAAACGCGGCGGCACGCGAGCCAAATTCGGCGGCGAGTGCTTCGGCCGCCGCTTGGCTATGGCGGTAGTTGATGGCGACCCGTGCGCCTTCGCGGTGGAATGCACGGGCGATGGCGGCGCCAAGGCCGCGGCCCGCGCCAGTGACAAGAACGGTCAAATCAGAGATGGGGCGCGTCATGGCGTGTTTCCTTTGAACAGGTCGTGAAAGTGGTGGGTCGGGCCGTGGCCCATGCCGACCGTCAGAGCATCGGCGGTAGCGATACATCTGGCGACATAGGTTTTTGCGCGCGCCGCAGCGTCCGGCAGGGGTAGGCCGTGGCCGAGGAATGTTGCCAGCGCAGAGGAGAGGGTGCAGCCGGTGCCGTGGGTCTTGCGGGTTGCATGGCGCGGGCCTTGCAGCCAAGTCTGGCCGGTGGCACCTACCAGCAGATCGGGGCAATCATCACCCGGCAGATGGCCCCCTTTCAGCAGCACCGCCTGTGCGCCCAGTGCCAACAGAGCGTGGGCTTGCGCCTGCATTTCGCTGCGGCTCAAAGCCTCGCGCACGCCCAGCAGGTCAGCGGCTTCAGGCAGGTTTGGGGTGATGACGGTTGCCATCGGCAGAACTGCCCGCAAGGCGGCAACCCCAGATGCCTGCAACAGGCGATCCCCGCTTTTGGCGACCATCACCGGGTCCAGCACGATGGGAGCCGTCAGATCGGACAGCGCGTCAGCAACCGCCCGGATGATTGCCTCGTCACCCAGCATCCCGATCTTGACTGCGTCCACCCGGATATCGGCGCGGATTGCCGCAATCTGTGCCGCCACGAAATCCGGCGGGATCATTTGCACGCCGAAAACTCCTTGGGTGTTCTGCGCCGTCAGCGCAGTGATCACGGCCATGGCATAGCCGCCATTGGCGGAAATCGCCTTGATATCGGCCTGAACGCCTGCGCCACCTGACGGATCAGAGCCTGCAATGGACAGGATGTTGGGGATCATGCCGCCCACCATTCTGCCAGCAGGGCGCGGGTTGCAGCCTCGGGGTCGGGCGCGCGGGTCACGGCGCTGACCACGGCCATGCCGACGGCCCCGGTGGCGCACACCGCGCCTGCATCGCCGGGCTTCAGGCCGCCGATGGCATAGGTGGGCAGGGCCGTGGCCGCCACGATCTGCGCCAGACCGTGAAAACCGATAGGGGTAGCATGATCTGGCTTGGTCGGCGTGGCGCGCACCGGGCCTGCGCCGATGTAATCGACCCCCGGCGGGATCAGGCGCGTTTGCGCCACCGTCTCGATGGACAGGCCGAGGATCATGCCGGGGGGCATTCGCTGGCGGATTGCCGCGACATCGCCATCGCCCTGACCGATGTGGAGCCCGTGGGCGCCGGTCGCCAGCGCAACCTCGACCCGGTCATTCACGATCAGCAGCGCGCCCAGTGCGGCCATCTCCGGCAACAGCCGACGCACCAGTGCGGCCAGATCGTCGTCGGGTGCGGTCTTGTCGCGAAGTTGCACCCATGACGCGCCACCCCGTGCCGCCGCGCGCGCCTGCTCGGCCACGGGCAGGGGCGCGCCCGGGTCGGTGATCACATAAATCGGCCCCTTCATGCGCGGCTGACCTTTGCGCCTGCGGTCACCTCCTCCGGTGAAAGGGTGTAGAGCGCGTCCAGAAACGCCACCTGAAAACTGCCGGGGCCATCGGCCTTTTGCGCCGCGCGTTCCCCGGCCAGCCCGTAATAGGCCAACGCCGCAACGGTTGCGTGCAGGGCGGGTTGGCCCACCAGAAACGCGGCGATTACCCCGTTCAGCGCACAGCCAAGGGCAGTCACGCGCGGCATCAGCGCATCGCCATTCGCCACGCGGAAGCCTTGCGCCCCATCAGTGACATAGTCCACCGGGCCAGAGACAGCGACCACCGCACCGGTGCGGATCGCAAGATCGTGCGCGCAAGCCTCGGCCGCCGTCACCGGATCGGCGCTGTCAGCCCCGCGCCCCGCACCGCCCAGTCCTTCCAATGCAAGAATCTCGGACGCGTTGCCGCGAATGACCGTTGGTCGCAGGGCCATCAGCCGCGCGCAGACATCCCGGCGAAACTGCGTGGCCCCCACACCGACCGGGTCCAGCACCCAAGGCCGACCGCTCGCCGCCATCGCCTGTGCGGCCAACTCCATCGCCTCAGCCCAAGGCGTATCCAGCGTGCCGATGTTCACGCTCAGCGCTTGGGAAAGGCCCGCAAACTCCACCACCTCTTCGCGAGCATGCACCATTGCGGGTGAAGCGCCCGCCGCCAAAGCCACGTTGGCGGCGATGTTCATGGCGACATAGTTGGTGATGTTGTGCACCAACGGCGCGGTGGCGCGCATGGTGGCAACATAGGCTCCGGTGTCTTTCATAAGGCTCCCCCGCTGTACGCAAGGGGCCAGTGGCGGGCACCAGATGGCCATCAAAGGCCGAAAGGGGCACCTACCGCAGACTCCCTACGCCAGCATGATCTGGTTCAGGTTCAAAGGGTGCTTCTCAGCCCGGATCCCCGG
>JANNWS010000099.1:0-7326 GCA_031408575.1 Rhodobacterales bacterium
GCCACCCGTTGTTGCTGCCCTCCGGAGAGCTGATTGGGCATGCGATCCGCAAAGGACGCCAAATGCACCATGTCCAGCATTTCGCCCGCGCGTTTGCGGCGCGCACCCTGATCAACGCCTTTCATTTTCAAGCCAAAAGCCACGTTGTCGATCACCGACATATGCGGAAACAGCGCATACTGTTGAAACACCGTGTTCACCGGGCGCAGGTTGGGCTCTAATTTGGCAATATCCTGACCAAACAGCCGGATGGCGCCTTCAGACGTGTCCTCAAAACCTGCAATCATACGCAAAAGCGTGGTCTTGCCGCAGCCAGACGGACCAAGCAGTGTGAAAAATTCATTGTCGTTGATGGTGAGGGAGACGTCATTCAACGCAGTAAAGCTGCCGAACCTCTTGGTGACTCCATCTATGTTGATCGCGATGCCCATGCGCTTGCCATGTACCCCCAGTTTCATCGTATATTCATAGAATCAATGAGGCGGGGTGGTATATACCCCTAGAGAGTTATCGTGTGAACATGCAACCAACTGCACCCGAAAGGCCGCTTGCCGAGGCGATCAGACTACTGGGCGCACCCGGTTTTGAGCCTGCAATTTGGCGGATGCTGCAATGCGCTGCCGCACCAGACAATCTGGCCATTCTGATCTATCGCGACGTCGGCCCGATCGAGATCCTATTCACTCAGACTGAACAGCCGCAGGTATTCGCCGAACTTCGCAGCGTTTATACAGATGGGGCCTATCTGCTTGATCCCTATTACGATTTGCATCTGAATCGTATCGCGGCGGGCGCCTATCGCCTTCTCGATGTTGCTCCTGATGCATTTCAACGAAGTCGCTATTTTATCGAGTATTATGATCGGACAACCCTGGTCGATGAATTGGCATTCATCGCTTACCCTGCCGAAGGCGTGACCCTGAACATCTGTCTTGGGCGCGACCAATCAACCGGGCAACCATTCACTGCCCGTCAGATCGAAGCCTGTCAGCGGATAGCCCCAGTCGTTGTGGCGCTGGCAGAACGGCATTGGTCAGGCCTTCGGTCTGGCAAGGGTTCAAGTGAGGATATCGTCGGGACACTGATATTTTCAGCGATGACAATCCACGGGTTTCGACTTTCACGACGGCAGGCCGAAGTGGCCTTGCTAATTCTAAAGGGCCATTCCTCCGCCTCAGCTGGTATGCGCCTCGGCGTCTCGGTACAAACTGTCAAGGTTTTCCGTAAACAACTTTACAGCCGATGCCACATTTCCTCGCAGGCAGAACTATTTGCGTTGATGCTCCCGTTGTTGAAAGGCGCTGTATAATCGCAAATTGGCGAAAATCAGTAGCCTCTGTTGCACAAATCCCGTGAAGGATTCATCTTAAGAATCCAGTGTCATAGGGGTAATCCCCCCTGAAAGTAAGGGGCTGCACAAGTAGAATTTTCTCGGCAAGTTGCATGAGGAGATTCAGATGAAAACAAGCAGATACACTGAGCCGCAGATCCTTTCGATCCTGCGTCAGGCTGAAGGCGGCATGCCGGTGGCGGAGTTGTGCCGCGCGCATGGTATGAGCAACGCGTCATTCTATAAATGGCGGGCGAAGTATGGGGGCATGGATGCGTCGATGATCGCGCAGTCCAAGGCCCTGGAAGACGAGAACCGGCGGCTGAAGAAGATGTTCGCCGAGCTGAGCATGCAAAATGAACTGCTCGAGGAGGCTCTCGGAAAAAAATAGATCGGCCATCTCAACGCCGCGAGATGGCCGGGAATGCAGTGGCAGGGCGCGGGGTCAGCATGGCCCTGGCCTGCCGGACCTTTGGGGTCAGCGAGACCTGCTACCGCTATGGCCCGAAGCTGCGGGCCGAGAACGAAGAGATCGCCGATCTGCTGGTCGGGCTGACGGATGCCCGAAAGACCTGGGGGTTCGGGCTGTGCTTCCTGCATTTACGCAACGTGAAGGGCCATCCGTGGAACCACAAACGCGTCTACCGCATCTATTGCGCGCTGGAACTGAACCTGCGGATCAAACCCCGCAAGCGGTTGAAGCGGGACAAACCCGATGCGCTGGTCGTGCCCGAGGCGCCCAACGCATAGGTGAACCGCCTGCGATCCGGTGTTGCATCGAACGAGGCAGGGGGCCATGCCCGAATGGACTGTCGGGCAGTGTCCCCCTCTTTATGCTCTCGCGCGACAATCCTGAAGGAAAGCAAGACCGGGCAGTTGGTGGCTTGCGGCACTGGGTCATTTCAGTTTGGCGCACGATGTTTCCCGGCCGACGTGTCGAACCCAGATCGGCATCGAAGATCAGCGCGCGGCGGGGCCGCGTTGCCGCGCATCTGAAACGCACGATACCGCCACTGCAACGGGTCTGATGGATTTCGCGCGGCCCCGACCTATCTATTTTGAATGGAAAACAGCGCCAGAACGTCCGTCCTTTACAACGCCACCTGCCCTGTCTGTAACTTTGAGATACAGCATTACGCGCGGTACGCGGGCGAAAACGCATTGCCGATCCGGTTCGACGATTTGAACTCGGACGCGCGGGGGCAATGGGGGCTGGATGCCGATACGGCGGCGCGGCGACTGTATGTGCTGCACGACGGCAAGCTTACATCGGGGATTCCGGCATTTCTGGTGCTTTGGGCGCAAATGCCAAAATATCAGTGGCTGGCCAAAGTCGTGGGATTTCCCGGACTCAGGCAAGTCGCCACGGTGACTTACGATTTTGTGCTGGCGCCTGTCATCTACCGTTGGCACTTGCGCCGGTTGCGCGGCAAGACCGCCAATGCACACGACTGACGATGGAGCCGGCATTGCCTGTTGACGATGGTGCAGCGGTGCCCACGGGGCGTACGGCGCGTTTGTTGCGGTTTGGCGGCATCGCCTCGGGGATTGCGAGCAACGTCGCGGCGGGTGGCCTGCGCGCGTTGGCCAGCGGCAAGAGGCCCGATCTGGCGCAACTGCTGCTCACACCGGCCAATACCTTGCGGCTGACGGACGGGCTGTCGCATCTGCGCGGTGCAGCATTGAAGCTGGGGCAGATGCTGTCGATGGACACCGGGCTGGTGCTGCCCGATGAGTTGACGGTGATCCTTGGCCGGATGCGGGATGATGCCCGCCACATGCCGCCCAAACAGTTGCAAACCGTGCTGAACGCCGAATGGGGTCCGGGCTGGTATGGCCGCTTTGCCCGCTTTGATGTGCGGCCCTTTGCGGCCGCCTCAATCGGGCAGGTTCACCGGGCCGTGACGCGCGACGGTCAGGATCTGGCGATCAAGGTGCAGTATCCCGGAGTGCGGGCCAGCATCGACAGCGATGTCGACAACGTGGCCACCCTGATGCGCCTGCCGGGTCTGTTGCCGCGTGGCATGGATATCGGCCCGTTGCTGACCGAGGCCAAGCGCCAGTTGCATGCGGAGGCAGATTATCTGGCCGAAGCCCAGCATCTGGCACGGTTCAGTACCTTGCTGGAGGGGTCGGACAACTTCGCGCTGCCCGCGCTGCACACCCAGCTTTGCACGCCGCAGGTGCTGGCGATGAGCTTTATGGACAGCGCCCCGCTGGACAGTCTGGTTGACGCAACTCAGGCGGTGCGCGATCGCGTTGCCGCAGCGCTCATCGACCTTGTGCTGCGCGAGTTGTTCGTGTTTGGCGCGATGCAGACCGACCCCAATCTGGCCAATTACCGCTTTGATCTCAAGACAGGCCGCGTCGTGCTGCTGGATTTCGGTGCCGTCCAACCCATCGACCCGGACCTGGCCGCCGACTTCCGCGCGCTTGCGCGGGTGGCGCTGGACGGTGGGGCGGCAGAGACGCGGGACGCCATGCTGCGCATCGGCTATTTCGGCCCCGACACCGCAGTACACCATCAGGATCTGATCCAGTCGATGTTCAATGCCGCAATGGCACCCTTGCGGCAGGACGCCCCGTTCGATTTCGGCCGCAGCGATCTGCTGGAGCGTCTGCGCGACATGGGCCTCGCCATCGGCAACGACCGTGAGCTTGCCCATGTCCCGCCTGCCGCCACGCTGTTTTTGCACCGCAAGATCGGCGGGATGTATCTGATGGCGGCGAAACTGCGGGCGCGCGTCGCCCTGCGCCCGATGGTCGAGGCGTATTGCGACAAGGTCGGTCTGCCGCGTTGACATCCCGGCGGCTGGCATCAAATCCCGCTGCATCGAAACGAAGATGGACGCAATGACTGACTGGACCCCGACCCGCGCCGAGGGTGAGAAAATTCTGGCCGCCTTCACGCCCCGCATGGGGCGCCGCTATGCGAATGGCCGCAACACCGATCACGGCCCCGGCGCGCACAAGGCCGTGTCGGTTCTCTCGCCCTATGTCCGGCGCCGTCTGGTGCTGGAGTCCGATGCCGTGGCGGCGGCCTTTGCCGCGCACGGGCCGAAGGATGCCGAGAAGTTCGTGCAAGAGGTGATCTGGCGCGGCTACTTCAAGGGCTGGCTCGAACGCCGCCCACAGGTCTGGGAAAGTTACCGCACCGGGCTGGACGCGGATCTGACCGCCCTTAACCGCGACCGCCGCCTGCGCCGCGATGTGGACCGCGCGGTGAACGGTCAGACGGGACTGGCCTGCTTCGATGCCTGGGCCGAAGAGTTGGTGGACACCGGCTATCTGCACAACCACGCGCGGATGTGGTTCGCCTCGATCTGGATTTTCACGCTGGGGCTGCCGTGGCGGCTGGGGGCGGATTTCTTCTATCGCCATCTGCTCGACGGCGATGCGGCGTCGAACACGCTGGGCTGGCGCTGGGTGGCGGGATTGCACACGCGGGGCAAATCTTACCCTGCCGATGCACAGAATATCGCCACGTTTACTGCCGGGCGGTTCGCCCCGCGCCAAAGCGATCTGGCAGAAGTCACGCAGGGGCTGGAGGCAACTGAGCCTGATGGCCTGCCGACCGTGCTGCCGTTGCGGGCGTTCACGCCACCGCAACCGGGCCGCCCGACCGCCCTGCTGATCACCGATGAGGATTGCCGGGTGGAAGACTTCGATCTTGCGTCCTACGATGTTCGCGCGTCGGCCACGCTGGCGGCAAGCCACCTGCGATCCCCCCTGCCGGTGTCCGATCAGGTGACGCGGTTCGAAGAGGGCGCACTTGCCGATGCCGCGATGCGGGCTGGCTTTGCCTCAGCCGCCATGCGCGCCGATGACCCCGCCGCTTTGGCCAAATGGGCCTTGAACGCAGGGGCCTCACAGATTGCGACACCCTACATAAGTTGCGGCCCGTTGCGCGACTGGCTGGATCAGGCGGCCCCGTCTCTGGCCAAGCACGGCATCACCTTGTGCGAATGGCGGCGCGACTGGGACGCTGCGATCTGGCCGCACGCCACGGCCGGCTTCTTCAAGGTCAGGCAGAACATCCCCCGCATCCTTGAACAGGTGCTGCCCGCATGACGCTGCCCCGCATTATCTTGGCCGACCCGCGCATCGCCCGGCTGGTCACCCTGATCCGCGCCGCCCTGCACCCGCCCGCCGGGGCGGCGCGCGTGGCCTTTGCCCTTGGCCTCGGGGCGCTGTGCCATTCGCTGTTTGCGGCGGGCGTGCTGGCGATGATCGTGGCGATGTTCTTTGGCCTGAGCGAAAGTCTTGGCACGGTGCCTTGGCCTTGGGCGGTGCTGGCCAATGCCGCGCTGATTGTGCAGTTTCCGCTGGTGCATTCGGTGCTTCTGACCAGCCCCGGCGGGCGGCTGCTGGCCCGGCTGATCCCCGGCCCGCATGGCCAGACACTGGCCACCACCACCTATGCCATGATCGCTTCGGCCCAGCTTCTGACGCTGTTTGCGCTGTGGACCCCGTCGGGCATCGTCTGGTGGCGGGCGGACGGGGCGATGTTCTGGGGGATTACCGCCGCCTATGCTGCAAGCTGGCTGATCCTGCTGAAAGCCAGCTTTGACGCCGGGGCCGAGGTGCAGTCCGGCGCATTGGGGTGGATGTCGCTCATGGCGCGCATCCGACCGGTGTTTCCCGACATGCCGACCCAAGGGCTGTTCCGCCTGATCCGCCAGCCGATCTATGTGGCCTTTGCGCTGACACTGTGGACGCCCCCGGTCTGGACGCCGGACCAGCTGGTGCTGGCTGTCAGCTTTACTGTCTATTGCCTGCTTGCCCCGCGCCTGAAGGAGCGTCGCTTTGCGGCGCGCTATGGCGACCGGTTTGATCGCTACCGCGCAGAAGTGCCTTACGTCCTGCCCCGTCTGACTCAAGCCAAGGACCAGCCCGATGCGCAATGACCTGACGATTTACGACACGGTGGCTGATCGCTGGTGGTCGGATGACATCCGCTGGGTCCGCACGCTGAAGAACCTTGTGCCGGGACGGCTGGCGTGGTTCGACCGACAAACCGACTGGCAGGGCAAGGTGGTGCTGGATCTGGGCTGCGCCGGGGGCTTCATGGCCGAGGCGCTGGCGCTGCGCGGTGCGCATGTGACCGGCATCGACCCGGCCGCCGAGGCGATCGACGCCGCCCGCGCCCATGCCCGCGAGGGCGGCCTGCGGATCGGCTATGATGTCGGCGTGGGCGAGGCCCTGCCCTATGACAGTGCCAGTTTTGATGCCGTTGTCTGTGTCGATGTGCTGGAACATGTGGCCGACCTCAACAAGGTGCTGGCCGAGGTCGCCCGCACCCTGCGCCCCGGCGGGATGTTCCTGTTCGACACGATAAACCGCAATCGGCTGGCCCGGCTGGCAACGATCACCCTCGCCGAAGATCTGCTGCGGCTGTTGCCGCGCGGCACCCATGATCCGTCGATGTTCATCAAACCGGCCGAGCTGCGCGCGGCGATGCAGGGCGCGGGGCTGGTACCGGGGGCGATCACCGGCCTTGGGCCGCGCGGGATTAACCGCCGCCTTGACCTGACGTTCGGCCCCCTGCCGCTGACCGCCATCCTGTATATAGGGATCGCCCGCAAACCGGGCGTTGCGTCAGAGGCGGTTGCATGACCACAATGCCCATCGAGAACGTGCAATCCTACCCGCGCCCGCCGGCGCTGGAACCGGTGCCGCAGCGGATTTGCATCCGGCTGGGTGGTGTGCCTGTGGCGGACACAACCCGCGCCCTGCGGGTGCTGGAGACGCACCACGCGCCGACCTATTACCTGCCAATCGACGATATCCACGCCACCCTGCGCCAGGCGCAGGGCAGCAGCTTTTGCGAATGGAAGGGTGTCGCGCGCTATTTCGACGTGCTGGCAGGGTCTGCAATAGCGCGTCGCGCGGCTTGGGCCTACGACCAACCCACAGAACGCTTTGCCGCTCTTTCGGGCCACGTGGCCTTTTATGCCGCCCTGATGGACGAGGTCTGGGTTGGCGATCTGCGCGTC
>JANNWS010000100.1:0-23071 GCA_031408575.1 Rhodobacterales bacterium
GGGTCACGAATACACCGCGGCCAACGCCCGCTTCGCAATCTCCCTTGAACCGGACAACGCGGCGCTTATCTCACGTGTTCGGGGGATTGAGGCTGCGCGGGGGGAGGGTGTGCCCACCGTTCCGTCGCGCCTATCGGACGAACTGGCAACCAACCCGTTCCTGCGCGCCCACCTGCCGCAGTTAAAGGCCGCTGTCGGATTGCCCGGCGCCTCTGACGTTGATGTTTTCGCCGCGATCCGGGCGCGGAAAGACAGGTTTTAATGGGCGCAACGCACCAGCGACCCGACTTCGCCCGGAAACGATCACATTTTGCACATAAGCCGAAGCAATCGGCGTTGAGATGGAAAAAGAACTTGAAGGTCGGAAAATAAAGCCGAACTTTAACCCTACCAGGCCACGGTCGATGCGGGACACTTTCCCCTCCGACCCTGAGGAACAGGAGCACCAAAACGTGCCATCGTTTTCGAACACACTCGAGCAGGCCATTCACGGCGCGTTGGCCCTTGCCAATGCCCGCCGCCACGAACTCGCAACGCTGGAGCATCTGCTTTTGTCGTTGATCGACGAACCCGACGCAGCCCGCGTGATGAAAGCGTGCAGCGTCGATCTTGACGAGCTTCGCAAGACGCTGGTGGATTTCATCGACGATGATCTGTCCACCCTCGTCACCGATGTCGAAGGCTCTGAAGCGGTTCCGACCGCTGCTTTCCAGCGCGTGATTCAGCGCGCTGCGATTCACGTCCAATCGTCGGGGCGCACCGAAGTGACCGGCGCAAACGTTCTTGTCGCGATCTTTGCCGAACGCGAGTCGAACGCCGCCTACTTCCTGCAGGAACAGGACATGACCCGCTATGATGCGGTCAACTTCATCGCGCATGGCGTGGCGAAAGACCCATCCTTTGGCGAGCCTCGGCCGGTCACCGGCGCGGATGAACCGCATGAGACGCCAAAGGCCGAAGCGGGCGAGGCAAAGGAATCCGCCCTGTCGAAATACTGCGTCGATCTGAACGTCAAGGCCCGCAAGGGCGACGTTGACCCCCTGATCGGTCGCGAGGCCGAAGTGGAGCGTTGCATTCAGGTGCTCTGCCGCAGGCGCAAGAACAACCCGCTTCTGGTGGGGGATCCCGGCGTCGGCAAAACCGCCATCGCCGAAGGCCTGGCCTGGAAGATCGTCAACAAGGAAACCCCCGAGATCCTTGCACATGCCACCATCTTCTCGCTCGACATGGGAGCGCTTCTGGCCGGCACGCGGTATCGCGGTGATTTCGAAGAACGCCTGAAATCCGTCGTCAAGGAAATGGAGGACCACCCTGACGCGATCCTGTTCATCGACGAGATTCATACCGTAATCGGTGCCGGTGCCACGTCGGGCGGCGCGATGGACGCATCCAACCTGCTGAAACCGGCACTTCAGGGCGGCAAGCTGCGCTGTATGGGATCGACCACCTACAAGGAATTCCGTCAGCATTTCGAAAAAGACCGCGCCCTGTCGCGCCGCTTCCAGAAGATCGACGTGAACGAGCCTTCGGTTGAAGACTCGGTAAAAATCCTCATGGGCCTCAAGCCATATTTCGAAGAGCACCACGACCTGCGTTACACTCACGACGCGATCCGGCTCGCGGTGGAACTTTCGGCCCGCTACATCCATGACCGCAAGCTGCCCGACAAGGCGATCGACGTGATCGATGAGGCGGGGGCGGCCCAGCATCTGGTAGCCGAGTCAAAGCGCCGCAAGACCATCGGCCCGAAGGAGATCGAGGCTGTTGTCGCCAAGATCGCCCGCATCCCCCCGAAATCCGTCTCCAAAGACGATGCCGAGGTGCTGCGCGATCTGGAGAAAACCCTCAAGCGTGTCGTCTTCGGTCAGGACAAGGCCATCGAGGCATTGTCTTCCGCCATCAAACTGGCGCGCGCCGGTCTGCGAGAGCCGGAAAAGCCGATCGGCAACTACCTGTTTGCCGGGCCTACGGGCGTCGGCAAGACCGAGGTGGCCAAACAACTGGCCAGCATCCTGGGCGTGGAACTGCTGCGCTTCGACATGTCGGAATACATGGAGAAACATGCGGTTTCCCGCCTGATCGGCGCGCCTCCGGGTTATGTCGGTTTCGATCAGGGTGGCATGCTGACCGATGGCGTCGATCAGCATCCACATTGCGTGCTGCTGCTGGACGAAATGGAAAAGGCCCACCCGGATGTCTACAACATCCTTTTGCAGGTGATGGACCACGGCAAGCTGACCGACCATAATGGCCGCCAGATCGACTTCCGCAACGTGATCCTGATCATGACGTCGAACGCAGGCGCGTCGGAAATGTCGAAATCCGCAATCGGCTTCAACCGCGACCGGCGCACGGGCGAAGATACGGCGGCAATAGAGCGTACCTTTACGCCCGAATTCCGCAATCGGCTGGACGCCGTGATTTCCTTTGCCCCGCTCGGCAAGGAAATCATCCTGCAAGTCGTCGAAAAGTTCGTCCTCCAGCTTGAGGCGCAACTGCTGGATCGCAACGTCCATATCGAGCTTTCCGCCGAAGCCGCTGCGTGGCTTGGCGAAAAAGGCTATGATGACAAGATGGGCGCGCGCCCGTTGGGCCGCGTCATTCAGGAATACATCAAGAAGCCGCTGGCCGAAGAACTTCTGTTCGGCAAGCTGATGAAAGGCGGCGTCGTTCGTGTCGTGGTACGCGACGAGGGTATCGAACTTGATATCGAAGAGCCGAAAAAGCCCGCGCTAACCAAAGCCAAGCCGCCATTGCTGACAGCGGAATAGGTGCAAGGCGGCCCCGGACAAAGGTTCGGGGCCTCGCTTGCTGCGGGGCGATCATTCAAACTGAAAAGCCCCGAGTTGCGCCAAGGGCTTTTCAGTTCGGCCAATAACACTGTGCGCAGGCCAAGCATTGAACGGGCTAGGATTGCCGCAATTCAAGCGCTCGGTTTCTGTGTCATGCCACCGTCACCCTGCGTTTCGTTCGCCGAGCGCACTTCCCTTTCAGTGCTTGGTGCAACGGGTTTCAACGGGGGCCGGTCTGCGTCCAAGACGGGCTGTGCCACTACCTTTCGGTCAGCTTCAACTCGATCCGCCGGTTCTGCGCCCGCGCCTCCGGGCTGTCTCCCTCCGCCACGGGCCGATACTCTCCGAAACCCGTCGCGGCCATCCGTTGCGGCGGAAATCCCAGCCCGTCCTGCATGTATCGCACCACTGCCAGCGCCCGTGCCTGACTAAGCTCCCAGTTATCCGCGAACGCGCCTGCGCCAGATAGCGGTACGTTATCGGTGTGGCCGTCCACGCGGATGATCCAGTCAATCGCGGGCGGAATCGCTGCCGCGATCTCATTCAGGGTCTGCACCACGCCCGCGATCTGCGCCTGCCCCTCGGGCAGAAGGTCTGCCGAACCCGGCTGGAACAGCACTTCGGACGAGAATACGAACCGATCACCCACGATCCGCACGCCTTCGCGCCCCGCCAGCAAATCGCGCAACTCGCCGAAAAACTCTGACCGGAACCGCTCCAGTTGCTTGGCTTCGTCTTTCGCATCGCTGGCTTCGACCGCCAGCCGTGCCGCCTCTACCTCAAGCCGCTTACGTTCCGCCTCTTCCAGTTCCGCCCGCCGCCGCTGCTCCCCCGCCACCTTCGCCAGCGCGGAATTAAGCTGCCCCCCCAATTCATTGATCTGCACCTTGGCCGCCACATCCTTGGCCGCCGAGGCGTCCAGCAACCCCTGCAACACGCCAAGTTGCGAGGTCAGCTGTGCGATCTGCTCATTCAGCAGTGCCACCCGCCGCGCGCTTTCCGCTGAAGCCGTTTGTTCCAGCGAAAGTGCCGTCTGCGCCGCTGCCAGCAAGCCCGCGCGCCGTTGCGCCTCGGTCAGTTCAACCTGGGTATTCACCTGTGCCGCATTAGCCGCAGCCAACAGCGTCAAGGTTTCCTCTGCCCGCTTGCGCTGTTCCTCCAGCGCCAGCGTCATAGCCGTCAATTCGGCATCTGCCCCTTTCAACCGCGCGCGCAGGGCATCGGCCGCCGCCAGATCGGCAAGACGCACTTTCTCCGCCTCGGTCAATTGGGTCTGGGCGCCCGCCAGATCGGTCCGAAGCGCGGTCAGCCGGGTATCTTGGGCCGCCGCCGTTGCCTTCATTTCGGCGATCAGCAGGTCCAGCGCATCGGCCCGCGCCGCCGCCAATCGCGCGGATTCCGTCCCCGCATCAATCTCGGTGCGCGCCTGGGCCAATGCCAGTTGCAGTGCCTCTTCCTGCGTGATGAGCCGGGCTTGTGCCGCCTCAAGATCTGAAACCTGCGCCGTCAAAGCCCCCGCCTGCCCGCGCGCGGCGTCACGTTCCGACAACAGCGTGGCCACCTGCGCCTCAAAACTGGTGATCCGCGCCGCCGCCGCTGCCAATTCGCCTTGCCGTGCCGAAAGCTGCCCGGTCAGCGTTGCGATCAGTGCCGACTGCGTTTCGCCTGTCGCCTGCGCGACGGTCAGGTCTGACCCCAACCGCCCGACCTCGGCCTGCAACTGGTCGGCTTTCTGCCGCTCCAGCCCCAGCGCATCGGCAAGGCCCGCAACCTGCGCGGTCAACGCATCCAGTTCGCCCACCTGCGTAGTGATCGTCTCACGCAGGACCGATTGGACCAGCACGAAGATGGTCAGCACGAACATCAGCACCATCAGCAGTGACGTCATCGCATCGACGAAACCCGGCCAGATCGGGCTGTCGGTGCGCGAAGATCGCCGCGACAGAGCCATCCCCTAGCCTCGCCCTGCCGTGCCGCGCGACAATTGCCGGATCGCTGTGGTCAGCGCCGCCAGATCGCCGCGCAGGTCGGTGATGCTCTCTTGCCGTCCGGCCGAGATTTCCTCCAGAATACGCAGCAACTGCACGTCGATCGACCGCAACCGCATCCGGCTTTCCGCATCCACATGCGCGCCGCTTTCGGGTATGGCCAGCGCCGTTGCCAGCCGGTCCTGCCCGTCGGCAATCCGCTCCAACAGCGTGATCTGTCCGTCATCCACCGCGATTTCTGCGACCAGCCGATCGACCGACCCGGCAAGATCGGTCAGCCGGTCATCGACCATCGCCCGGCTGATGTCGGATTGGGTGTAAAGCGCCTGCAGCGCCTCCATCTGATCGACCATCGTATCAAGCGCGCGGGCGATCACGGCCGCATCGCCCGATCCACCGCTTTCGCCTTCGGCCGAAAAGCCGACGCGGGTGATGGTGGAAAGCCACTCTTCAAGCTCGCGGTAAAAGCGGTTGGTGCCGTGGCTGACGAACAACTCCAGCAGGCCCACCACCAGCGATCCCGCCAGTCCCAGCAGTGATGACGAAAAGGCAGTTCCCATCCCGTCAAGCTGGCCTTCAAGCCCGGACATCAGCTTGTCGAACACCTGCACCCGTGTTTCGTTCTCTTGCGGGGAAAGCGAGCGGATGGTTTCGACCATCGCAGGAACTGTGGTGGCAAGGCCGTAGAACGTTCCCAAAAGACCAAGGAAAATCAGTAGGTTAGCAAGATATCGCGTGATATCGCGCTGCTCATCAATCCGCGTGCCGACGGAATCGAGGATCAGGCGCGCATTCGACGACGAGATTTGCATCCGCGCCCCGCGCGAGCGCAACTGCGCGGCCAGCGGGACCAGCAGACGCGGCGGCTTTACCATGTCATGGCCCGGCCGGTGGGCCACAAAATCGTCGATCCAGCGGACCGACTGCATTAATTGGATAAGTTGCAGGAAACAGGCAAGAATGCCGAAGACAAAGACAAAGCCGACAAAGCCGTTCAGCAGCGGCTTGGCCAGAAACACACCGCGCAACGCCGGAAATGTGGCATAAAGCCCGACCGCAACAAGTGCCGTCACAAGCACCAGCAGCACGATCTGACGTATCGGCCGGGTAAAGCGCAGGTCTTCCTCGATCTTCTGCATCAAGGCTCCTGTTCCTTGTTTTGCGGCAAAGAATAGGGGGGCATCGGTGGGTTGCCAACTCACAATCCGCCCCCGCCGGCGCTATCCGGTACGGGTGTCGCCAATCTGCCGGACGCGGGCCGCAAGCCAGGCCAGATCGGGGTCTGCAATGCCCAGAGCGGCCAGATGATCGACGGTGCTGTAAAGATATGCGCTGTTCGGCCCGCGTCCGCCGACCGAGCGTGCAATGATCTGCGCCTGATCCTCGGGCGGCAGGCCGCCGCAATACTGTGCGTGGGACGGGTCGATCACAAAGGTCAACGCCTGCACGATGCGCGCGTCGCGCAGCGTCACCGGCAGCCAGGTTTCTTCATAGGCCGACGAGATCAACTCGCGCTCGCGCAGGGCCGCAATGGTTGCCACTTCGGCGCCGGGTATGACAGCAAACGCCACCCCGTCGCACACCGCCCCCGCGAGGCGGTCAAGCGCCAGCACAAGGCCCGGTGCCTGCACGGTGCCGCGATGGTGGATCGATCGCATGCAAAAGCTGCGATGCCAGCCGTCCAGCCGCGCAATCTGCTGGTCAGCCACCGGAAATTCAGGGTTCCAGATCAGCGAGCCATAGCCGAAAACCCACAAGGTTTCTTCATCCCATCTCTCGGTCATGTCACTGGTCCTTGTGCCGCAGCGCCTGTAAACAGCACGCATCAGGCGATGGGAAGAGGTGCAATGCGGGTTTTGGGAGCGGTGGTTCTGGCGCTGGCCGTTGTCTGGGGCGGGTATTGGGTCATCGGGTCGCGGGCGCTGGAGCGTGGTGTCGAGGCGTGGTTTGCCAGCCAGCTTGGAACCGGGCTTGTGGCCGAGCGTGAAAGCCTGTCGGTACAGGGCTTTCCGAACCGGTTTGACCTGACCGTCAATGGTCTGCACATAGCGGATACGGCAACGGGCTTTGGCTGGACGGCACCGTTCGTGCAGATTCTGACGCTAAGCTACAAGCCGTGGCATGTGATCGTCGCCTTTCCGAACGAGCAGCAGATCAAGACCCCGGTCGAGGAGTTGACGCTGACCTCATCCAAGTTGCAGGGCAGCGTCGTGGTGACACCGAACAGCAACCTTGCGCTTGACCGGATCAGCGTTGTGGGCAGTGATCTTGTCCTGACCTCGACGCTCGGCTGGTCGGTCGGGGCAACGACGCTGCGCTTTGCCAGCAGGCAAACTGCGCCAGACGGCATGCTGCACGAAATCGGGTTCGAGATGCTGGGGCTGTCGCCGGACGTGGCATTGACGGCTGCCGTGCCGGACCTGCCTGCCCTGATCGAAAAGCTGCGACTGGATGCAGAGATCGGTCTGACTGCACCGCTTGACCGCAATTCAGGCCAGACACAGCCGGGGGTCGACAGCATCGACGTGAAAGAGGTGTCGTTCGTCTGGGGGGATCTGGCGCTTTTTGGCAAGGGGCGGGTCGCTGCCAATGCCGATGGCGTTGCCGAGGGTCGGATCGAACTGCGTCTGACCAACTGGCGCGCGGCCATGCCGCTGGCAGTAGGGTTCGGGTTGGTCACGCCCGAGGTGCGGCCGACTTGGGAAAATGCGCTGGCGCTGTTGGCATCACAGGCAGATGATCCGGATGATCTTGACCTGCCACTGTCATTCCAGAACGGGCTAATGAGCCTTGGACCGCTTCCGCTGGGACCAGCCCCTGCGATGCGCTGATCAGCGGCAATAGGCCCCACCGCGCTGACGGGCGGTGTCGAAATGCATGTGGTCGCGGTGATACCGGTCGGCGTCGGGGCCAAGCGTGGTGCCGAAGGTACCACAGGCCGCACGATAGGCCTTTTTCATCGGCTTGCCCGCCGACCGCCGCCAGTCATTCGCCACCGAAATGTTCGTGCCGTTTGCCAGCGTGATAGCAGAAATGTCGATCGCTTTGCCGCGCCCATGTTCGCTGACCGGCGCACCCCTGACGTTGTTGCGGGTGCGGCAGGAATAGCTGCCCGCAATCCGCAGACCCGCCACTTCTTTGCGCCCGAACGCCGGTTTCAACGATGTGGCAACCCAATCCTTCAACGCCCGTGCCGTATCGCAATTCAGGATTGCCGCCTGATTCAGCGTGACACCATCCACCGACGTGACACGCACCGGGTCTTCGATGCCGCAGCCGCGCACGCGCGACGTGATGGGGGCCAGCACCTCGCCCTTGATGGCGGGATCACCGCAGACCGACCCCCTGCGCCCGATCACGGCACTTTTTCCGGGCAGAATACGCACTGCGGCAACTGTCTCGATGCGTTCCGGGGCAAGCGTGCCTCGCGCGGGTAGCGCCGGTCGCGCTTGCGGGCGAGGCACTGACACAAGGCTTGCGGTGCGGGGAAGCGCCGCAGTCGTTGCGATCTGTGTTGTGGGTGGTGCCAGCGCGGGCTGTGGGCTACTCGCCTGTGGTCGCAGGCGCGGCCGCATGTTCGGCGCAGGCAACGGCAAATCCGCACTCTTGGCCAATGCCGCCGCCTGCTGTGCCAACGGCACTTCGGACAGGGCCACCGACGGGCGTTGCTGCGGGCGAGTTAACGGTGCCGCAAAGATCACGAGGGAAGGGGTAATTGCGGCTTGGGCTGCAAGCCTTGTGTCTGGCTGTGCCGCCGCAGGA
Organism: Rhodobacterales bacterium; assembly: GCA_031408575.1. GTDB lineage: Bacteria > Pseudomonadota > Alphaproteobacteria > Rhodobacterales > Rhodobacteraceae > Aliitabrizicola. The sequence continues at coordinate 8,543 of JANNWS010000100.1, forward strand.
CGCAGCACAGGGCGAAGCGACGTTGCCGGTGCTTCGGCCAGAACCGGCACAGCACAGCAAATCATCAGCGTCACGAGCCGTGCAAGTCCTCGCATCCTGCCCCTATTCCGCAGGCTTGATTTCTGCCCGCGTGTCGGCTCCGCGCCCGAAGTCTGGGGCTGCCGTATCTTGTCCAGCTTCGATGATACCGCGTCGGATCGCGCGAGTCCTCGTAAAATATTCATGCAGGTGCGGGCCGTCGCCAAGCCGGATCGCGCGCTGCAGGGCGAACAGCTCCTCGGTGAACCGCCCGAGGATATCCAGCGTCGCTTCCTTGTTGGTCAGGAACACGTCGCGCCACATCGTCGGGTCGCTGGCCGCGATACGGGTAAAGTCGCGGAAACCGGCGGCCGAATACTTGATAACCTCGCTGTCGGTCACCCTTCGCAGGTCGTCGGCAACACCGACCATCGTATAGGCAATCAGGTGTGGTGTGTGACTTGTCACGGCCAGCACCAGATCGTGGTGGGGGGCGTCCATTTCATCAACATTCGCACCCATCGCCTCAAGCAAGGCACGCAGGCGGGCGACTGCTTTGGGATCGTTGGTCGGCAGCGGCGTCAGCAGCCACCATCGGTTCTGGAACAGCGTCGCAAAGCCGGAATGCGGGCCGGAATGTTCGGTGCCGGCAATCGGGTGGCCGGGAATGAATTGCACCCCGTCCGGCAGGTGCGGGGCCACGGCGGCGATCACCGCCTGCTTGACCGAACCTACATCGGTGACAGTGGCACCGGGGGCAAGGTGCGGTCCGATCTCGGCCGCCAGCGCGTCCATCGCACCGATCGGCACGGCCAGCACCACAAGATCGGCGCCCTTCACGGCGTCCGCCGCCGTGTCGGTCACGCGGTCGCAGAACCCGATCTCCAGTGCCGCCGTGCGCGTTTCAGCCGACCGCGCATAGCCCACGATTTCGCCCGCCAACCCCCCGGCCTTCATTGCATGGGCCATGGACGACGCGATCAGGCCAAGCCCGATCAGCGCCACACGGTCGTAAATCGGCGTCATCACCTTTGGCCCTTGAACTGTGCCACCGCATGAACGATCCGCCGACATGAGGATTCGTCGCCGACGGTGATCCGCAGGCAATGCGGCAGCTTGTAGCCCGCAACCAGCCGCACCAGCAGGCCCTGCGATTTGAGGTAGGCATCGCAGTTTTCCGCTTCGGCGGCGTCGGCAAACCGGGCCAGCACAAAATTCGCGGTCGATGTATCCGAAGGCACCCCCATCTCGGCCAGCGATTCCGCCAGCCAGGCCCGCATCCGGGTATTCTCGGTGCGGCAGCGCGCCGCATGATCCTGATCGCGCACTGCCGCCTCGGCGACGTCAAGCTGCGTGGTCGAAAGGTTGAACGGCCCGCGGATGCGGTTCAGCACGTCGATGATCGCCTTCGGGCCATAGCCCCAGCCGATGCGAAGTCCGCCCAACCCGTAAATCTTCGAAAAGGTCCGCGTCATCACCACGTTCTCGCGCGCCTCGATCAGGGCCTTGCCGCCGTCATAAGCCTCGACATATTCCGCATAGGCGCCATCGAGCACCAGAATCGCCTGTTTCGGCAGCCCTTCGGCCAGCCGCGCCATGTCTTTCGCCCCCACCATCGTGCCGGTCGGATTGTTCGGGTTGGCGATGAACACAAGCTTGGTCTTTTTGGTGCAGGCTGCAAGAATTGCATCCACATCTGCCGTCCGCTCGCGTTCCGGCACTTCGATCGGGGTAGCCCCCACAGCAAGGCTGGAGATGCGGTACATAAGGAAGCCATGTTCGGTATGGATCACCTCATCGCCCGGCCCGGCATAGGCCTGACACAGGAAGGTAATGATCTCATCCGAACCGGCACCGCAGATCACACGGCCGGCGTCCAGACCATGCACATCGGCTATGGCCTGACGCAGGCTTGCGTGGTCGGTGTTGGGGTAGCGGTGCAATTGGTGAACCGACCGCAGGAATACTTCTTTCGCGCGTTCCGACGGCCCGAAGGGGTTTTCGTTGGAGCTGAGTTTCACCACGTTCGACATGCCCGCGATATGCGCCTGACCGCCCTGATAAAGGGCGATATTCAGGATGCCCGGCTGGGGGCGGATCGCGTCAGTCATAGGCGGTCTCCGAGGTGTCGCGGCAATCTCTAGCGGTGGCCGGGTTCTTAGGCCAGCGGGAACTTGGCCGTCGTCCGGGCGCTAACTCTTCGACCGCGCGGTCATCCAGTCCATTGCGGCCAGCATCACACCGGACACTACAAAAGTCAGGTGGATCACAACGAACCAGTAAAGCTCGGTCTCGCCGAATTTGGCATCGGCAACAGAGTCTCCGATTTCCATGAAGCGCTTCAGCAGGTGAATCCCCGAGATGGCCACGATCGACGCGATCAGCTTCATTTTCAGGCCCGAGAAATCCACCGTTCCCATCCAGTCGGGACGATCACCACCATCGTCGATATCCAGCTTGGAGACAAAATTCTCATAGCCCGAGAACAGCACGATGAGCAGCAGATTGGCCGCCAGCGTCAGGTCGATCAACGTCAAGGTGACAAGGATCACATCTTCCGCTGTCAGCGTCATGATCTGCGGGGCGTAATAGGCCACATCACGCAGAAACACGACCATCAGCATGCCCAAAGACACAACCAGCCCCAGGTACATAGGTGCCATCAGCCAACGCGACATGAACAGAACCTGTTCAAAGCGCCGTTCAATCATGGGCTTTTGCGTCATCGGTCGGGTTGCTCCCTGCAAGCGTGGCGGGCTCTGCCGCTGATGGGGCTAGATAGGGCGTGGTCCGTGCCATTTCAGCGGGAAAGTGGCTTTGCCAGCGTGTTTTCTGCAGGGTGTGGCTTTTGTCTGATGCCCGAACGCCAGATGCCCGACATCAAAAGGCCGCTGCCAGTACGGCAGCGGCCTTTTGTGTATCGATTCCAGACCGGGTAAGGCGATCAGTTCTTGGCGTAGTATTCCACGACAAGGTTCGGTTCCATCACGACCGGATACGGCACATCGCCCAGCGACGGGGTGCGCACGAATTTCACGATCAGCTTGGAATTGTCGACTTCCAGATAGTCCGGAACGTCACGCTCGGTCAGCTGGATCGCTTCCAGAATCAGCGCCATCTGCTTGGATTTCTGGCGAACCTCGATCAGGTCGCCTTCCTTGACGCGGTAGGACGCGATGTTCACGCGGCTTCCGTTCACCATGACATGGCCATGGTTCACGAACTGGCGTGCCGCGAAGATCGTCGCAACCAGCTTGGCGCGGTAAACGACGGCATCAAGACGACGCTCCAGCAAACCCACCAACATCTCGCCGGTGTCGCCTTTGACACGCTCGGCTTCGGTGAAGATCTTGCGGAACTGCTTTTCGGTCAGGTCGCCGTAGTAACCCTTCAGCTTTTGCTTGGCGCGCAGTTGCGTGCCGAAGTCGGAAAGCTTGTTCTTGCGGCGCTGGCCATGCTGGCCGGGGCCGTATTCGCGCTTGTTCACCGGGGATTTCGGACGGCCCCAGATGTTTTCGCCCATGCGGCGGTCAATTTTATGCTTGGCAGAGGTGCGTTTGGTCACCGCTGTTCTCCTTCAGTTAGGTTTGCCCTCGGCTGATCCGAAAACCGGTTCCCGTTTTTCGGGCCTCGGGCATGGTTACGAAGGGCGTTGTCCTCTGGCCTTGCAACCCGACAGGCATCCCCTTGCGGGGGCCACCAACACCAATGAAAAACCCCGGACTTTCATCCGGGATTGCGCGGTTTATACAGTCGCCGGTGGCGGTGTCAACGCCCCTTACGCCACCAGATCATACCGCAGGATCGCGGCCTCCGGCCCCGACAGGTTGCGCCGGGCATAGTCACCATAGCTGTATGGATTATCTGCAATGCCAGGCAAAACCGAAAGCAGCGCCTCGCGCTGCGTCGGGTCCACCATGTCAAGCGAGGTGTTGGAGGGATGGAAGCTTTCGGTTTCCAGCCCGTTGGCCCAGACGATCTGGTGCTGCTCCATCAGGACATGCACGTAAGTCACATCGCGCAGCGACTGATCCACCGTGATCGACAGGTCGTTCAACAGGTCTTCGGCGGCGATCAGCACTTCATCCGTATTGAACAGCGCCTGCGCTGCGGGGCCGCGCACCAGCATCCGGTGCTGCGGCGACACAAGCAGATCGCCGTCGGGTTGCCCCAGACCGAATGCATTGGCGCGGATGCGGATCGGGCGCAGATGCGGCATCGCATAGAGCCGCGCACCGGTCATGCGGCGGTGGCCGCTCCACATTACGGGTTGTGCGCCGTTGTCCTTCGTCGAAACCCGGTCACCAGGGCGCAGGGTTTCGATCAGGCGATGCCCATCGGGCGTCAGCAGCCGCGTGCCGGGGGTAAAACAGATCACGCCACCGGCCGACCGCGCGCCCGCGGCTGGAACATTGCGATCTATCGCAGTGCGGACCACCCACAATTCGCGATCCGCAGGCGGCACATCCCCCACGAACAGCAGCAACCGTGCCGCCGTCTGCGCAACGTCAAGGATGCTGACCGTGTAACTTTGCAGCCCGTCGGTCACGACAAAGCCCTGATGGGGCGTGCTGTCGCCTGCGTCCTCGGCCAACTCAGACCGCCCGGGCGCCAGCGCCGCCCCAATCAGCCGGCGCACTGCGCGCGCGGCACGACGCCGCACTTCGTCCACCCCCTCGGCCCCGTTCAGTTGCAAAACGCCCTGCGCCCCGTCGACGCGCACAGGCTCACCCGTCCAGCGCCACGCGGCCCCGGTGATAAGCATGTCCAGCGATGCGGCCCCACGCCCGTCTACTTCTGTCTGTGACCAGGAGATGACAAACGTGCCACAAGAGCCCGTTTTCATACCTGTATGCCTGCTCTTATTAGTTTTATTGCATATGTTGTAGCAGGCAGATTGCCGTGGTGCTAGGGCTTGCGCGCAACAGAATGTCGAAGTTTGCGGGTGAAACGCAAGGATCTGCGTGGATCACGCCCTTCACCCGCACTTTGAAAAGCCGCAAGACGCGCAGGTCATACACCCTTCGACCATCCGCAATTCATAGCTGCCGCAGCTGGAACAGGCTTTGGCGGATGCGGCGAGCACGGCGATTTCGGCCCTCGGATCGGACTTCAGGCCCATCCCCTCGCCGGAGATAAAACCTATGGAAATCAGGTGGTTTTCAATCACCCCGCCAATGGCGGCAAGGATCGACGGGATATATTTTCCCTCCATCCAGGCCCCGCCGCGCGGGTCGAACACCGCCTTGAGTTCTTCCACCACAAAGGAAATATCGCCGCCGCGCCGGAACACGGCGCTGATCATGCGGGTCAAGGCCACGGTCCAGGCGAAATGTTCCATGTTTTTGGAGTTGATGAACACTTCGAACGGGCGGCGATGCCCCGCGATCACCACGTCATTGATCGTGATGTAAAGCGCATGTTCCGACCCCGGCCATTTCACCTTGTAGGTCTGTCCTTCAAGGGCTGCTGGGCGGTCGAGGGGTTCCGACAGGTAGACAACTTCCGCGCCATTGCCCCGGACCTGATCCGGGACCTCTCCCGGTGCCACGTCGGTTTTCTGTGAAACGCTCAGCACGCTTCCCGTCACATCGTTGGGACGGTAGGTGGTGCAGCCTTTGCACCCCTGATCCCAGGCGGCCATGTAGACCTCTTTGAAATCCTCAAAGCTGATGTCCTCGGGGCAGTTGATGGTCTTGGAGATCGAGCTGTCGATCCATTTCTGCGCAGCTGCCTGCATCCGCACATGGTCCAGCGGGGGCAGGGTTTGGGCATTGACGAAATGGTCGGGCATGGGCGCTTCACCGAACTTTTCGCGCCACAGGCGGACGGCGTAATCGACGACTTCTTCTTCGGTGCGCGACCCGTCTTTTTGCAGCACCTTGCGGGTGTAGGCATAGGCAAAGACCGGCTCGATGCCGGAACTGACATTGCCCGCATACAGACTGATCGTGCCGGTTGGCGCGATCGACGTCAGCAGCGCGTTGCGGATGCCGTGTTTGCGGATTGCATCGCGCACGTCCGCGTCCATATGCGTCAGCGAGCCGGACGCCAGGTATTTCTCGGCATCGAACAGCGGAAACGCGCCCTTTTCCTTGGCGAGATCGACCGAGGCGAGGTATGCGGCCCGTGCGATGGCCTTCATCCAGGCTTCGGTCTGCGAGGCCGCTTTTTCCGAGCCATAGCGCAGCCCCAGCATCAAAAGCGCGTTGGCAAGGCCGGTCACGCCAAGCCCGATACGGCGCTTTGCCTTTGCCTCGGCAGCCTGTTCGGGCAGCGGAAACCGCGAGGCATCCACGACATTATCCATCATTCTGACGGCCAGTCGCACCAGATCGTCAAGCGCCTTCTGATCCAGCTTTGCATTTGCTTCAAAGGGGTTCTTTACCAGAACCGCCAGGTTCACCGACCCGAGCAGGCAGGCCCCATAGGGCGGCAGCGGTTGCTCGCCGCAGGGGTTGGTCGCGGCAATCGTCTCGCAATACGCTAGATTGTTCATCGCGTTGATCCGGTCGATGAAGATCACGCCGGGTTCGGCCACCTCGAAGGTATGGCGCATGATCCGGTTCCACAGATCGCGGGCCGGAAGCGTCTTGTAGACCCGGCCGCCGAAAACCAGCTCCCAAGGCCCGTCGGCTTTTACCGCGGCCATGAACGGATCAGTCACCAACACCGAAAGGTTGAACATCCGCAGACGGGAGGGGTCTTTCTTGGCCTCGATAAAGGCTTCGATGTCGGGGTGGTCGCAGCGCATCGTGGCCATCATAGCCCCGCGACGGCTGCCCGCCGACATGATCGTGCGGCACATCGCATCCCAGACATCCATGAAGGAAAGGGGACCGGATGCATCTGCTGCAACCCCCTTCACCTCGGCCCCCTTGGGCCGGATGGTCGAGAAGTCATAGCCGATGCCGCCGCCCTGCTGCATCGTCACGGCCGCCTCTTTCAGCATCTGGAAGATGCCGCCCATGCTGTCGGGGATCGTCCCCATAACGAAGCAGTTGAAAAGCGTGACCGATCTTCCCGTTCCAGCGCCTGCCGTGATACGTCCGGCGGGCAGGTATTTGAAATCTTCGAGGGCGCTGTAAAAGCGATCTTCCCAGGTTGCAGGATCGGCCTCGTTTTCGGACAGGGAGCGGGCGATGCGGCGCCAGGTGTCTTCCACGGTTCCATCGACCGGCGTGCCGTCGACGTCCTTGAGGCGATATTTCATGTTCCAGATCTGCTCGGCGATGGGGGCGGAGAATCGGGACATGCGAAATACCTTGGGATGGTGGGTGATGTTGGAGAGCATACAAGATAGGGCCACATCAGCGGGGGGTCAACGTTGCCATCGCGGCGCTGCCACCTATTATTGATGGGTTACGGACAGGGAATCAGTATGGCCGATCACGTCAATCTTCTTAAGCTGTGCGTCGGGGCGGATCGGGTCGAAGACCTGATCGACTGGCAAGATCACCACCGCGCCGATTGGGCCGGGGGAAGGCCGGTTCACGTCACGCGGATGTGGCCGAAACGCGCGCCCGAGATACTGAACGGCGGGTCTTTATATTGGGTTTTCAAGGGTGTGATGCTTGCCCGGCAGCGCATTCTGGGCCTTGAGGAACGGATCGGCGGCGATGGAATTACGCGTTGTGCCATCGTGCTCGACCCGGAGGTGATCCGGATCGAAGGCGCACCCCGGCGGCCGTTTCAGGGCTGGCGCTATCTTTCGGTCGACGACGCTCCGCGTGATCTTGCACGGGGACGGGCACGGGAAGACGCGCTTCCGGCAAAGCTGGCTCAAGCGCTGGCCGAGATCGGGCTGCGGTAGCGGTCAGTAATTGTTGGGATTGCCTGGCACGATCACGCCGGTACCCTGCTCGATGCCGTTGCTCAACCATGCAACCTGATCCCCGGCAATACTGACATTCCAGCAGGTTGCGGGACCAGCGCCATAGGTGAAACACATCTTGTCACCGTCCACGGTCCAGGCTCCGGCGTAGCCCGACCCTTTGATCGCGCCATCGGCTGCATAGAATTCAGTATAGCCCCCAGAGGCGGTCATGCTGCCCTGCACGGTGTTTCCCGCAAACACCAAACGGATAGCGTCCCCGCTTGCAAGGTCTTGGGCAAGCGCCGGTGTGGCAAGGGCAAGCGCGGCAAGCGACAGGCGGACAGCGTTCATGGCGGCTCCTTGGGGCTTTGCAGGGCATGCGAAAAGCATGCGTTTTCGGGTCAAATTCTTCAAATTTCCAGATAGGTCGGCAATTCGCGCCGGCCAGCCCGCGCTACAGCCCGTCCGGCAGTGCCACACCGATGCGCGCGGCAAGGCCGGCAAGAGTAGCGGTGGCCGCATCCGTCCAGTCTGCCGCATGGGCGGCATAAAGCGTGGCTTCCGACCGGTGGATCAGGCCATCGGACAGCACCTTGAGGTGGTTGGCGCGCAGTGTCTCGCCGGTCGAGGTGATGTCGGCGATGGCTTCGGCGGTCAGGTTCTTGACAGTGCCTTCAGTGGCCCCCTGACTGTCGACAAGCTGATAGTCGGCCACGCCCTGTTCGGTCAGGAAATCGCGCACCAGACGGTGATATTTGGTCGCGATGCGAAGGCGGTGGCCGTGGGTCGCGCGGAAGGCCGCCGCGACCGCATCCAGATCTTCGATCGTGTCAACGTCGATCCAGACGGCAGGAACCGCAATGATAAGGTCGGCATGGCCGAAACCCAACGCTGCCAGCTGTGCCACCTGCATCTGCCAGTCGGCCAGTGTGTCATGCACAAGGTCGGAACCGGTGACGCCAAGGTGGATGCGGCCTGCGGCAAGCTCTCGGGGGATCTCGGCGGCGGACAGCATAACAAGCTCGACCCCCGCCATGCCTTCGACCGACCCGGAATATTCCCGCTCCGACGCAGAGGGTCGCATGGTCAGGCCGCGCGCGCCGAACCAATCAAAGGTCTTTTCCATCAGCCGCCCCTTGGACGGCACACCGATCTTGAGGGTCATGGCGTGGTCTTCAATACGGCAACAAGGCCGGGGCGGATCACGCCGCCGACCGCCGGAATGGTGCGCCCCTGACCCAGAACAGCGGTCAGCGCATCGTAGCGCCCGCCGCTGGCGACAGGGGGCCAGCCGGGGCGGTCGGCATGAAAGCTGAACACGAAGCCGTCGTAATATTCCAGCGTACTGCGGCCGTGACTGGCTTCGAACGGCAGATGGTCGATGTCGATGCCAAGGGCGGCTAGCGCCGCGAGACGGTCTGCAAAGCGGTCCACCGCCGGGGCGATGGCGGGCATGTCAACCGCAAGATCGTGCAGATGGCTGAGCGCATCTGTGGCCGTGCCCGAAAGCGACAGAAGATCATCCAGCATCCCGGCCTCGGCAGTTGAAATCGGCGGGGTTGCGGCATCGTCGATCAGGGCGGTGGCGCGGGCGGCAATCTCGGCAGCGGTCCGCAGGCCGATCAAGGTGCCGGCCAAGGCCATCAGGCTGTGCGGATCGGCTTTACCCAGCGTGTCGAGCAGTTTGGCACGGGCGGCAGGCACCGGGACGCGCCCCGAAAAGCGGTCAAGCAGCCCACGAAAGCGTTTGGGTCGCCAGACATGGCGCAACAGGGCCGCCTTGCGCCGATCAGAGGTCTTCAGCCCCCGCACAGCGGCCAGCAGGATGCCGATATCGCCCGTGGCCGGGCGCAGGCCAAGCGGGGCCAGCAGGCGCGCGAACAGGGCGAATACTTCGGCATCGGCCTGTGCTGGGGTATCGCGGGCGAACACCTCATACCCCACCTGCAGATATTCCGACGCGCGGGTGGCGATCTGGTCTTGTTTGCGAAACACTTCGCCCCGATAGCAATAGCGGGCGGGTTCGGCGCGTTGGGCCATGTGCATCTGCACCACCGGCACGGTGAAATCCGGGCGCAGCATCATCTCGCCCCGGATCGGGTCTTGTGTGACATAGGCGCGGGCGCGGATATCTTCGCCGTACAGGTCGAGGAGGGTGCCTGCGGGCAGCAGGATATCCGCCTCGACCGCCTGTGCGCCGGTTTCCTGAAACGCGGCATAAAGGCTGTCAGCCTCGGCGCGGATGGTGGCGCGGTCCGGTGTCTGGACCGGAGGCTTGTCTGGGGTCTGCTCTCGCATCAGCCGAGCATCTGGCGGACGGCCTGCACAAGGTCGGCGCGGGGAACCTCGACCTGTGCGGGGCGCTGTTTCCATTCCTCAAGGCTGGCCCCGGCGGCTATCTGTGCGCCGAGGATCAGGTCTTTAAGGATGACGGTGCCATTGGCGGCTTCGGTTTCACCCTGGATGATGGCGATGGGCGAGCCGCGCTTGTCAGCGTATTTAAGCTGGTTGCCGAAGTTCTTGGGGTTGCCGAGATAGACTTCGGCGCGGATGTTTTCGCGGCGCAGGCCGGCGGCCATTCCCATGTAATCAGCCATCCGGTCACGGTCCATCACGGTGATGACGACGGGGCCTTGGGTTTTGCTACCCGCGCGGCCCTTGGCGCGCAGCGCCGCCAGCAAGCGATCAACCCCGATGGAGACACCGGTGGCAGGCACGGATTGGCCGGTGAAGCGTTTCACCAGATCATCATAACGCCCCCCGCCCGCGACCGAGCCGAACTGGCGCTTGCGGCCCTTTCCGTCGAGAATCTCGAAGGTAAGTTCGGCCTCGAAAACGGGGCCTGTGTAGTAGCCGAGGCCCCGGACCACGGAAGGGTCGATCCGAATTCGGTCTGAGCCATAGCCTTGGGCTTCAAGGAGAAGCATGATCTGCGCGAGTTCGTCTGCTCCCTCAGCGCCAATAGGAGATGTTCCAACAATATCTCGCAACTCATGGAGGGACGCGGCATTTCGAAGCGCACCGGCAGCCCAAGGGTGCGTTGTCATATCTTGGATAGAGCTGCCTGACGACTTGCGTACCATGTTGAGGTACGACTCCAACTCATCTCGTTCTATTGAGGCATCATTCGCAAGTCTCTCTCCCAGTCTCGAGAGACGCCGATCGATAGCGTTGGGTGCATCTACAAAGCGCATAATGATCGCAATTTGTTCTTCCGACAAACCTGCGCCTTTGGTCACATCTCCAGACTCGTCCTTGCGTCCTTCGCCCAGCAGCGCACGCACCCCCTCAACCCCAATCCTATCCCGCTTGTCGATTGCCCGCAGCACGATGCCGCGTTCGGCGGTGAACTTTTCAGGATCGCTCGGGTCAAGGATGCCCGCAACCTCCATCACCCCGTTCAGAACCTTGCGGTTGTTCACGCGCACCACATAGTCGTCGTGCTTGATCCCGACCGCTTCCAGTGCATCGGCCAGCATGGCGCAGATCTCGGCATCGGCGGCGACCGATGCCGACCCCACGGTATCGGCATCGCATTGGTAGAACTGGCGGAAGCGGCCGGGGCCGGGTTTCTCGTTGCGCCAGACCGGACCCATCGCGTAGCGGCGGTAGGGGCTGGGCAGGTCATTGCGGAACTGGGCGGCGACGCGCGCCAAGGGCGCGGTCAGGTCATAGCGCAGCGCCAGCCAGTCGCCGCCCTCATCCTGCCAGCCAAAGACACCCTCATTCGGGCGGTCGACATCGGGCAGGAACTTGCCCAGCGCTTCGACCGTCTCAACGGCACTCGTCTCCAACGGATCAAAGCCGTGGAGTTCATAGACCCGCGCGATAGCATCAAGCATGGCCTTGCGGTCGGTCACATCGGCACCGAAATAGTCGCGAAAGCCCTTGGGGGTTTCGGCCTGGGGGCGGCGGGGTGCCTTTTCCTTTGCCATCGTTCTGACCCTTGTGAATGCTTTGCGCGTCGTCTAGCGGATGGGGGGCGGCGGGGCAAGGCAAGCCCATAGCGGAGCATTTGGCATGACCGACCAGACGGCGCTGGAAGAACGGATCGCGCATCTGACCCGGATGGTCGAGGATGTGTCGGACGTGCTGGCGCGTCAGGCGACCGAGATTGACCGACTGACCCGCCATGTCGGCCTGCTGATGGAACGCGAGGCGGGGCGCGAGGCCGAGGGCGGGACTGCGCCGCTGGCCGATCAGCGCCCGCCGCACTGGTAGGCGTTGCCCTGCAAGCCCGGCAGTGCTGATCGGCGCGCACGGTTTTCGCGGCGGCACATCATGCTATCCGCTGTTTCAGCACAGATTTTGTCGGACCGAATCAGGGATCAGGGAGCCGAAGCTGATCGTTGAGCGCGATCAGTCGCGCGAGTTCTGCCGGAGGCAGATCGGCAACGCCATCGGTCGCCTCATGCAGGGCGCCAACCACTTCTTGCGCCAGAACCCGTTCCTGCTCGGTGATCGAGGTGGTCGCACTGGCAAAGAAACCCAGCGACCGGGTTGCCGAGTCGCCTACCGAAATCGCGATGCCATGCACCAGACCATGATCGGCGGCCTGTTGCAAAACGCCCGCGCTGTCATCTGACGTAAGGTCACGCCAATCGCAGATGCCGGTATGGGTCATGCCCCAACGTACTGCAGGATCAACGAAAAGCAGCCCGTTCTTGGCATAATGTGCAACCCATGCCTCGGGATAGGTCTGGTAAAGCAGCGTCGGATGGTTGAAACGAATCCTCAGCCCTATGGCGAAGCGCCAATGCTCAACAGCAACCAGACGTTGCAATTCGAGATTTATCTTTCCGACTGGTTTCATGTAGAAGCACTTTGGGAGGTTGCGATGACTGGCAGAAACACGTCGAAAGATCTGGTGACGCATCAACTCTCAAGCGTTGGTGATACTGCACAAAGGGACCCCTGTCCATTATGAGACTGGCCGAATGTAAGGAGACTTTTGCCCAGATCGCGCCAGCGGGGTATTATGCGGCATTGCGCCTTGGCTTCTTTTCGCCCGAGGAGGAACTGAACACCTTTTCCCCGGCCTGGGTCGATCACTATACCGTCAACGGTCTGGCGCTGCACGACCCGCTGATGCGCTGGATTTATTCCGGCTCGGGCGCGCGGCGGTGGAGCGATCTTGCCCTGCCCGATCCGATCGGCGTGCTGTCGGCCTATTCCGCCTTTGGCATGCGTTATGGCGGGGTCGTCTGTGTCACCGCGAACGAGGAACGCCCGCGCCGCACCTTTGGCTACTTCGCCCGTTCCGACCGCGAACTCAGCCCCTCGGAACTCACCCAGCTTGAGGCGACGCTGCGGGCCGCGCATTTCCACGAGGCCGAGGCAGAGCAGGGCCTGACCCGCGCCCAGACCGACGCGCTGAGGCTTTTGTCGCGCGGCATGCGGCTGAAGGAAATTGCACATGCGCTCGATATCTCGGAAAGTGCGGTCAAGGCGCGGCTGAAAAGCGCCATGGCGCGGATGGACGCCCGCACTCCGGTTCAGGCAGCATCGCTTGCCGCACAGAAGGGACTTTTGAAGTAGTGGTCATGGACATCATCGACCTCAGCACCGTTGGGGGCACGACCGAGAACTTCGAGGGGTTCATCGATCAGTTGTGCCGCCGACTTGGGGTCGAATACGGGTCCTATGCCACGATGAACCCGGTAACCGGTGCGGTCCAGGGCTATGCCACCTACAAGGACGACTGGAAGCAGCATTACATGCGGCACAACCTGCATCATGTTGACCCCACGATCCACCGCTCGGCACTCAGCATCGCGCCAGTGGACTGGAGCCGTTTCGAGCGTGACACGAAGTTTCACCAGGTGTTCCGCTCGGCCCACGATTTCGGCGTGGCCTCGCAGGGCATTACCGTGCCGATCCGTGGCCCCTATGGTGATCGGGGGTTGTTGAGCGTAACCGCGAACATGCCCGAGGCAGACTGGCGTCGGCTCAGCCGTCAGGTTGTGGGCGATCTGCAACGCGCGGCGGTGCATCTGCACGACGCGGTCATGCGGTCGGGCCAGTTGCTGCCGCCGCTTGCCCGGCCGATCCTGTCGTCGCGCGAACGCGAGGTTCTGCAATGGGTCGCCGCCGGTAAATCGCAGCAGGATGTCGGTGATATCCTGAGCATTTCGACCCGCACCGTCGAAGTTCACGTCCGGTCAGCCCGCGAAAAACTGGGCGCGCTGACAACAGTGCAAGCCGTGGGCCGCGCGATCGGCCTTGGCATGATCTATCCCCGCTGAATTTAACGAAAATCCCGTAAAACTACGGGAAAACCCTTATGGCGCTCGCCTTTTGGTTGCCCCATCATTGTTTCACGGGTGAGCAAACTGGGGGCTAAAATGATCTATGTTGTCGATTCCTTGAACAATGACCAATACCAACCGCTGCTGGACGATATGTTCCGTCTGAGGGCGCGGGTGTTCCACGACCGCCTTGGCTGGGACGTCGAAGTGCATGACGGGATGGAGTTCGATCTTTACGACTCCCTCGATCCGGCCCATGTCATCAGCGTCGATGATGATGGTCACGTCCTGGGCTGCATGCGCCTGCTGCAAACCACCGGGCCGCATATGCTGTCCGATGTTTTCGCCTCGATTCTGGATGGCGAGGCCCCCTTGCGGTCATCGACCGTCTGGGAGGCGACACGGTTCTGCGTTGATACCAACCGGCTGACCGGGGGGCGCGGGCGC
>JANNWS010000101.1:0-86854 GCA_031408575.1 Rhodobacterales bacterium
GTTGATGCAGGAAGTCACGGTCGACGGGCATCGCAGCTATTTCGACACCAGAATGGATGATCATCCCCATTTCTACTGGGAAGATCGCGGCGAGTTGACCGATGCCCCTGCGGACGAACTCAAGATCGTCGGCCTGCCCGCAGCCCCTGACGGCACCGAAGTAAGCCGCGTCGACGTGGTGATCCGGCTGCGGCGCGTCTGACCAGCGGCAGCCTAGGGACAAGTCAGGTTCAAAGCCGCATAGTCTCGTGTTCCCGTTCGCGGCACACATCAACCCGGCAGTGCCTCACGAATTCGGTGATGTCAGACATCGCAGAAGCGATACGCCGCCCAGCCTTAGAACCACTGTCCCGGCTCCATCAGCCCCAGATCCATCAACTGCTGCGAATGCCACTGGAACGGGACAGAGTTGTGCCAGCGGAACGACGGAATGTCATACCTCGACCCTGCGTTTGATTTCAGCGCCTTGGCCGTGCGGAACGAACAGATCGCGGTGGTCACGTTGTTGTGCCAAGCGCAGGCATAGGTGTTGTATTCCTCGATGTTGAAGCTGTGATCGGCGCGCAGTTGCAACCCCTTTTGCGCGCGAAACAGCGCGATTCGGTCGATCCTACGCCGGGCGGGCGGCACATGTTCCTCGAACCGCCAGCGCAGGCCGCCGAAGAAATCAAGTTGCCGTTCCCTGGGGTGATTGTGGTTGGCGGCGTCGGGCCGAGCCAGGGCATAATATCCCGACCGGTCCAGATGTGCCTCTTCCAGCGACACAGCATCGGGGAAGCGGTCCAGATCGGGGGCGTAAAGGTCGATCACATAGCTCAGCACCGCGTCGCGCCGTTCTTCGGCGTGAAACGCGATCAGCTCGCGGATGTTGCGCGTCTCGCAGAACGGGTGGATCAGGTATTCGGCGTTGTAGCCGTAGTAGATCCAGATCCCCGGCGCCGCCGCGATGATACGGTTGACGGCCCCCGGCAGCGCACCTTCGGCATGCACGTCATGGTCGATGCGGTGAACCACCTCGGCCACCGCCGGATCAACCGGCAATTCGGGATGCGCCAGCAGCAGCACCTCGGCAAAACCCGCGCCGAGATGGTGGCGCAGCGTGGTTTCCACCTCGACCGCGTCTTCGGCGCAGATCACCGCAACTGGCCCCTTGGTCAGCGCCGCGCGGCCCTGCTCCAGAAACACCTCCAGCCCGTTATAGCGCATCCCGCCCCCGTTCCGTCCCGTCGGCATCAGACTCCGGCAATGCCGCAGCCATTGCAAGCGTTGCGAAGGCCCCGCGCCGTCGTGTAAAGACCAACCTTCGGGTATCGGGGCAGGGCGCATGACGACGGGCAAGAAGCTGTTCATCAAGACCTATGGCTGCCAGATGAACGTTTACGACTCGGAACGCATGGCGGAGACGCTGGGCGCGCAGGGCTATGTGCCGACCGACACGGCGGCAGATGCCGACATGGTGCTGCTCAACACCTGCCACATCCGCGAGAAGGCGGCTGAAAAGGTCTATTCCGATCTGGGCCGCCTTAACAAGCTGAAGACACTGAACCCCAACCTCAAGGTTGCCGTCGCAGGCTGCGTGGCGCAGGCCGAAGGTGCCGAGATATTGCGCCGCGCCCCCGTGGTCGATCTGGTGGTCGGCCCGCAAAGCTATCATCGCTTGCCTGCCATGATGCAAGCGGTGGCGCAGGGCGCGCGGGCCATCGACACCGATTTCCCACCCGAGGACAAGTTCGACCACCTGCCCGAACGCCGCGCCCTGAAAGGGCCGACCGCGTTTCTGACCGTGCAGGAAGGCTGCGACAAGTTCTGTGCCTTCTGCGTCGTCCCCTACACCCGCGGGTCCGAAGTCAGCCGCCCGCCGGAACGACTGCTGGCCGAAGCACGCGCGCTGGTCGAACGCGGTGTGCGCGACATCACCCTGCTGGGCCAGAACGTAAACGCCTACCGCGCCGGCGATCACGGCCTTGCCCGTCTGATCCGCGATCTGGTGAAAATCGACGGGCTGGAGCGTTTGCGTTACACCACGTCGCATCCCAACGACATGGAAGAAGACCTGATCGCGGCACATGGCGATGAGGCGAAACTGATGCCCTATCTGCACCTGCCCGTGCAATCGGGGTCCGATCGCATCCTCAAGGCGATGAACCGCAAGCATACCGCAGCACATTACCTGACCCTGATTGGCCGGATCCGGGCTGCGCGCCCGGACATTTTGCTGTCGTCGGATTTCATCGTGGGTTTCCCCGGTGAAACAGATGCCGATTTCGACGCGACCCTCGGCCTGATCGAGCAGGTGAAGTTCGGCATGGCCTACAGCTTCAAGTATTCCCCCCGCCCCGGCACGCCCGCCGCTGAAAAGCCCGGAGTTGATGCCGCTACCGCCGACGCCCGCCTGCAAACCTTGCAGGCCCTGCTGACGAGGCAGCAGCGCGCGGCACAGGACGCAATGATCGGGCAGACAGTCGGCGTGCTTTATGAAAAGCCGGGACGGATGAAGGATCAGATGACCGGCAAGTCAGATCACTTGCACGCCGTGCATGTGACCGACCCCGACGGGCAGGCAGGACAACTTTGCCGTGTCAGAATCACTGGCAGCTCAACCAACTCGCTTTCGGCAGAACGGCTTAGCGGCTGATGGGTTGTTTCCAGCCCGGTCGCAATCGTGCCGCGCGCAGGGGCAAGCGGCCCGGCCGTTCAACAGAATATGGCAATATCATGGCCCCCCTGCGGTAATCTCTGGACTCGGTCATTCCCGCTCGCTCAGTATGTATATGGGGGCGTGTGTGACGTGTGTTCAAAAGGTGTGGTTACGGTGTCAGGACTGGTTTTATCTGTTCGGTACGGGGTTGCGATCGTATTTCTGGTCGCAGGGCTTGCCGGTGGCTCAATGGCTGCCGCGCAAGCCACCCTGCCGCAGGCAACTGCACGGATCGACTGGGGGATCTGGGTTGATCCCGACGGGTGCATGCACTGGTGGGCTGATGGTGGCCTTGAAGGCTATATGGTCGAACGCGTGAACCCCAAAACCGGCAAACCGGTCTGTCTGCGCCAGAACACCTGCCTTGTGGAAAACACCGACACGCTGTTTCCAACCGATTCTGCCAAGCTTACCGCCGATGGCCGCCGTCGTCTGACGGATTTCTTCGGTGCGCTTGATGCCTTTGGCGTCGCGATCTACGGCCATACCGACAGCCGTGCCGGGACCGGCTATAACCAACGCCTGTCCGAACGCCGTGCCGCCGCCGTCGCCGATGTGGCCCGTGCCAGCGGGGCGGTGGTGGAGCGTCAGCTTGGCTTTGGCGAGACCAGCCCCGTGGCCACCAATTCGACCGCAGCAGGACAGCAGCGCAACCGCCGCGTCGAAGTCATTTGTTACAGGTGGTAAGATGAAATTGCGCTTGATGCTTTGCGGTCTTGCCATGCTGTCCGCCTGCACCGAAACCGTTTCAACCACCGGCGGGACGCCACTTTTCGCGCAAGGCCGCGATACCGGTCTTGTGGACCGCAAGCCCCTGATCCAGCGACAGGCCGCCATCGCTTATGACCCCGACGGCTGCCAGAACTGGATCATCGACGATGGCGTTGAAGGCTATGCCAGCCGCCGCCGCGATCCGGTGTCGGGGCTGCCAGTCTGCAACAACCGCTTTGCCCCCGGCACCGTGGTGCGCGACCCGCGGTTCACCAGCTTTCCCGATATCTTGCCGAACTGACGGGCAAGGTTGGAGCATCGAGCCGAAAAGCAACTCTGCGGGGCTGAGTTGCCCGGCCTTGTTGCCGAAAAGGCTTAAGGCGTTGGGCAAGGGGCGAATTGCAGGGCGCGGAGGGCTGTAAATCAGGCCGTGGTTGCATCGTGGGCACGGCCTGATTTGCGGCGCGTCAAATCCTGAAAGAAAAAGCGGTGGTGCTGTCTGGCCTGATGCTGAACCGGAGCGTCTTGCAGTTTCCCCGGACGGTCTGACCGAGCCAACCAGCATCAAGCCCTACCGCTACCGCATTTCGCGCCGCACTTGCGGCATCTTGTTCACAACAGCGCCATTCCCCTTGCCATGCGCGCGATCAAGCCGCACACTTCTTCTTGCAAACCAGACGAAAGAAGGCACCACACGTCACGTTGTAAAGGCCAACACCCTTTCCTGCCAACAAAAGGAGTCGTCCTTGGGCATCAGCGCGCTGACCCCCCCGTCCCGTGCAGAAGACATTGTTGAAACGCTTCTGGAATTTCCCGACAACCGGCTGCTGATTGATCTGTGCGGCGAATTTGACCGCAACCTTGCCCAGATCGAACATCAGACCGGCGTGCATGTTCTCCGGCGAGGCAACCGCCTTGCAGTTATCGGTGACAAAAGCGCAAGAGAGCAGGCTGCAGCTGTGCTGCGCGCCCTCTACGTCAGGCTCGAGGCGGGCAAAGGCCTTGCCGCTGGCGACATTGACGGCGCGCTGCGGATGGGCCGGCCAATGCAGGGCGCTGCACGCGAAGAAGGCCAGATCGAGATGTTCCAGGGGGGCCGCTATGAATTGCGGACCCGCCGCAAATCGGTCGAACCCCGCACCGAAGCACAGAAGGCTTATGTCAAGAACCTGTTCGATAATGAACTTTCGTTCGGTATCGGCCCCGCAGGCACCGGCAAGACCTATCTCGCTGTGGCGGTGGCTGTCACCTATCTGATCGGTGGCCATGTGGACAAGATCATCCTCAGCCGCCCCGCGGTCGAGGCGGGTGAACGCCTCGGGTTTCTGCCCGGCGACATGAAGGACAAAGTCGATCCCTACATGCAGCCGCTTTATGACGCGCTGAACGACTTCCTGCCGCAAAAGCAGGTGCAGAAGCTGATCGAGGAAAAGCGGATCGAAATAGCGCCGCTTGCCTTCATGCGCGGACGCACCCTTGCCAATGCCTTCTGCGTGCTGGACGAGGCGCAGAATGCCACCACCATGCAGATGAAAATGTTCCTCACCCGTCTGGGCGAGGGCAGCCGCATGGTGATCACCGGCGATCGCACACAGATCGACCTGCCACGCGGCACGGCGTCCGGCCTTGCCGATGCCGAACGGCTGATCAAGGGCGTCAAGGGCGTCAGCTTTAACTACTTCACCTCGAAGGATGTCGTGCGCCACCCGCTTGTCGCCCGCATCATCGAAGCGTATGAGCGCGATGATGGAGCCTCTGGTTGACACAGTAATCGAAGACCCGCGGTGGGAGGCGTTGAACCTTCCACCGCGGGCCGAATCCGCAGCCCGCGCCACACTTGCCGCCCTTGGCCTGTCTGCATCCGGCTTCACCCTCTGCGTGATGGCCTGCGACGATGCCCGGATTGCGGCCCTCAACACCGAATTCCGCGCCAAACCGGTGCCGACCAACGTGCTGTCCTGGCCGTCCGAAGATCGTGCGGCGCAAACCCCCGGCGGCCTTCCTGACACCCCCGAGCCCGGCGATCCCGACGATCCCACGGAACTGGGAGACGTAGCCATCGCTTATGAAACCTGCGAACGCGAGGCGGCGGCACAGGGCAAGACTATGGACGATCACGTCACGCATCTGATCGTTCATACAGTTTTGCATTTGCTGGGGTATGATCACATCAATGACGCCGATGCCACGCTGATGGAGGGTACCGAAATCTCGGTCCTTGCCAAACTCGGGGTGGCGAACCCATATTGATAGGCTCGATCCAAGGCGCATCTTCGCGCGCCTGCATCCAGGAAAGGACGCATGGGCAGTAGCAACGACGGGACTGACACCCTCACTGGTGGCCAAGACCCAGCCGACGGCGCGCAACGCGGCTTTCTCAGCCGCATCTTCAACGCCCTCAGCCCTTCCGAACCCTCATCCGAGACGGCCGCAACCGGTACGGCCGTGACCGTTCCGCAGGCGTCCAGCCTGCCGGGCATCGGCAACCTGCGCCGCTTGCGCGTCGATGACGTGGCGATCCCCAAGATCGAGATTACGGCCGTCCCTGTCGATATCGGCAAGGACGAGCTGGTCGCGGTGTTCAAGGAACACGGCTTTTCCCGCCTGCCGGTCTATCAGGATACGCTGGATCAACCGCTGGGTCTTGTCTTGCTCAAGGATCTGGCATTGCAATTCGGCTTCGGTGCGGGGAATGGCGACTACGACCTGCGCCCGATGTTGCGCCCGGTGCTTTACGCCCCGCCGTCGATGCCTGTCGGTGTGCTGCTGCAAAAGATGCAGAAGGATCGCGTCCACATGGCCCTTGTCATCGATGAATACGGCGGCGTCGACGGTCTGTTGACCATCGAGGATCTGATCGAAACCGTCATTGGCCAGATCGAGGATGAACATGACGATGCCGAATCCGCCCTTTGGGTGATGGAAAAGCCCGGCGTGTACCTGGCACAGGCCCGCGCCCCGCTGGAGGAACTGGAATCCGCCATCGGCCTGCGTCTGCGCCGCGATGAGGATGATGAAGAGATCGACACGCTGGGCGGCCTCATCTTTTCGCGAACCGGGCGCGTCCCGTCGCGGGGCGAGATCGTGCTGCATGAAAGCGGTGCGGTGTTCGAAGTGATCGACGCAGATCCGCGCCGCATCAAGCGCCTGCGCCTGCGCCTGCCGGGCGCGTCCGCCGTCCCCGCCCAGCTTCCCGCGCCGAAAGACTGACGATGCGGTCGGGCTGGCCCGGCTGGGCTGAAACCGGGGCAGCCTTCGGCCTTGGCGCGGTGATGGCAACCGGGCAGGCTCCGTTCGGGCTTTGGTGGATCACCCTGCCGGCGCTGGCGGCCCTGACAGCCCTCATCACTCGCGCACCGGGGCCGAAAACCGCCGCTTGGCTTGGCCTCTTCGGGGGTGCCGGCTATTTCGCGCTGGCGCTGAGTTGGCTGATCCAGCCTTTCCTGATCGACGCCGCAACCCATGGCTGGATGGCCCCGTTCGCCGTTGTGCTGATGGCCTTCGGCCTTGCCCTGTTCTGGGCCGCCGCCGCGGCACTCGCGACCCGCTTCACCGGCCCGCGCCGCACGCTGGTGCTGGCCCTGACACTTACGCTTGCCGAATTCCTGCGCGGGCATGTCCTCACCGGGTTCCCGTGGGCGCTGATCGGCCATATCTGGATCGACACGCCGATGGCCCAACTCGCCGCCCTTCTTGGCCCCACCGGTCTGACCCTGCTGACCACGCTGATGGCCGCCCTGCCCATCGCGTTTCGCGCCCGTGGCCTTGTCGCAGCCGCCGCCCTTCTCGCCGCTACCACGGCGTTCGGCGCAGCACGCCTTGACCAAAAAGATCCCCCCGCCCGCCCGCTGACCATTCGCCTCGCCCAGCCGAATGCCGATCAGCAGTCAAAATGGGATCCCGAGCGGGCGCGTTTCTATTTCGACCGCCTGCTCGATTACTCGGCAGCCCTGCCCGCGCCTGATCTGGTGATCTGGCCCGAAACGTCTGTCCCCTACCTGCTCGATCGCAACCCTGAACTGGCGGCCGTCCTTGCTGATGCGGGGCAGGGGGCAACCCTCGCCGTCGGAATCCAGCGCGAGGATAGCGGACGGTTTTTCAATAGCCTTGCGGTCATCACGCCCGATGCGCGGATCGCCGCGATCTACGACAAGCAGCACCTCGTGCCGTTCGGCGAATACATCCCCTTTGGCGATCTGGCCTATTCCCTGTTCGGCCTTACCGCTTTTGCGGCGCAACAAGGCAATGGCTACGCCCCCGGTCCGGGCCCCAGCATCCTTGATCTTGGCCGGGTGATTGGCCGCGTCCTGCCGCTGATTTGCTACGAGGCAGTTTTCCCCCAGGACCTGCTGAACGCACCCGGCCGCCCTGACTGGATCTTGCAGATCACCAATGACGCGTGGTTCGGCACGCTGACCGGCCCCTATCAGCATCTGGCACAGGCCCGGCTGCGCGCCATCGAACAGGGTCTGCCACTGGTGCGCGTGGCCAATACCGGCGTCTCGGCGGTGATCGACGCGAAAGGTCGCGTGATCGCCACGATCCCGCTCGGCAAAGCCGCCTTTCTCGATGCATCGCTGCCCGCAGCCCTGCCGCCCACACCGTATGCCCGCTTTGGCGAGGCCCCGGCCCTCGTGTTGCTGGCCGGTCTTGCCGCAGCCCTGCTGACACGTCGGCCGCGCCGTCTGGCTTGACGCTGCCTCGCAGCCCCGTTACGCCCGCCGAACCATTACCGTCACAACGGCTTCCTGGCGTGACGCGGATTTTCAACGGAGCAGATCTCATGTCACGCGACAACTACACCTTCACCTCCGAGTCCGTCTCGGAAGGTCACCCCGATAAATTGTGCGACCGCATCTCGGACGCCATCCTCGATGCCTTCCTGACGGAAGAGCCGAACGCCCGTGTCGCCTGCGAAACCTTCGCCACCAGCGGCATGGTCGTGATCGGCGGCGAGGTCGGGCTGTCGGACAAGGACCGGCTCAAGTATTTCATGGGCAATGTCAGCGAAATTGCCCGCGCCTGCATCAAGGACATCGGCTATGAACAGGAACAGTTCCACTGGAACACCTGCCATGTGATGAACTTCCTGCACGAGCAATCCGCCCACATCGCGCAGGGCGTGGACCGCGACGGCGCAGGCGATCAGGGCATCATGTTCGGCTATGCCGTCAACGAGACGCCCGAACTCATGCCCGCCCCGATTCAATACGCCCACGCCATCCTGCGCCGCTTGGCTGACGTTCGCAAAGCCGGGCAGGAACCCACCTTGCGCCCCGATGCGAAGTCACAGCTTTCGGTGCGCTATGAGGGTGGCAAGCCGGTCGAGGTGACCTCGATCGTGCTGTCCACTCAGCATGCGCTGGAAACGCAGACCTCCGCCGATATCCGCACCATTGTGGAACCGCATATCCGTCAGGTTCTGCCCTCCGGCTGGATCACCGAAAAGACCGAATGGCACGTCAACCCGACGGGGACGTTCGTGATCGGCGGCCCGGACGGCGACGCGGGCCTGACTGGGCGCAAGATCATCGTCGATACCTATGGCGGCGCCGCCCCGCATGGCGGGGGTGCTTTTTCGGGCAAGGATCCGACCAAGGTCGACCGATCCGCCGCCTATGCCGCGCGCTATCTGGCCAAAAACGTTGTCGCCGCGGGTCTTGCGGAACGCTGCACGCTGCAGGTCAGCTATGCCATCGGCGTGGCACGTCCGCAGTCGATCTACGTCGATACCCACGGTACTGGCAAAGTGCCGGACGAGCATATCGAGCAGGTCATCGGCCAGGTGATGGACCTGACCCCCCGCGGCATCCGCGAACATCTGGGCCTGAACAAGCCGATCTATGCCCGTACCTCGGCCTACGGCCATTTCGGCCGCGCGCCCGACGCCGATGGCGGGTTCAGCTGGGAAAAGACCGATCTGGTCGAGGCACTGAAAAAAGCCGTCTGAGGCGGGGCCACCCCGGTCCCCCTCCCAATTCTGCGTCTCCCTCCCCATTCATCTTCGCGAAAATATCCTCGGGGGGCGGTTCGGGCAACGCCCGGACCGGGGGGCAGACAGCCCCCTAAAATTCTTGCTCAAGGATTTTGCCCGCCCCCATAGCCGCGCCGACCGCAGTCCCGACCCCGCGACGGGGTGTTCCCGCGCGAATACCTGACGCTTTTTATATGCATACGGAAATCATACGCAAAACATATGCTTTCCATACCCCGCCTTGACGCCCCCCGCCGCCCCATCTATGGCCGCCCGATGACCGATGAAGCCGCATCCGACGCCGCCAGCGCCCCCGAATGGCGCAACTTCTATGGCCGCCGCTATGGCAAGACCCTGCGGCGAAACCAGAAAACCTATCTTTCCGAAGATCTCGAAACGCTGCGCCCCACAGGCATTCTGCCCGCCGAAAACTCCGCGCGACACCCGCTCGATCTTTGCGAAATCTTCGGCGACAACCGCCTCGTCTGGCTGGAGATTGGTTTTGGCGGTGGGGAGCATATGGTGCACATGGCCGCCACCTACCCAGACATAGGCCTGATTGGTTGCGAACCCTTCATCAATGGCGTGGCGATGCTGTTGGGCAAGATCCGCGCGGCAGGGGTCACAAACCTTGCCATCCACCCCGATGACGTGCGCGACCTGTTCGAGGTGCTGCCCCCCGCGTCGCTGTCAAAGGCCTTCCTCAACTACCCCGATCCCTGGCCCAAACGCCGCCACCACAGGCGCCGCTTCGTGACGCAAGATCACCTGATCCCGCTGGCCAGAGCGTTGAAACCAGACGCGGAATTCCGTGTCGCGACCGATATCCCCGACTACGTCCGCCAGACCCTGAATGAAGTTCCGAAGGCCGGCTTCACGCTGGAAAGCGAAGGGGCCACGCCGTGGTCCGACTGGCTTTCCACCCGCTATGAGCAAAAGGCCCTGCGCGAAGGCCGCCCGCCCCACTACCTGACCTTCCGGCGCACGCAATGACGCTGGACCGGGCCTGCACGTTTCGTTAACTCTCACTCCGCACAACGCAGAGGTTCCCATGTCCGGCCACGGCCAAGCCCAACCGATGACCGCCCGCAAATCCGGCCCCTTGACCGGGCGGGCCGAAGTGCCGGGCGACAAGTCGATCAGTCACCGCGCGCTGATCTTTGGCGCCATGGCGGTGGGCGAGACGAAGATCACCGGCTTGCTGGAAGGGCAGGATGTGCTGGATACCGCGAAGGCGATGCGGGCCTTCGGGGCCGAGGTGACGCGGACGGGTGACGGGGCCTGGTCAGTCCACGGTGTTGGCGTTGGCGGCTTTGCCGAGCCATCGGATGTGATCGACTGCGGCAACTCCGGAACGGGTGTCCGCCTGATCATGGGCTGTATGGCAACCACGGCCATGACCGCCACCTTCAGCGGCGACGCAAGCCTTCGCAAACGCCCGATGGGCCGGGTGACCGACCCTCTTTCCCTCTTTGGAACAACGTCCTACGGGCGCAGCGGTGGCCGCCTGCCGATGACCGTGGTCGGGGCCGCAAGCCCGGTTCCCGTGCGCTACGCCACCCCCGTCGCCTCGGCGCAGGTCAAATCCGCGATCCTTCTTGCCGGCCTAAACGCCCCCGGCCAGACCGTGGTGATCGAGCGCGAAGCGACGCGTGACCATTCCGAGCGGATGCTGATCGGCTTTGGCGCGCAGTTGTACGTCGAGAAGGCGCGAGAGGGTAACATCATCACCCTGACCGGCCAGCCGGAGTTGCGCCCGCAGACCGTCGCCGTGCCGCGCGACCCCAGTTCGGCCGCCTTCCCGGTCTGTGCCGCGCTGATCGTCGAAGGGTCCGACATCTTCGTGCCCGGCGTCAGCCAGAACCTGACGCGCAACGGTCTCTATCTGACGCTGGTCGATATGGGGGCCGACATCATCTTCGAGAATCCGCGCGAAGAGGGGGGCGAGCCGGTCGCCGATCTGCGGGTGAAGTTCAGCAATCTGATGGGGATCGAGGTGCCGCCCCATCGCGCCCCGTCGATGATCGACGAATACCCGATCCTGTCGGTGGTCGCCGCCTTTGCCACCGGAACCACCGTCATGCGCGGCGTCAAAGAGTTGCGCGTGAAGGAATCCGACCGCATCGACGCGATGGCGCGGGGGCTTGAGGCTTGCGGCATCCGCATCGCAGAAGACGAAGATACACTGATCGTTCACGGCATGGGGCCGGGCGGCGTGCCCGGCGGGGCCACTGCGAAAACCCATCTCGACCACCGCATCGCGATGAGCTTTCTGATCCTCGGGATGGCGGCGAAGGCCCCCGTTTCGGTGGATGATGCCTCGCCGATCACCACCAGCTTTCCAATCTTCGCGCCGCTGATGACGCGCCTCGGCGCGACTCTGATCGAGGGGTGACGTGCCGGGTAGGGGGTTGTCTGCCCCCAGAGGGTATTCGAGCCGAAAAGAAACACCTGAAGATCAGGGCAGGGGGCGTTCGCCGATGCGCTGTGCGACCATTATCAGATAGCCGTCTGGGTCTTGCACCAGAAACTCGCGCTGCCCGCCCAGGCGGTCGCCCCAGTCGCGCCATTTCTCGCGCAGGGGAACGTAGAACGGGTGGCCAAGGGCGGCGAAGGTGGCGTGCAGCGCATCGACGTCTTCGACATAGACCTGAATGACTGCGCCGCGACCGTAGGGCGCGTCCATCGGACCTGTCTCCCAATCGCCGTCGCGCTGGTAGATCATCACCTGCGCGCCCCCCGCGCGCTCAAGGCAGGCAAGCTTTTGTGCCGGACGTTCGAATACGAGGCGAAAACCCAAAGGGCCTGTCCAGAACGCGAGGCTTGCCGGATAGTCGCTGACCATCATTTCGGCCATCAGCGAGGCCCAGACCTTTGGCGGTGCGCCGTTTCCCATCGTATCCCCCTGCGTTTGACAGGGTGCCAGCGTTAGGCAACAACAGCGGCTGGAGCAAGGGAGTTGCGATGATCTTCACAGTCGCCATCGACGGCCCCGCTGCAGCAGGCAAAGGCACAATTTCGCGCGCTGTTGCCGAACGTTTCGGCTTTGCGCATCTGGACACCGGCCTGCTCTACCGGGCCGTCGGGGCCAAGGGAGGCGATCCGGTCATTGCCGCACAGACGCTGACCCCGGCCGATCTTGCCCGCGATGATCTGCGGACCGCAGAGGCGGGTCAGGCCGCATCGCGTGTGGCCGTGATCCCCGAGGTGCGGGCGGCATTGGTGGAATTTCAGCGCCGCTTTGCCGGCGCCGAAGGGGGGGCGGTGCTGGACGGGCGCGACATCGGCACGGTGATCTGCCCCGAGGCCGAGGTAAAGCTGTTCGTCACCGCCACCGACGTGATCCGGGCGACGCGCCGTTGGGTCGAACTGGGGGGCGAGAATTGTCCGATCAGCCTTGACGAGATGATTGCCGACCTGCGGGCAAGGGACGCGCGCGATGGCGCCCGCGCGACATCGCCGCTGCGCGCGGCACCCGATGCGCTCTTGCTTGACACGTCGGAACTGACTATAGACTTGGCAGTCAAAAAGGCGATCAAGGCCATAGAAACGCGGATGGAGCAGGGTCGGGAGTAATCCTCGACCCTTGTTGTTTTCCCGGTGGCCTGCCTGACGGACCGATCAAAGACCGGCGGAGCCAACCGCATGGCCAGTGAAAAGACGTGAAAAGGAAAACTCTACGCATGTGCGCTAAAGCATCCATGGAAGAATTCGAAGCCCTTCTGAAAGAGAGCCTCGAAATTGACACCCCCGAAGAGGGATCAGTTGTCAAAGGCCGTGTCATCGCGATCGAAGCGGGACAGGCCATCATCGACGTCGGCTACAAGATGGAAGGCCGCGTTGATCTCAAGGAATTTGCCGATCTGGGCGGCGTGGCCGATATCTCGGTCGGGGACGAGGTTGAGGTCTATCTCGACCGCGTCGAGAACGCCCGCGGCGAGGCTGTCATCAGCCGCGACAAGGCCAAGCGCGAAGAAGCGTGGGACCGTCTTGAAAAAGCCTATGCGAACGAGACCCGCGTCGACGGCGCGATCTTTGGCCGCGTCAAGGGTGGCTTCACGGTTGATCTGGGCGGCGCTGTTGCGTTCCTTCCCGGCTCGCAGGTTGATGTGCGTCCGGTGCGCGATGCCGGCCCCCTGATGGGCATGAAGCAGCCTTTCCAGATCCTGAAGATGGACCGCCGCCGTGGCAACATTGTTGTCTCGCGCCGTGCGATCCTTGAGGAAAGCCGTGCCGAGCAGCGTGCCGAGGTTATCTCCAACCTGACCGAAGGTCAGACCGTGGATGGCGTGGTCAAGAACATCACCGAATACGGTGCGTTCGTTGATCTGGGCGGCGTTGACGGCCTACTGCACGTCACCGACATGGCCTGGCGCCGCGTCAACCACCCGTCGGAAATCCTTGCGATCGGCGAGACCCTGAAAGTCCAGGTCATCAAGATCAACAAGGAAACCCACCGCATTTCCCTTGGCATGAAGCAGCTTCAGGCCGATCCATGGGATGCCGTGGAAGCCGCCTATCCGCTGGGTTCGGTCCACAAGGGCCGCGTTACGAACATCACCGATTACGGCGCGTTCGTGGAACTGGAAGCGGGCGTTGAGGGTCTTGTTCACGTCTCGGAAATGTCCTGGACCAAGAAGAACGTTCACCCCGGCAAGATCGTGTCCACCTCGCAGGAAGTGGATGTCATGGTGCTGGAGATTGACAGCGCCAAGCGTCGGGTCAGCCTTGGCCTGAAGCAGACGCAGCGCAACCCGTGGGAAGTGTTTGCCGAAAGCAATCCGGTCGGATCGACCATCGAAGGCGAAGTCAAGAACATCACCGAATTCGGTCTGTTCGTCGGCCTCGACAACGACATCGACGGCATGGTTCACCTGTCGGACCTGTCTTGGGATCAGCGCGGCGAAGATGCCATCCAGAACTACCGCAAGGGTGACACGGTGAAAGCCTCGGTCACCGAAGTGGATGTGGAAAAAGAACGCATCTCGCTTTCCGTCAAGGCAATGGGCGAAGACAACTTCAGCGATGCGGTTGACGGTGTGAAGCGCGGCACGATCGTGACGGTCACCGTGACCGCCATCGAAGAAGGCGGCGTCGAGGTGGAGTATAACGGCGCCAAGTCGTTCATCCGCCGTTCCGACCTGAGCCGTGATCGGGCCGAACAGCGGCCCGAGCGGTTCCAGGTTGGCGACCATATCGACGTGCGCGTGACCAACATCGATCCCAAGACCCGTCGTCTGGGTCTGTCGATCAAGGCGCGCGAGATTGCGGAAGAGAAAGAAGCTGTCGAACAGTATGGGTCGTCCGATTCGGGCGCGTCGCTGGGCGACATCCTTGGTGCGGCGCTGAAGGGTTCCGACAAGAACTGATCGGCTGCAACCGGTGCTATCAGGGGCCTCACCGCAGGGTGAGGCCCCTGTCTTTTGCGCCATCTGCCGCCAAGCACCCGGTCGGGCAGGGTTTTCCTGTTTGTGCCGTTGAAATTTTTGCCTATAGTCCCCGGATAACATGTGGCGGCGCTGCGCACGACCACGGGGGGGACATGTCGTATGATCCGGTCGGAATTGATCCAGAAGATTGCAGACGAAAATCCACATCTCACGCAGCGCCATGTCGAGCGCATCGTGAACACCGTGTTCGAGGAAATCATCGAAGCGCTTGCCAAGGGTGACCGCGTTGAACTACGGGGTTTCGGCGCATTCTCGGTCAAGGCCCGCGATGCGCGGTTGGGGCGGAACCCGCGGACTGGGGAGGCCGTCGAAGTCGAGGAAAAGAACGTGCCTTTCTTCAAGACCGGAAAGCTGCTGCGCGACCGGCTGAACGGCAAGTGAATCCTTTGGGGGGCAACGCCCGATGATCCGCTACCTGCGTTATTTTTTGCTGGCTCTGTTGGCTATCGTACTTCTGACGGTCGCTTTGGCAAACCGTGCACCCGTTTTGGTACGCGCACTCCCCGAGGATATGGGCCTGTTCATGGGGTTCAGCTGGTCCATGCAGTTGCCGCTGTTCCTTGTGATCTTTGGCGGCGTGCTTGCAGGGGTCCTGATCGGCTTTGTCTGGGAATGGGCGCGCGAGACCAAGCACCGCACCACTGCAACGACCAAATCGCGCGAAGTGGCGCGGCTGGAGCGTGAGGTGTCCAAACTGCGCGCCACCAAGGCCGACCCGGAAGATGACGTTCTTGCGCTGCTGGAAAGCAAGCGGAAAGCAGGCTAGACGCGTGTCCGGTATCCGCGTGAAAATCTGCGGGCTGCGGACGCCAGCCGACGTTGCCGCTGTGGCAAATGCTGGTGGCGCCTATGCGGGTTTCGTATTCTTTGCCAGATCGCCGCGTAACCTGACGCTGCTCGAGGCGCGGCTTGCGGCGCTGAGCGCGCCTGTCGGGTTGGCGAAGGTGGCGCTTGTTGTCGATGCCGATGATGCGACGCTGGATGCCATTGTCGAGGCGGTCCCGCTGGATATGTTGCAGCTTCATGGCCACGAAACGCCCGAACGGGTGGCTGAGGTGCGCGCGCGCTATGGCCTTCCGGTGATGAAGGCGCTGGGGGTGGCGAATGAGAGCGACCTAGCGGCGATCCTCGACTACTCGACGGTGGCCGATCAGCTGTTGATTGATGCCAAACCACCAAAAGACGCGACTTTGCCAGGTGGCAATGGGCTGTCCTTCGACTGGCGTCTGATCGCGGGTCGCCGTTGGCTGCGCCCGTGGATGCTTGCGGGTGGGCTGACCTCCCAGAACGTGGCCGAGGCGGTGCGCCTGACCGGCGCGCGGCAGGTGGACGTATCGTCGGGCGTGGAAGGCGTGGTCGGTGTCAAGGATCATGCCAAGATTGCGGGCTTTGTGGCGGCGACATGCGCTTAACCACTCATCTACCAGGATAGTGCAAGGTTGGTGCCATCACCTCCGACCTTTGGCAGCGCCAACTTTTTAGCGCGCAGGCCGCTCGTGACGATTGCGTGGTGCGGCGGAAAGTGCGCGATACCGAGCGGATCGTCAGGCGCGAGGTGTTTGCACACGATTTGCACCGCCGCGGCTTTCGCGCGGTCGAGAACGCCGGTCACGTCATCATCTTCTGTAACAACGAACTGATTCGTCTGATTGGCTGACACCAAATTCCTTCGCAGGAATTTGCAAAGAGTTTTCGAAAACTCTTGGAAGTGCTGCTTGTAACGCCGTGCTTTACCCCGCCCCCGGGCAGAGCTACATCGGACGAAATGCAAAGGGAGACGACAATGCCCGAAGATCTGATCAACAGCTACATGACCGGCCCGGACGAGCAGGGCCGCTTTGGGCAATTCGGCGGGCGTTTCGTGTCCGAGACGCTGATGCCGCTGATCCTGGAGCTGGAAGAGCGCTACGAATTCGCCAAAACCGACCCCACGTTCTGGGCCGAGATGCACGATCTGTGGACGCACTACGTTGGCCGCCCCAGCCCGCTATACCATGCCGAGCGGATGACCGAGCATCTGGGCGGCGCAAAGATCTATATGAAGCGCGATGAGTTGAACCACACCGGCGCGCACAAGATCAACAATGTGCTGGGCCAGATCATTCTGGCTCGCCGCATGGGCAAGTCCCGCATCATCGCGGAAACCGGAGCGGGCCAGCACGGTGTTGCGACCGCGACTGTCTGCGCCAAGTTCGGGCTGAAATGTGTGGTCTACATGGGCGCGCATGATGTTGAACGGCAGGCGCCCAACGTCTTTCGCATGCGCCTTCTGGGGGCCGAAGTGATTCCCGTCACTTCGGGTCGCGGGACACTGAAAGACGCAATGAACGATGCGCTGCGCGACTGGGTCACCAATGTCCGTGATACCTTTTACTGCATTGGCACGGTTGCGGGGCCGCATCCCTATCCGGCGATGGTGCGTGACTTTCAGTCGATCATCGGCAAGGAAGCCAAGCAGCAGATGCAGGATCGCGAGGGCCGATTGCCCGATACGATCATCGCCGCGATCGGCGGTGGATCGAACGCGATGGGGCTGTTTTTCCCCTTCCTCGACGATACCTCGGTCCGCATCATCGGGGTAGAGGCGGGCGGCAAGGGCGTGGATGACCGGATGGAGCATTGTGCCAGCCTGACGGGTGGGCGGCCCGGCGTGCTGCACGGCAACCGTACCTATCTGTTGCAGGACGGCGACGGGCAGATCCTGGAAGGGTATTCCATCTCGGCCGGCCTCGACTATCCCGGCATCGGCCCGGAGCATTCGTGGCTGCACGATATCGGTCGCGCCGAATATGTCAGCATCACCGATGCCGAGGCGCTGGAGGCGTTCCAGCTGAGTTGCCAGCTTGAGGGTATCATCCCCGCACTGGAGCCCAGCCACGCGCTTGCCCATGTGATGAAGATTGCGCCGGGTCTGCCCAAGGACCACCTGATCATCATGAACATGTGTGGGCGCGGCGACAAAGACATCTTCACCGTGGCCAAACACCTTGGCTTTGACATGAAGATTTGAATTCAGATTGTACGGACGTTCAGGCTGGCTCCCGCATCCGTGCCGGGGCTATCCTTTTCGCCCCCACAAAGCTGATTTCAAGGCAAGCGACACGCAATCCGATTCTTGCTGACCAAAGCAAGGCTCGGTTTTCCTTGGTCTGACCCTTCACCTGACCCAGATGGGGCCAGTTTTGGTGTCCTGTGGGCCATGCCGCAACTGACGCAAACCAAAGCGAGCAGGCAGATCCGATGCGATGGGCCTTCACAACTGTTCTGTCATGACAGGCTTCGCCGTCGCCATTCCTCTGGCGGCCGGTCCGATCGCGGCAGGTGACACCGGGCAGGCCGGGATCTTTGAAGCCCGTCTGATCATGGCATTGACGATGCACGCGCCGCGATCCAGCCGTGCACTGCGCGACAGATCTATTCCATAAACCTTCGTTTATGCGCCCAAACCTCAGGCATAGGCTGCTGAATATAAACCCCTGATCCATTTCGGTGGCGGCGATTTCGTCGTTTTTTCCTCGGTGTGCAGTCTGGCTCAAGGTCGAGCCGCATTCGGGAAAGGAACGTTGAGTGGCAAGCAGTATAAAACCGGCAAGCTTCACAGCCATACTGGGCAAGAGCGCCGTGCGGCGTGGTGCTGCCCGCGAGACTTTTCTTTTGATGTTCTGTCCGAACAGCGCAGCGCTGTCGTCACGCCAGTCGTTCGCAGCACAAACCGATTTCTGCGTTGCCCCTTCAACCCCCGGCCGCTCGACGAAGCGGACCCTCATACCCCAGGAGATATCATGAAGCGTCTTATCCTTTGTTCCGCAGCGTTCGTCCTGAGCGCCAGTGCTGCGCTGGCTGCAATCTCTACCGAAAGCGTCATCGCTGACTTTCAGGCCCAGGGCTTTACCCGGATCGAGGTCCGCACCGGTCTGACCCAGATGAAGGTCGAGGCGATCCGGGGCACCCAAAAAGTCGAAACCATCTATGACATTGCGACCGGGCGTATCCTTTCGCAGGAGACCGAGGCAGTCCGTGCATGGGAAAGCACTGAGCCCGGTATAAGCATCCGCGAGCGAAACCGCGATTTCGTGCGGCTTGCCGAAGATGACAACGACGATGACTCTGCTGACGATAGCGACGACGACTCCGGTCACGACGGCGATGATGATGACGATGATGGTGACGATGGGCTGGACGACGACTGCGATGACGACGAGTTGGATGACGGCGACGACAACGACGGCAGCGGGTCCGATGACGATGATGACGACAACAGCGGTTCCGGCGGAGGCGATGACGACAACAGCGGGTCGGATGACGATGATCACGACAACAGCGGGTCGGGCGGAGGCGATGACGACGACTCTGATAACTGATCGCGCCACAAAGGCAGGCACGCCCGGGATTTTCCCGGGCGTATCCCGTTGACGGCGGGCTTGTAAGCCGCCGCGTGCGGCCTGATACTGGAGTGAAGAGATGTATGGACGCCCGACGGTGAACGACATGAAACGCAGGGATTTCATCCGGCTGGTTACCGGGGCTATCGGCGGGCTGGCACTTGGTTCCCGCTCGGCTGCGGCGGAAGGTGTCGGTGACCAGATCGCGTCGCAACTGCGCCGGATGGGCTACGTCGACATCAGCGTGCAACGCACGCTTTTAGGTCGATTGCGCGTTTTTGGAATACGCGGCACGCGCCGGCGCGAAATCATCGTCAACGCAAGCTCGGGAGAGATCCTGCGTGACCTGACCACCGACAGCCGCAGCGCAGGCTCCATATTGCTGGACGACGATGATGGCCCCTCTGGTCGCAGTGGCTCCGGCAACGATAGTGGCGCTGGCAGCGAAAGCGACAGTGGCTCCGACAACGACGGTGATACCGGCGGAAACAGCGGCTCTGGCGGTGACAGTGGTTCTGACAGCGGCGGCGACACTGGCTCTGGCGGTGACAGCGGCTCCGGCGGTGGCTCCGACAGCGACAGTGGCTCCGACAGTGGCTCCGACAGCGACAGTGGCAACAGCGGCAAAGGTGGTAGTGGCAGCGACGATGATAATTGATCGCCATGTTTTGTCCCGATCGCCCCGCACGGCATGAGGCAACGGGTCATCATTGCCCTGATCCTTGTGGTTCAGGCCATGTGTGCGTTTTTCTTCGTCTGGGATATTCTATCGTCCGCGTTGGGGCTTCATTTCTCGCCTCTCAGTTGGGAGATGCGCGAGTATCTTGAGATCGGTGCAGCATTGGGCCTCTTGCTTGGGCTTCTTATGGGGGCGCTGGCGCTGCGTCAGGCGCTGCGCGACCGCCATGCGGCGCAAGAAGGCCTGCGCCGGGCGTCGGTGGCATTCATGGATCTACTGGCGGAACGCTTTGCTGAATGGGGCCTGACACCCGCCGAACGCGATGTGGCCTTGTTCGCGATAAAGGGCATGTCCACGGCAGAGATTGCAACGCTGCGCGCCACCTCGGAAGGTACCGTCAAGGCGCAGACCAACGCGATCTACCGCAAGGCAAGCGTCACCGGCCGCCCGCAACTGCTGAGCCTGTTCATCGAAGACCTGATGCGCGACGACGTGGGGTTGCGTGACGTCGAAACTGCCGCGACGATGGCACTGCCCGCGCAGGGTTAAATGTAGAAACATACTGTTTCGCTCTGGCGTGAAATGCCTTCCCCGTGCTTGCGATCGACCACAATTCGGCCATCCAAAGCATGCACATCAAATTGTCAGAGAAGTTTTTTGGGAGTTTTGCGATGAATATAAATTGGCTGAAGGCCAGCGCAGTGCTGGCGGTGCTTGTGGCGGGAAGCGGCGCGGCGCATGCCGCCGTGATCCACAATGACGGATTTACGGACGGGACGAACACAACGGACTACCGCGGCGTCGGAAGCTTTTCGGTTGATTTGATCGATTCGAGCGCCCACCAGGCGGTAATTTCGTTCGATATTTTCGGCGCGCGCAGCGTTGATGGTGACAATGACTGGCGGGACGTATTTTCGCTGTCGCTCAATGACACGACCGTGTTTGAAGGGTCTTTCAACCTGGGCGGTGGCGGCAACAACGTTGTGACCAGCAATCCAAACGGCTTCGGCTTCACACCGATTTCGTTCGGGTTCTTCGAGGGCGGCAAGGTGTCGGTATCTGGTCTGGTTGACCTTATCGCGGGCCTGAACCGCTTTACCTTTTCATTCACCTCGCCGGGTCAGAACAACGGCGGCGATCAGGGTCTGGGCGACGAATCCTGGGGCATCAACAATCTGGACGTTGCGCCGGTTCCGCTTCCGGCCGCGTTGCCGCTGCTGGCTTTGGCCGTTGCGGGTCTGGGCTTTGCCGGCCGCCGCCGCAGGGTGCCGCACGTCTGATCCTTTGACGATAGGGTACTCACCTACAGATCGGCCGCCTTCGGGCGGCCGATATTCATCGCGTGGTGCAGGTCAGCACTGACCTCGCTAAGAGGCGTCAACAGCATTTTCTTGCAGAATGTCCAGCGGCACGACATCCAGTGTTCGCATATGCGTTGCGCCCAGCCGTACCCTCGGGGCGGCCCCTTCTTCATGAGACTGCAGAAACCGGCTGGCGCACAGGCACCAGCGATCGCCCGGCCGCAGCCCTGCAAACCCGTATTCGGGGCGCGGCGTCGACAGATCATTGCCAAGATACTTCGACAGCGCAAGAAACTCTGCCGTCATCTCGGCGCAGACCGTGTGCATACCCCGGTCGTCAGGCCCGGTGTCGCAGCAACCATTGCGAAAAAAACCGGTCAGCGGGGCTGTGGAGCAGCTTTCCAGCACCCCGCCCAGCACATTCAGCGATGAGTCCTTCATGACGCC
Organism: Rhodobacterales bacterium; assembly: GCA_031408575.1. Taxonomy (GTDB): domain Bacteria; phylum Pseudomonadota; class Alphaproteobacteria; order Rhodobacterales; family Rhodobacteraceae; genus Aliitabrizicola. The sequence goes on from JANNWS010000101.1 coordinate 21,643, forward strand.
CCCCAAGATTGCGGATTCTTGAACCACGCGAAGCGGTTTTTTACCTCTGCTACCTTAACCCAAATGTCAGACCGGCGCAGGCGAACACATGGACGCAGCGGCAGGCCTATGGCACGGCGGACAGCAACAGAAAAACCGCAAAGATCACCAGATGCACCGCCCCCTGCAACACCGTGGTGCGCCCGGTACCAAGTGTCAGTGTTCCGGCAAACAGCGTCAGCAATAACAAAACCATATTTTCGTCAGACAGCCCCAGTGTCAACGGCATGTCGAATACCAGTGACACCACCGCCACCGTAGGAATGGTCAGCCCGATGCTGGCGACGGCTGAACCCAGTGCCAGATTGACGCTGCTTTGCAACCGGTTCGAAAGCGCCGCCTTCAGCGCCGCCACCCCTTCCGGCAGCAGCACGATGGCAGCAATCACCACCCCCATGAAGGTGACCGGCAAGCCGGCCTGCTGCAACGCCAGATCCAGCGGTTTCGACAGAACCTTGGCCAGCAGCACCACCGCCGTCAGCGAGACCAGCAGCAGAACCGCGCTTGATGCCGTCACTGCATTGGAAGGCAGGGCGTGGGTCGGTCCTGCATCGCCGCTGTCCAGGAAATAATCCCGATGCCGGACGGTCTGCACAAACACGAACACCGCATAAAGCGCCAACGACACCGCCCCCACGACAATCAACTGGATCGGCGCATAGCTCGGCCCGCGCGTCGCGTTGGTGAAATTCGGCATGACCAGCGCAAATGTGGCCAGCGTGCCAAGCACCGCCAGCGTGGCCGCTGCCCCGTCGACCTGAAATGTCTGCTCATGGTGCCGCCGCCCGCCCATCACAAGGCACAGCCCCACCACCCCGTTCAGCACGATCATCACGGCGGCAAACACGGTGTCGCGGGCCACGGCCTCACTGCCCGGCGTGCCCGACAGCAGGATCGACACAATCAGCGCCACTTCGATCACCGTCACCGACACCGCCAGCAAGATCGACCCGAACGGCTCGCCCACCCGCAGCGCCAGAACTTCGGCATGATGCACAGCCGCAAAGACCGAAGCCCCCAACAGCGCCGCGGCCAGCGCCAGCACCACAGGACTGCTGCCCGGCAGGACGCCCGCGAACTTCAGTCCCAGCACCAGACCTGCGGCAAGCGGGGCCACATAGGTCCAGACCGGGACGGTATCTTGGGCCGGTGCAGGCATCCGATGCTCCTCGGGCTAAACAGCGCGACGGTGCCGCATGGCCGGGTCACGGTCAATGCGTGATGCGGCGCACCGGTTTGAATGCGTGCGTCAGCGAAACCTGTCCTGCAGGCGTTGCAGCGCGGTCCTTGGTGCGGGTTCAGGTTCTTCCGGTGCGACCGTTGCCGCAACATTGGGTTCTTGCGACCGCCGTTCGACGTCCGACTGTCGCCCCGGACCCGGCGTACCCTTGCCGGTCGAGGGTCGCGGCGGGGCCACGCGCAAGGCGACCTTGTTCAGAAACCGTGGTCCATCGCCCACCGCCAGCGCCTCGGCCCCGTCCGACAGGCCGCGCAGCAGATCGTCCAGCCAATCCTGATCGGCCTTGGCGAAATCATGCAGCACATAGCCCGCCACCGCATCCTTATGCCCCGGATGCCCGATCCCCAGTCGCACGCGGCCATAGTCCTCGCCGATATGCCCGTGGATCGACCGCAGACCATTATGCCCCGCATGACCGCCGCCCTGCTTCAGCCGCAGCTTGCCGGACGCAAGATCCAATTCGTCATGAAACACCCACAGTTCTGCGGGTGTCAGCTTGTAAAACCGCAGCGCCTCGCCCACTGCCTGCCCGGACAGGTTCATGAATGTGCCGGGTTTCAGCAGCACAACCGCCGCTCCGCCCAGCCGCCCCTCGGTGGTCATTCCCTGAAACCGCGATCTCCACGGTGCAAAGCCATGATCGGCGGCGATCCGGTCTACCGCCATGAAGCCGATGTTATGCCGGTTGCCCGCATAGGCCGCGCCCGGATTGCCAAGCCCTGCGAAAAGTTTCATGCGCGCGATCCCTTGGCTGCACCCGGCAGGCATCGTCCGGGCTGCTGCTGGCAAGGTTCAGTTAAAGCAAATCGGGCAAAAGGGGAAACCGGTTTTCCCGCCCATATTGCGCAAAAACAGATGGCTAGATCGGTTTGCCCTTCTATGATTGCCCGAACCGAACCGGCGCGAGGCGTTCTGCCCGCAACCGCGCCTGACCTGCAAGGACTGGCGGCATGCGCGAATTCACCCTGAACGGCATCCTGCTTGCCATCCCGGCCTCGCAAATCTCCGGCACGCTTGATCTTGCGCTTGTCTCGGGGCGCTATGAGCATACCGAGGCCGGGGCGCTGACCGCCCATCTGCTGCCCGCCGACCGGCTGCTCGATCTTGGCGCAGGCGCGGGCTATCTGCTTTCGCTCGCCGGAAAGATCGTCACTCGGGGCCAGGTCACCGGGGTCGAGGCTGGTCCCCAGATGGTTCCCGTCGCCCGTGCGAACCTTGCGCGCAACGGCGTGATGGGTGAGGTGGTCTGGGGTGCCGTCGTACCTGACGACCACGCGGGCGATCATGTGGGCTTCCTGCAGCGCAAGGCGTTCTGGGCCTCGGCCCTTGCGTCGTCGTCCAGCGCCCCCGCACCGGGGCGTACCGTCGATGTGCCGGCGCTGCGCTTTTGCGACCTGATCGCGCAACACCGCCCCACGGTGCTTTCCGTCGACATCGAAGGCGGTGAGGCGGCACTGTTTGACGGACCCTTGCCCACCCACATTCGTCTTGTCGTGATGGAACTGCATCCGCAGGTCTATGGCGGCGCTGGCATCAAACGTATTTTCGACGGCCTCTCCGCGTCGGGCCTGACCTATCAGCCACGCGCCTCACGCGGAGCGACCGTGGTGTTCGAGCGAGTGATCTGACGCGTCCTTGACCGCACGACCTCCGCCGCGCAACGCTGCCATAATCTGCAAAAGGACAATGCCATGTATCTCACGATGAACCGCTTCAAGGTGAAGCCCGGTCAGGAGGCCACGTTCGAGGCGGTCTGGACCAGCCGTGACAGCCAGCTTCCGCAAGTGCCCGGTTTCGTTGCTTTCCACCTGTTCCGGGGTGCGCTGAAAGCAGACCATCGCCTTTACGCCTCGCATACGGTTTGGGCCGATGAGGCGGCCTTCACGGCCTGGACGAAATCTGACGCCTTTCGGTCGGCCCACCGCGGCGCGGGCGGCCATGCCGATATCTACCTTGGCCCGCCCGAGTTGGAAATGTTCACCTCGATCCAGCATATCGGCGGGGAGAGCGTGATCGCCTCAGTTTGAGTCAAATTTCGTTTCTTTTCGGCTTAAATACCCCCTTGGGCGGCCCAGGCAGAATGCTCTCATTTCAATCTGCTCCGATCCCGCTTTTGAGCTAGGCGATGCCGGCACGATCTGCGCCGATCGTTCTCTGCCCGGCCCGACCGGGGCGAAAGCCCGGAGCCAAGTTTTGCTTGTCAGACGCTGATCAGACGCTGAAATGCAAAACGCGCGGGGCGTTGGCCCCGCGCGTGTCATCACCCGGAAAAACCGGGGTCAAATCATGCTTCTTCGTTGTCCGTTGACCGCAGGCCCGAGGGGGCGGCGATATTGGCGATCACAAAGTTTCGCTCGATCGTCGAAGCGGCGCCCTCGGGCAGCACCACATCGCTGATGTGAATTACATCGCCGATGTTCTTGCCGGTCAGGTCCACCGTGATGTGATCGGGGATATCGCCCGCGGTCACTTCCAGTTCCACTTCCGGGCGTACCACGGTCAGCGTGCCACCGCGCTTCAGGCCCGGCGCATCATCGTGATTGATGAAGGTCACGTGAATGAACAGGTTGACGCGGCTGGTACGGCGCAGACGCATGAAATCGACATGCGTCGGCAGGTCGCGCACGACATCGCGCTGCACGCCGCGGCAGATCACCCGCACGTCGTCTTCGCCCGGAACCTTCAGGTTGAACAGCGTTGACAGGAACCGGCCCTGCTTGAGCCGCTTCAGAAGCGTATTGTAGTTGATATTGATGGCCACCGGGTCTTTGTGGTCGCCATAAACAATACCGGGTACGTTGCCCTCACGACGAGCTTGACGAGCGGCCCCCTTGCCTGTCCCCGTCCGTACCTCGGCGTGAAAATCAGGGATTTCACCAGCCATTTGAGGTTCTCCATATGTAAATCCGCCGCCCTCCAAGGGTGTGCGACGCGATCGCGGGGCTATAGCGGGGATTCGCGCAGGGGGGAAGGGCCAACTTGGCCGGCCCGCGTCATCCATGCGCTTTTGCCGTCGCGTCGCGCCCGAACCGGGGATGTCGCCCGCAGGATTGCCCCAAGGCGCGGACCGTTCTACCTGTCGCGGGTAGTTCATACGCGGCCCCGGTTCTTGTTGGGTCGGCAGATCCGAGGCTTCCATGCCCTTGCTGACCATCCTTGTCGCCGCCCGCCCGGCGGTGGCCGCCTTTGCCGCGATGGGCGTTGTCTGGGGTGCCTTCGCTGCCGTCTTGCCCGACCTCAAGACCATGCTTGGTGTAGATGAGACGCAGCTTGGCCTGCTGTTGTTGTTCACCCCCATCGCCGGAGTTGCCGCCATGCTGGCCGCCCCCGCCGCAGGTGCGCGGTTGGGGCGCATCGCACTTCCCGTCGCAAGCATTTTCATGGCGCTGGTCTTTGTCTTGCCGGGCCAGATCAGCGTGGCGTGGCTTTTCCCCGTTGCCATGATGGCCTGCGGGGCGGCGACCGGCCTGACCGACGTTCTGATGAACGCCCGGGTCGCCACGCTGGAGAATGACCGGAACCTGCATCTGATGAATCTCTGCCACGCCGCCTATTCCTTCGGATATGCCGGGGGCGCGCTGGCGACCGGGGCAATGCGTAGTGCGGGCTGGCCGCCCGGCGATGTGATGACAGCCACTGCCATCGGCGCCCTTGTCTTTGCCTTTTGTACTTTGGAGCGGGATGGCACGATCCACGGCCTGCTGAAACCGAGGGATGGCACCTCAGGCCACCTTGGCCTGATCCCCGTCATTGGGGGCGGCATCGTGCTGATCGCCTTTCTGACCGAGAATGCCGCCGAAAACTGGTCGGCGCTTCATATCGAGCAAACCCTAGGCGGATCGCCAGCCCAAGGCGCGCTTGGGCCGGCCGCCCTTGCCCTGACGATGGGGTTTGCGCGCCTTGCGGGACAAGGCCTCGTTACCCGCGTCAACCCGTTCCACCTGCTCAAGGGCGGTGCCGTTCTATCAGCCTGTGGTGCGCTGGTTGCAGCCATGGCGACCAGCCCGGCAATGGCCTATACCGGATTTGTCATCATGGGTGCGGGATCTTCGGTCATCGCCCCGACCGCGTTCAGCCTGGTCGGGCGCCTCGCCGAACCCGCCGCGCGCGCCCGTGCCGTTGCCCGTGCCACGCTGCTGGGATATTTCGGGTATTTCTTCGGCCCGCCGATTCTGGGGGTCATCGCCGGCAGCTTCGGCCTGCGGATGGCCTTTGTCTTTGCGGCGGTGATGCTGCTGACCGTGCTGATCCTTGCCCCGATCATGGCGCAGGCCCGCGCCCGGTCTGCGTAACGCCACCTCCGCCGCGTTCCCAAATTCCTTCGAAGGAATTTGCCAAAAGCCTTTCAAGGCTTTTGGTCGCGCCCGCTCTAAACCCAGTCACCCTCGAACCCGCGTGGCATCAGCACATTGTCGGGGCTCATCTGTTTCACATCCCGCTCTCCCAAGAGCGCGAGTGTTGTGTCCATTTCCTTGTGGATCACGTCCAGCGCCGCAGTGACGCCGGCTTCGCCCATCGCACCCAGGCCGTAGATATAGCTGCGCCCGATCATGGTACCCTTCGCGCCCAGGGCGAGTGCCTTCAGCACGTCCTGCCCGGACCGGATACCGCTATCCAGAAACACCTCGGTCCGCCCACCCACGGCACGCATGATCGACGGCAGCATCCGGATCGACGACAGCGCGCCATCCAGTTGCCTGCCGCCATGGTTCGACACGACAATGGCATCCGCGCCGAAATCGACGGCGCGCCGGGCATCTTCCACGTCCAGAATGCCCTTCAGAATGAACTTGCCGCCCCAGGCATCCCTGATCTTTGCGATCTTGGTCCAGTCCAACTGCGGGTCGAACTGCTCCTTGGTCCAGCTCATCAGCGACCGCAGATCGCCCACCCCCTTGGCATGTCCCACGATATTGCCGAACGTCCGCCGACGCGTGCCGAGCATCCCCAGCCCCCAATGCGGCTTGGTCGCAAGGTTCAGCAGGTTTTTCACCGTCAGCCGCGGCGGGGCCGTCAGGTCGTTTTTCATATCCTTGTGCCGTTGGCCCAGAATCTGAAGATCAAGCGTCAGAACCAGCGCCGAGCACTTCGCCTTTTTCGCCCGCTCGATCATGCCCGCGACAAAGTCTTCGTCCCGCATGACGTAAAGCTGAAACCAGAACGGCTGGGCCGTATTCTCGGCCACATCCTCGATGGAACAGATCGACATGGTAGACAGCGTGAATGGCACGCCGAATTTCTCCGCCGCCCGCGCCGCCTTGATCTCGCCGTCGGCGCATTGCATCCCCGTCATGCCCACCGGTGCCAGCGCCACCGGCATCGCCACCGGCTGCCCGACCATCGTGCTGGCCGTGGTGCGTCCGGTCATGTCGACGGCCACCTTCTGGCGCAGCCGCAACAGCGCAAAATCGGTGGTATTTTCGCGAAACGTCTGTTCGGTGTAGCTGCCGCTTTCGCAATAGTCGTAGAACATGCGCGGCGCGCGGCGCCGGTGCATCTGCTTGAGGTCGTCGATGCAGGTAATGACGGGCAACGGCATACTCCTTCGCGTCAACGGTCAACATTTATTACCAATCGCTCGCCCGAAGATCAATGACGGCCCGCTCTTACCCGACAGCCATACCGTGCGACCCGGATGCCGCGGCAGAACAAAGGCGCGCGCGATGCGCCCCGCTTCAGGCCCGGTGCGCCCCTGCCGCCAGCCCCGCAATCCGCGCCAACACCTCGGCCACCGACTTTCCTGCGCCGATTTCCTGCACGATGGCCGATCCCACGACACAGCCATCCGCCACCGCCGCAATCGCCTGCGCCGCCTCGGGCGTGGTGATCCCGAAGCCGACGATTACCGGTAGATCGGTCGCCGCCTTGATCCGCGCCACCTCTGGTGCCACATCCCCGGCTGTCGCGGCCCCTGCCCCCGTGATCCCGGTAATCGAAACATAATAGACGAACCCCGAGGTGTTCCGAAGCACTGTCGGCAACCGCTTTGCATCCGTTGTCGGCGTCGCCAGCCGGATGAAGTTCAACCCTGCGGCCTGTGCTGGCAGGCACAGTTCTGCATCCTCTTCGGGCGGCAGATCGACCACGATCAGCCCGTCGATCCCCGCCGCCACTGCCTCGGATAGGAACCGGTCCACGCCGCGCGAGAAGATCGGGTTGTAATAGCCCATCAAGACAACCGGTGTCACCGGGTCGACTTGCCGGAACGCGGCCACCATCGCCAGCGTCTTTGTCAGCGTCTGCCCCGACGCCAGAGCCCGCTGCCCGGCCAGCTGAATTGTCGGCCCGTCGGCCATCGGATCGGTAAAGGGGATGCCCAGTTCGATGATATCGACCCCCGCCCCGGGCATCCCCTTCATCACCGCCAGCGACGTCTCAAGATCCGGGTCACCGCCCATGATATAGGCCACAAACGCCTTTTTCCCCTCGCCGCGCAGGCGGGTGAACGTATCGTCAATTCTGGTCATGCTTGGCTATCCCCTGCGCTGCATCTGCGGTGTGCGACAAGGCCGCGCGAAAATCAATGCCCCCACTGGAACGGCTGCGCTTGCGAAGGGGCTGTGCCTTGCCTAAAAGCGCGCGAAACGTCAGGAGATCGCGTCATGGGGTTCAGGATGGGCATTGTCGGGCTGCCGAACGTCGGCAAGTCCACGCTCTTCAACGCGGTGACGCGGACGGCGGCGGCGCAGGCGGCCAACTTTCCGTTCTGCACGATCGAGCCCAACGTCGGCGACGTCGCCGTGCCGGATGCCCGGCTGGAAAAGCTGGCGGCCATCGCAGGGTCCAAGCAGATCATCCCGACCCGGATCACCTTTGTCGATATCGCCGGATTGGTGCGGGGCGCCTCGAAGGGCGAGGGGTTGGGTAACCAGTTCCTCGCGAACATCCGCGAATGTGATGCCATTGCCCATGTCCTGCGCTGTTTTGAGGACGGTGACATCACCCATGTCGAAGGCCGCATCGACCCGATTGCGGATGCCGAGACCATTGAGACGGAACTGATGCTGGCCGACATGGAATCGGTCGAGCGGCGTCTTGCCAACCTGGCGCGCAAGCTGAAGGGCGGCGACAAAGAGGCGCTGGATCAGGACCGGCTGCTGCGCGTCGCGATGACAGCACTTGAAGCGGGCAAGCCCGCCCGGACGGTGATGATCGCCGAAGATGATCAGCGCACATGGCGATTGCTGCAACTTCTGACCGCCAAGCCGGTGCTGTTCGTCTGCAATGTCGAGGAATCGGCGGCGGCCAGCGGCAATTCCCAATCAGCGCGCGTGGCCGAAATGGCCGCGAAACAGGGTGCTGGCATGGTCGTGATCTCGGCCCGGATCGAAGAGGAAATCAGCCAGCTAGAGGCCGAAGAGGCCGCGATGTTCCTCGGCGAGATGGGTCTGGAAGAAGCCGGTCTGGATCGGCTGATCCGGGCGGGATATGAATTGCTGGGATTGCAGACCTATTTCACCGTCGGGCCGAAAGAGGCGCGGGCTTGGACGATCCTGAACGGCACGCTGGCCCCCGCGGCAGCGGGCGTGATTCATGGCGATTTCGAAAAGGGCTTTATCCGCGCCGAAACCGTCGGATATGACGACTACATCACCGGAAAGGGCGAGGCGGGCGCAAAAGAGGCGGGCAAATTCCGGGTCGAGGGCAAGACCTATGAGGTAAAGGACGGCGATGTGCTGCATTTCCTGTTCAGCGGCTGAACAGGGCCGGACGCCGCGTCTATTCACGACATGATTTGGGTCCGGGGTTTATGTTTGCCGGGCAAGCATGAGCGTTGACCAATACCGTCCTACGCCGTGCTCCGGACGGGTGATCCCGCCCGGAGCGTTGGTATCAGACCTGGTCTACTGGCCAGCGTGCTTCTTCATCGATTCGGCGATCTGCGCTTTTACGCCTTCCAGACCAAAGCTTGCGCCCTTCTGCATCGGTGGGAAGTCGATTGCCGTCTGCGCCAGTTCGGCAACTTTCTGCTGAACGAGAACAAACCGCCAGAACTCGAACTTGTACCACTCGAAGAATTCCAACGATCCGTTGTTGCCGTTCGGCCAAGCCGTCCGCTCGAACGGATCGAGACGAAGGTTTACGATCAGCGGAACGTCTGGCTTGATCGTATTGCCCAGCCAGCCATCCGGTTGGGTCTGGAATGTGAACTTGTAGTCGTCCAGACGGGCCGCGTTCAGCGAGCTTTCCGCGAAATACCAGATTTCGTGGCGGGTTGACGGTCCCTTTCCGGTGATCATCGGCGTCTGGTCGCTGCCATCAAGATGCACCTTGTAAGAGGTGCCGTTCAGTTCTTTTCCGGCCTTCAGATCATCCACAATGTTCGGTTCGCCCGCCGCCGCCAGAAGTGTCGGGAACCAGTCCATGCCCGAGATGATGCCGTTGCCGACGCTGCCTGCCGGAACCTTGCCCGGCCATTTTATCAGCGCAGGCGCACGGAAACCGCCCTCAAAGCTGGTGCCTTTGCCGCCGTAGAACGGCGTTTGCCCGCCATCTGGCCAGGTAAAGTTCTCGGTGCCGTTGTCGGTGGTGAAGATAACAATGGTATTGTCATCCACGCCCATATCTTTCAGCTTCTGCATCGTGGCACCGACGATATCGTCAAGCTGTGCCATGCCGGCCTCGTGGATCGACCAGCCGTTTTCGGAATTCCGCATCGCCTCGTATTTCGGCGAAAGGTGGGTGACGATGTGCATCCGGGTCGGGTTCAGCCAGAGGAAGAAGGGCTTATCCTCGGCCTTGGCCTTGTCAATGAAATCGAACGCGAGTTTCTGAATCTCGTCATCCACAGTTTCCATCCGGTCTGGATAGAGGGTGCCTGCGTCTTCGATCTTCTGTTTGCCGACCTTGCCCCAACGCGGCATGACGGTGGCATCATCGACGTCGGTCGCCCAGCTGTGGACCATGTTGCGCGGGCCAACCGTGGCCAGCAACTCTTGCGGATAGCCTGGGTGCGCTGGGTCCTCCATCGCATCGAGGTGGTAGAGATAGCCGAAAAATTCGTCAAAGCCGTGGACCGTGGGCAGAAACTCGTTCAGGTCGCCCAGATGGTTCTTGCCGAACTGGCCGGTGGCATAGCCGAGTTCCTTGAGGGCGGTGGCGATGGTTGGCGCTTCGGCGGGCAGGCCGATGGGCGATCCGGCCTGACCCACGGTGGTCATGCCGGTGCGGATCGGAAGCTGGCCCGTGATGAAGTTCGCCCGACCCGCCGTGCAGCTGGCCTCGGCGTAATAGTCGGTGAACAACATGCCATCGGCTGCGATCTGATCAAGATGGGGCGTCTTGCCCGCCATCATGCCACGGCTGTAGGCGCCGATGTTCCAGATGCCGATATCGTCGCCCATGATGACGACGATGTTGGGTTTCTTGTCCTGAGCGAAGCCGGGAAGCGGGGCAAGTGCCACCGCGATACAGCAAAGGGCGCTCGCCTGCGCTAAGTGTCTGAATTTCAATATTAAGCCCTCCGTAAATAAAGACGATTCCCCGAGAAAGAGTGTCTCTTGGACATTGGGAATCGGTGTGAAGATGAACATCGACAGATTTACGGTAGGACTATTCAAGTCGTAACGCGAACAATTTTCCGCATGGTGCACCAGTGGTTGGCTGGATCATCGGCAAGCCGAGGCCTGCCACCTTCCCCCCGATCCCGTGAGCGCCTAAGCTGTCGCGCATGGCAGATCTCTTTGACACACCTGCGACCCCCGCACCCGATGCGCCGCGCCCGCTGGCCGACCGGCTTCGGCCTAAAACGCTTGCCGAGGTGATCGGGCAGACCAGGGTTTTGTCGCCCGAGGGGCCGCTGGGGGCGATGCTGGCGGCACGAAGCCTGTCGTCGTTGATCCTCTGGGGGCCGCCGGGCGTGGGAAAGACCACGATTGCGCGGCTGTTGGCGGATGCCACAGATCTGGCCTTCGTGCAGATTTCGGCGATTTTCACCGGTGTGCCTGACCTGCGGAAAATCTTTGAACAGGCCAAGATCCGGCGCGCAAACGGGCAGGGGACGTTGTTGTTCGTGGACGAGGTGCATCGTTTCAACAAGGCGCAACAGGACGGGTTCCTGCCGCATATGGAAGATGGGACGATCCTGCTGGTAGGGGCAACTACCGAGAATCCCTCGTTCGAGTTGAACGCCGCTTTGCTCAGCCGCGCGCAGGTCATCGTGTTGGAACGCCTGACGCTGACGGACCTTGAGCATCTGGCGCAGCGGGCCGAGAAGGACTTGGGCCGCGCCCTGCCGTTGACCGGCGATGCGCGCGAAGCCCTGCTGGAGATGGCAGACGGGGATGGGCGGGCGGCACTGAACCTGATCGAACAGGTGGCAGCGTGGAAGATCAACAAGCCCTTGGACCGCGAGGCACTGTCAACGCGCCTGATGCGGCGTGCGGCGAAATACGACAAGTCGGGGGAAGAGCATTACAACCTGATATCCGCGCTGCACAAATCGGTGCGCGGGTCGGACCCGGATGCTGCGCTTTACTGGTTCGCGCGGATGCTGGAAGGCGGCGAAGACCCGCGCTTTCTGGCACGGCGGATCACCCGGATGGCGGTGGAAGATATCGGCCTAGCCGATCCGCAGGCGCAGGCCGTTTGCTTGCAGGCGTGGGAGACATATGAGCGGTTAGGTTCGCCCGAAGGCGAATTGGCGCTGGCTCAGGCGGTGATCTATCTGGCGCTCGCCCCGAAATCGAACGCGGTCTATGTGGCCTACAAGGCGGCACGCAACGCCGCCCGGGAAACCGGGTCGGAACCGCCCCCGCTGCATATCCGCAACGCGCCAACAAAGCTGATGAAGGATATCGGCTATGGGGCTGGCTATGCCTATGACCATGACGCCGAGGACGGATTTTCGGGGCAGGACTATTTCCCAGAAGGGATGAAACGCCCGGTCTGGTATCTGCCCCCCGAACGCGGCTTCGAGCGCGAGTTGAAAAAGCGCATCGAGTATTTCGCCAAGCTGCGCGGGAAACGTCAGGGCGGTTGACCCTTAGGCAACGGAAGAAATGCGGGTGGAGTTTTCGAGGCAGCATGCCGCCGGTGTCGTTACGGCCTTTGCGCGCCCTCGCGGTTCAGTGTGACTGCATAGAGACCTGTCGTCGCCGTGATGAAAAGCTGATGCTTCGCGCGCCCGCCAAAGCAGATGTTGGACACCAGTTCCGGCACAAGGATCTTGCCCAGCAGCGTGCCATCGGGGGCAATGCAGTGAACGCCGTCCGCAGCCGAGGACCAAAGGTTGCCATCGGTATCTGTGCGGACGCCGTCGGCGCAACCGGGGGCTATGGTGTGAAAAACCTCGCCACCCGAAAGGCGATGGCCGTCAACGCTGAACGCGCGGATATGCTGCGGATCTGGATGAAACAGGCGGCCGGTGTCGGCGACGTAAAGCCGGGTTTCGTCGGGGGAAAACGCAAGGCCATTGGGGCAGTTGAAGTCGGTCAGGACCGCCTTGATGCTGCCTGAAGGGTCAACGCGATAGACTTGGCAAGGCAGTTCCGGTTCTGACTTGAAACCCTCATAATTGGTTATGATACCATAATGTGGATCGGTGAACCAGATCGCGCCATCTGATGTCACCACGACATCATTGGGAGAGTTGAATCGCTTGCCCTGATAGCTGTCGGCAATCACGGTGATGGACCCGTCAAGTTCGGTCCGCGACACGCGGCGGGTGCCATGTTCGCACGAGATCAATCGACCCTCGCGGTCACGTGTGTGGCCATTGGCGTAGTTCGACGGCGCACGGAACGTTGTCAGGCCGTGGCCCGGCGTATAGCGCAGGATGCGATTGTTCGGGATGTCCGAGAACAGCAGGCAATTCGCGTCACCGAACCAGACCGGCCCTTCGGCCCAGTCAAAACCGGTGGCGAGTTGCTTGACGGGCGCGTTGCCCATGACAAAGGCGTTGAAGCGTGGGTCGATCGTAACAAAGAAGGGCATCGGGGCGCGTCCTTTCGGCTAAAGGCAACCGGTTCAGCTAAAGGCTATCTGGGCTTTCATCGCCTGCGTTCGGTCGTTTGCCAGTGTGAACGCATCAACGGCGCTGGCAAGGGGCAGGGTGTGGGTGATCAGCGGTTTCACGTCAATCAGTCCCGCCCGCATCATGCCAACCCCGGTGGCGAATTCGCCGTGAAAACGGAACGAGCCGCGCAGGTCAAGCTCCTTCGCTGTCAGCGCCTGCATCGGGATGGTCATGTCGCCGCCGAAACCCAGTTGCAGGATGATGCCGCGCGGGCGCAGCGCGGGGATGGCAGTTGCGAGGGCAGCGGCGGCACCGGAACATTCAAAAAGCACATCGAAGTGGCCCTTGTCGGCAGTATAGGGCGAAAGGCCATCGGGTGTGGAGGCGATGTTGATTGTGTGGTCTGCACCGACCTTTCCGGCAAGGCCAAGAGTGAAGTCCGACAGGTCGGTGGCCACGATTTCCGCCGCTCCGGCGCGGCGGGCTGCCAGAATGGCGAGGCAACCGATGGGGCCGCAGCCAGTCACCAGCACACGCTTGCCCAGCATCTGGCCCCCGCGAATGGTGGCGTGAAGCACGACGGCGAGGGGTTCGGCCATTGCGGCCTCTCCCGGTGTCAGGCCGTCCGCAGGAATGCATTGGGTGGCATCGGCAACAAGGCGTTCACGAAAGGCGCCCTGAATATGCGGGAAGGGCATGGCGCTGCCGTAAAAGCGCATGTTGACGCAGTGGCTGGCCAGCCCTTCGAGACAAAAGCGGCAGGTGCCGCAAGGGCGTGAGGGTGAGACGGCGACCAGTTGGCCTTTGGTCAGGCCTGTTACGCCGGGGCCGAGGGTTTCGACATGGGCCGATACCTCATGCCCCAGAATCATCGGTTCGCGCAGGCGGGTCGTGCCAAATCCGCCGTGGTTGTAATAGTGCAGGTCCGATCCGCAGATGCCGCCGGTGGCAAGGCGCAAGCCGACCTGACCGGGGCCGGGGTCGTCGCAAGGCCTTTCCTCGAGACGAAGGTCTTTTGCGCCGTGGATGACAATGGTTTTCATCAGGTGACCGGGGTGAGAAGTGGTTGGCCTGCGAAATGAGCGGTCAGGTTGTCGCGCACCAGCTGGCCCATCGCCTTGCGGGTTTCAACCGTGCCGGACGCGACATGGGGTTGCAAAAGGACATTGTCCAGCGCGAGGAAGCGCGGGTTCAGGTTCGGCTCACCCTCGAACACGTCAAGCGCGGCAGAGCCGATGACGCGGGATTCCAGAGCGTCAAGCAGGGCAGTTTCGTCGATGTTGGCAGCGCGCGAGATGTTGATGAGCATGCCCTCTGGTCCAAGGGCCATCAGGACGGCGGCGTTGACGATGTGGCGCGTCGCGGCTGAAGCCGCGAGCGTGACAAACAGGAAATCCGAGCGGGCCGCGAGTGCCGCCGGGTCGGGGATGTAAGCCCATTCCCTTGACACCGATTTGGGCGCACGCGCGGAATATGCGATATCCATGCCGAAGCCCTGCAGGCGGTTGGCCACCGCAAGCCCGATGGCCCCAAGTCCGAGGATGCCTGCCCGCCGCCCCCAGACCCGACGTTGCAGCGGATAGCCTCCTTTGGCCCATGACCCGTCACGGGTAAATTTCTCTGCCCCGACCATGCCGCGCGACAGGCAGATCATCATTCCGATCGCCAGATCGGCACAGTCTCCGGTCAGCACATCGGGCGTGTTGGTGACGCTGATCCCGCGGGCGCGGCAGCCAACCATATCGACGGCATCATATCCCACGCCATAGACCGCGATCAGTTCAAGGTTTGGGCAGGCCGCTATCATCGTGGCCGAAGCGCCAAGGTCGCCGCGGGTGGCGATGGCACGGATTTGCGGGCCGTGCTGGGCAAGGAAGGCGGACTTGTCTGGCGCGTCAAACAGCCGGTGAACGGTGAAGGCGGCCTCAAGCGGGGCCTGATCCCATGCGGGAAGGGTGCCGACCTGAAGGATTTGGGGATGGGTCATGGGTCGGATCGCGCCTTGACAGGGGATGTTATCGATAACTTAAATAGTGCAAGCGAGGCTGTCGAGATGAAAAGCGGGGACGGAATGGTGCAGGGTCTGTTTGATCTGACGGGAAAGCGGGCGCTAATCACCGGATCGTCGCAGGGTATCGGCCTTGCGCTGGCAACCGGCCTTGCGGCGGCGGGGGCCGAGGTGGTGTTGAATGGTCGCGATGCGGCGAAGCTGGCTGCGGCAGCGGACGGGCTGGGGGCACGGTCGCTGACCTTTGATGCGACCGACCATGCCGCGGTACGCGCGGCGGTGGACGGGTTCGAGGCCGATGTCGGTGCAATTGATATTCTCGTGAACAACGCCGGAATGCAGCACCGTGCGCCACTTGAGGAATTCCCTGCCGAGGCGTTCGAGCGGTTGCTGCGGACCAATATCTCGACCGTGTTCAACGTGGGTCAGGCCGTGGCGCGTCACATGATCGGGCGTGGTGAGGGCAAGATCATAAACATCGGGTCCGTGCAGACCGCGCTCGCGCGTCCGGGGATCGCGCCCTACACCGCGACCAAGGGCGCGGTGGGGAACCTGACGAAAGGCATGGCTACCGACTGGGCGAAGTACGGGCTGCAATGCAATGCCATCGCGCCGGGGTATTTCGATACGCCGTTGAATGCGGCATTGGTAGCAGACCCGGCGTTTACAGCGTGGCTGGAAAAGCGCACGCCTGCCGGGCGCTGGGGGCGGGTGGAAGAATTGGTGGGGGCCTGCGTTTTTCTGGCCTCGGCGGCCTCGTCATTTGTGAATGGACATGTGCTTTATGTTGACGGCGGTATCACGGCCTCGCTCTGACATGCCGTGCCGGATGGTGGTGATGGGTGTGTCGGGATGCGGAAAGTCGACAGTGGGAGCGGCTTTGGCTGCCCGGCTCGGGGCCAGCTATGTTGATGGTGACGATCTGCATCCACAGGCGAATATCGCCAAGATGAGCCGGGGAGAGCCGCTGAGCGACGATGACCGTTGGCCCTGGCTGACGCTGGTCGGACGCGCGCTGGCAGGTGATGGGGTGCGGATCATCGGGTGTTCCGCCTTGAAACGCCGCTACCGCGACCAGATCCGGCAAGAAGCCGGCGGGCCGGTGACCGTCATTCATCTGGCGGGGTCACAGGCGGTGATCGCGGCGCGGATGGCGTCGCGGACCGGGCATTTCATGCCGACGGGGCTGCTGACCAGCCAGTTCGCGGCACTGGAGCCGCCGGGGACTGGTGAGGACGCTGTGACGGTCGATATCGGCCAGCCTTTCGATGCGGTGATCGATGCGATTGTCGCGGGGCTGGGTGCGTGACTCGCAAACCGCCGACGATGGCCGATATCGCGCGGGAAACCGGCGTCTCGCCGATGACCGTTTCCCGCGCATTCAAGCGTGACGGGGCGGTTGGTGCGGAACGGCGGGCGGAGATTCTGGCGGTGGCTGAACGGCTGGGCTATGTGTTCGACAGCACGGCATCCAATCTGCGGTCCCAGCGGACGGATTTCGTGGCTGTGACCATCCCTTCGATCAACAACGCGAATTTCGCCGACACGGTGCGCGGCCTGACCGAAGGATTGGCGGAGCGCGGTTTGCAGATCCTGCTCGGGGCCACGAACTATGACATCCACGATGAAGAACGGCTGATCGAGCAACTGCTGCGCCGCAGGCCCGAGGCGATTGTAGTGACCGGCGGGAGGCATACCCAGCGGGCGCGGCGATTGCTGGCGAACGCGGGCAGTCCTGTGGTCGAAACATGGGATCTGCCCGCCGATCCTCTGGGGCATGTGGTGGGGTTTTCCAATGCGGATGCGGTGCGCGGGATGGTCGATCACTTTGTTGCCGCAGGCTACCGGCGGATTGCGTTCATCGGTGGGGATGCCGATCGCGATACGCGCGGAACCGACCGGCGGGCGGGGTTCATCACGGCCATGGCAAAGCGGGGTCTGGACGCCACGCGGCTGATCGCGGCGGGGGTACCGCCGATTTCGATGCGCGAGGGGGCCGACGCGATGGCCCTGCTGCTGGACCAGTTCCCTGAAACCGAAGCGGTGATCTGCGTCTCGGACCTCTCGGCGTTCGGCGCGCTGACGGAGTGTCAGCGTCGCGGCGTGGACGTACCCGGACGGATTGCGATTGCAGGGTTCGGCGATTTCGAGTTGGCGGCGGTTTCGGTGCCAAGCCTGACCACGATCAACGCCTTTGCAATCGACATCGGACGGCGGACGGCGGGGGTCATCCTGGATGTGCTGGACGGTCGGCAAAACGAGCCTGCGAAAATCGTGATTGCACCCGAGTTGATCGTGCGAGGCAGCAGTCGCTAAGTCGTCACTGCATTGCGCGCATCAGAACGACCACTCGTTTCCTTTTGAATGTCAGCTATCGTACCGCGTGGCCCCCCTTCGGCGTTCGTCGACCGGCTGGCTGAGGATCGCTGCGTGGTGCGCACGCTGGTCGCAACTGGCGCGTGGGCAGATGCGGCAGTTGATGCCGATCTGGGTCATGCGCGCGCCCGTGACGGTGAACTGTTCGGCATAGCCGATCTCGGGCGCATGCTCGATCGTACAGCCCATCGCGACCGACAGGCGATTGTCCTGCGCGTGACGGGCGAAGGTGGGGCGGTCCACAGTGCGGGAAAATACGAAATACTGACTGCTGTCGGGCATTTCCACGAATTGCGGCACGATGCGACCGGGCGTTCGGAATGAGGTATGCACCTCAAGCCGGGGGCAAGCACCGCCATGTTCGGCAAGGTGGAAGTCGGTCGAGTTGAACCGCTTGGTCACATTGCCCGCCTTGTCGATCCGCAGGAAGAAGAACGGCACACCCTGGGCGCCTTCGCGTTGCAGGGTGGTCGCGCGGTGGCAGGCTTGCTCGAAGCTGACACCGAAACGGGTTGCGAGGTGGTCGAAATCGTATTTCGACGCGCGCGCCTCGGCAAGGAATGGGCCATAGGGCATGATGACGGCGGCGGCGAAGTAGTTGGCCAGCTCGACACGGGCGCGGGCTATGCCCCTTGCATCAGTGATACCGGACCGGGCAACCAGTGTGTCAAACAGTGAACGCTGCTCCAGCAGGCCCGCGACGTGGACAAGCTGGAACGTCCGGTTGGGGTGGTCAAGCGCCTCGGACAGCAGAATCTGGTTCTGTGCTTCGTCATGGCGGCGCAGCGTGTTGGGCAGGTCGGCGACCGGCACGACGCGCACGGTGATGCCAAGCCGTTCGCGCAGGCGGCGCTTTATCAGGGAATAGACCTCATCCGTCTCGATCGGGGTATCGCCCCAGAAGACGCCCGACGCCTCTTCCAGTTCGCGAAAGTGGTTGCGATGGCGACGAAAGAAGTTGTGGACCGCCGCTTCGGGCGATGAGCCGAGGACGGTTTCGGTGCCCGACAGCGATAGCAACTGATCGGTCGCTGTCTGGTAGGCGCGGTGCAGCGCAAGGAATGCCTGCGCCAGTGTCGGGCTGTGAACAAGTGCCGCCCGGATCTCGGTCAAGTCGGGGCGGGCGGCGTCGAACAGCGGATCCTGAATGATGGCGCGCAGATCGGCCAGCTGGCTGGTGCCACCGTCTTCGGCAATCTCGCGCCAGTCGATGCCATAGACTTCAAAGAGCCGCAGCATGACCGGAACTGAAACGGAGCGTTCGTTATTTTCCAACAGGTTGACATAGGAGGTGCTGATGCCCAAGGCGCGGGCCATTGCCCCCTGTGTCTCGCTGCGCTCCAGCCGCAGACGACGTAGATGGGGGCCGATGAAGGTTTTCTGCATATCGCTGAACACTATTTTCAGGTTTGTGGAATTTATATTGTTACAAAAATTGCACTTTGTAAATTCTCGCGTTTACAGCAGGACGTGCTTTCAGTTTGCACACCGGGCGCTGGGTGGCATGACCGAAGCGATCGGCACAAGTAGGGCCGCCCGAAGGTTTCATGCCCGTCCCCGTCGGTCTAAGCTGCACCCCGCTGCCAACAAACCGGAACAGGAAGAACAATGAGCCACACACTTTTCCCGCTGCGCGTCCAGCGGCTGCAACGCTCGGAACTTGCGGTGCCCGCATCGAACCCGTCGATGATCGACAAGGCGGCGGAAGGCCCGGCGGACTATGTGTTCCTGGATCTGGAAGATGCAGTGGCACCGCCGGAAAAAGAGCAGGCCCGCAAGAACGCGGTGCAGGCACTGAATGACATCGACTGGGCGGGCAAGGGCAAGACGGTTTCGGTGCGGATCAACGGGCTGGATACGCATTACATGTACCGCGACGTGGTCGATATCATGGAGCAGGCGGGAAGCCGCGTGCATACGCTTCTGGTGCCGAAAGTGGGCGTGCCGGCCGATCTTTACATGGTCGAGGCAATGGTGAACCAGATCGAGCAGGGCAAGGGCCATACCACCCGCGTCGGGCTTGAGGCGCTGATTGAAACAGCGCTGGGCATGGCGAATGTCGAGGCGATCGCACAGTTCGGTGGCCGGCTTGAGGCGCTGCACTTCGGGGTGGCGGATTATTCGGCCAGCATGCGGGCGCGCACGACGAACATTGGCGGGCTGAACCCGCATTATCCGGGTGATCAGTGGCATGCGGCGATCAGCCGGATGGTCATCGCCTGCCGCGCTTACGGCTTGCGAGCAATCGACGGCCCGTTCGGCGATTTCAGCGATCCCGAAGGCTACAAGGACGGCGCGCGGCGCGCGGCAGCGCTGGGGTGCGAGGGGAAATGGGCGATCCACCCGTCGCAGGTGGCCTATGCGAACGAGGTATTCTCGCCGCTGGAGTCCGAAGTGACCAAGGCGCGGCGGATCATCGAGGAGCTTCGCAAGGCCGAGGCGCAGGGCAAGGGTGCGGCGTCACTTGATGGCAAGATGATCGATGCGGCATCCGAAAAGATGGCGAACAACGTGCTGGTGCTGGCCGCGGCCATCGCGGCCAAGGGCTGAAACCGGAGGCTCATCGGCCCTTGTGGGCCTCTTCGCCGCTGCGAAGACTGACCGAATGGGAGGGATGAGCGCACGAAAACGGGGGAGAGAGCGCAGATGGACATTCACGAATATCAGGCCAAGGAGATTCTCGCGCGCTTTGGCGTGCCGGTGCCGCGCGGCGGGCTGGCCTATTCGCCCGAACAGGCGGGCTACCGTGCGCGCGAGTTGGGCGGATCGGCCTGGGTGGTCAAGGCGCAGATCCATTCCGGTGGTCGCGGCGCAGCAGGTGGCGTGAAGTTGTGCCGGGATGAGCATGAGGTGGCCGCATTTGCCGCCACGTTGTTTGGCAAACAACTGGTGACCAAGCAGACTGATGCGAATGGGAAGGGCGTCTACCGCGTCTGGGTCGAAGCCGCGTCGGACAT
Organism: Rhodobacterales bacterium; assembly: GCA_031408575.1. Lineage (GTDB taxonomy): Bacteria > Pseudomonadota > Alphaproteobacteria > Rhodobacterales > Rhodobacteraceae > Aliitabrizicola. Next base: position 42,219 of record JANNWS010000101.1, read on the forward strand.
CGCACAAGAGCTGTATCTGGGCTTTGTTCTGGACCGCACCTCCGAGCGGATCATGATCGTCGCCTCCGCCCATGGCGGCATGGAGATCGAGGATATTGCCGAGGATGATCCCGGCTCGCTCAAGCGCATGTCAATCGACCCGGCCGTGGGCCTGAGCGAGTTTCAGGCGCGCGAACTGGCCTTTGGCCTCGGGTTGAAATCGGGTCAGGTGGCACAGATGGTGGCGATCCTGCGTGCATGTTACCGCGCCTATCGCGATCTGGATGCGACGATGGTCGAGATCAATCCGCTGGTCATCACGGGCACGGGTGATCTGGTGGCGCTGGATGCCAAAATGAGTTTTGACACCAACGCGTTGTTCCGGCAGCAGCAAGTGGCCGAACTGCGCGATCGCAGTCAGGAAGACCCGCGCGAGTCGACCGCCGGAGATTATGGGCTGGCCTATGTCGGTCTGGACGGTGACATCGGCTGCATCATCAACGGCGCGGGCCTTGCGATGGCGACGATGGACATGATCAAGCTGGCGGGCGGTGAACCTGCGAATTTCCTCGACATCGGCGGGGGTGCCAGCCCTGAGCGGGTTGTGCGCGCCTTCCGCACCGTGCTTGCCGACCGGAACGTCAGCGTCATTCTGGTGAACATCTTTGCCGGGATCAATCGCTGCGACTGGGTGGCCGAGGGGGTGGTGCAAGCCTACCGCGAGGTCGGGCTGAGCCTGCCGGTCGTGGTCCGGCTGGCCGGCACCAACGTGGAAGAGGGTAACCGGATTCTTCAGGCATCGGGCCTGCCGCTGATCACTGCCGACACGCTGGCAGAGGCGGCCGAAAAGGCCGTCGCCGCCCGTAACAAACTCGCCGCCTGAGGAGGAACACATGGCCATTCTCATCACCGAACGAACCCCGGTCATCGTGCAGGGCATCTCGGGCCGGATCGGCAATTTCCATGCCGCCGACATGATCAAATACGGCACCAACGTGGTCGGCGGCGTGACGCCAGGCAAGGGCGGCACGATGGTGCTTGATCGCCCCGTGTTCAACACCGTGCGCGAGGCGGTGGAAGCGACGGGGGCCGAAGCATCTCTGGTCTTCGTGCCGCCGCCCTTTGCCGCCGATGCGATCATGGAGGCGGCGGATGCGGGCATCCGCACCGCCGTCTGCGTGACCGACGGGATCCCGTCGCAAGACATGATGAAGGTAAAGCGGTTCCTCAAACGCTACCCGGAAGAGCGCAAGATGCGGCTCATTGGTCCGAATTGTGCGGGTGTGATCAGTCCCGGAAAGGGGTTCCTCGGCATCATGCCGCCGCATATCTACATGGCGGGGCGCATTGGCATCGTGGGGCGGTCTGGTACGCTGGGCTACGAGGCGGCAAGCCAGATGATGGCGCTGGGCATCGGCGTGTCCACCAGCGTGGGCATCGGCGGCGATCCGATAAATGGATCAAGTTTCAAGGACATCCTTCAACTGTTCGAGGCCGATCCCGATACCGATGCGGTGATGATGATCGGTGAAATCGGTGGCCCGCAGGAGGCCGAGGCAGCGGCTTGGGTCAGCGATCACATGCGTAAACCTGTGGTGGCCTATATCGCCGGGCTGTCGGCCCCCAAAGGCCGCAAGATGGGCCATGCCGGGGCGATCATCAGCGCCTTTGGCGAAAGCGCGCAGGAAAAGGTCGAAATCCTGAGCGCGGCCGGTATCACGGTGGCCCCGAACCCATCTTCGATGGGCGAGACGATGGCCCGTGTGCTGGGGCTGCGCGCCGCCGCCTGAAACAGACTGTCGTCTTGCGGTGAAACGGCCTGCCCCTGGGGACGGGCCGTTTTCCGTTGTGCCATTCTGCCGTTGCGTCCCGGCGGCGCGCGGCGCACGGCGGAGAAGGGCTGCATTAATCAAGGCTGCGCTAACTGGAGCGGCGACGCGGAAGAGCCCGGCATCGTGCCTGATCCGCCCCGAGTTTGCCCGGCGGCTGATCGCGGGCGCGAGACTGGCAGGGCCGATTGCGCCATCCTGACCGGCCTTATTGCCGGTTTTCCACAGCCTGGGAGACGATCATGGCCTTTCAATTCTCGACAGCGGCGCGCAATGCCGCCCTCGATGCCATCGAGACGGCGGCGGGAAGCGCGCCGGTTCTGACCATCCGCAGCGGGGCCGCCCCGGTTGATTGCGCCGCCATCGACAGCGGCACGGTGCTTGCCACCATCACCTGCCCGGTCGACTGGCTGGCGGCAGCGGCGTCAGGGGCGAAGACGCTTCTTGGCACATGGCAGGATACAGCGGCGGACGCGGCGGGAACCGCAGGCCACTTTCGCGTCAAACAGGGGGCCACCTGCCACATTCAGGGATTGATAACAGCGACCGGTGGCGGAGGCGACATGACGCTGGACAATGTCAGCATCGCCGTGGCGCAACAGGTGACGATTACCGCATTCACCCTCACTGCCGGGGGTGCGTGATGCCCAAGATCGGCAATCGCGCCCGGATGGCGACAGCGACGACCGGGACGGGGACTATTACACTGGGGCTGGTGCAGGCAGGGTTTCAATCCCTTGCAGACGCGGGTGTCGTGACCGGTGATCAGGTGCGCTATGTGATTGAAGACGGCAACGCTTGGGAAATAGGGCTTGGAACCTACTCTGCTGCGGGTCCCACGCTGACCCGTGTCGTGCTGGAAAGCAGCAATGCGGATGCCACGCTGAACCTGACGGGTGGGGCGGTGGCCTATCTGACGGTTGCTGCACAGGATCTGCCCGACCTGGTTGATGTTCAGGACTTTGCGACCGCTGGGGCGGCAACCTGGACCCGGCCTGCGGGGGCGCGTCTGGTGCATGTCGTGATGCACGCCGGTGGCGGCGGTGGTGCCAGCGGCAGATTGCGGACCGATAATACGACGGCGGCAGGCGGTGGCGGTGGCGGTGGCGCGGGTGGCCGCATCGAGGCGTGGCTGCCCGCCGCCGGGCTTGGTCCGACAGTCGCACTGACCATTGGTGCGGGCGGTGCGGGTGGCGCTGCGGTAACCGGTACTGCGGGCAGCGGCGCTACGGGTGGATCGGGCGGTGGCAGTGCTTTCGGAGCGTACAACGTCCGGGGCGGTGTTGGCGGAACAGGCGGCACGACAAGCGCCGGGACCGGTGGCAACGCGGGTGGTGCGATCGACGGGTCCGCGCTGAACAACACTATTTACGCGCCCATCGGCGGCGCCGGACAGCTTGGGGCAGCAGGATCATCCGGGTCGCGCGGGGGGTTGCGTGGTGGCGGTGGGGGGGGCGCGCCCGGCTTTGCCGCGTCTGGCACAACGCTGCAGACCGGGGGGGCGGGCGGTTTGGGCGGCTCCCTTGTGGTCAGCACCTCGACCAGCACGACCGGGGGCGGCGGGGCCGCTGGCGCAACTGCCGGTCAGGCGGGCACCGTTGGTGCAGCCGCTCCCGACGGTTTCGGCGGTGGCAGCGGCGGCGGCGGTGGCGCGAACGGCGCCACCACCGCCAGCGGGGGCGCGGGCGGTGCCGGGGGCGCTCCAGGCGGCGGCGGCGGGGGCGGCGCTGCGGGCACGCTGGCCTTCGCCTCGGGTGCAGGCGGGGCAGGTGGTGCCGGGTTCATCCGCGTCACCACGTTTTTCTGATCGGAGGTCATATGGTCAACCAGCATATCGCGGGGAGCAGATACTCCCCAGTCATGGGGAGGTAGGCCGTGCCTGGTTTTCAAGCCATAGCAGCATCGGCTTTGGCGGATGATGCCGTAGCAGCAACTGCGACTGGAACGGGTGGCGCGTTCGGCGGCTTTGCGCTGGCGGGGTCGGCTGCGGCAAGGGCCGTTATCTCGGCGTTGGCCGCATCACCCGTTGTCCTGACGGGCAGCGCCTTGGGTGCGGTGGGCGTACCGCCGGCCTTTGCCCAGACGTTGGGCGTGGCCCTTTTCAGCGGTGCGGCAACGGGCCGGGTCCGCGTGGCGGGCGTACTTGCCCGCAGTGTAGGGTTCATTGCGACCGCAATGGGCCGTGTCGGTCCGCTGCCGGCCGCGGCCAGTGCAGCAGGTGCGCTGGCCCTGACCGGGCAGGCGCGCAGCTATACAGGCCCAATTTCGGCGCGTCGCACCGCGTCGCCGGACAGATCGGCGACGGGCGGGCGGATTGACAGGGGCCGGTCTGGCGGAACGCTGGTCCAAAGCCGCAACGGATGCACAATCGCGAGGGACACATGACTGAGACCTTCTTCATCAAGCGCGGCGATACTTCGCCTGCGATCCGCTATGTGCTGGAACCCGCGACGACCATCCTGTCTGGGGCCACAGTGCGGTTCCAGATGCGCGAGCGGGGCGGCGCACTGGTGATCGACGCTTCGGCGCTGGTCACCGCCGCAACCGGCACCCCCGCCGTGCAATACAACTGGCTGGCCGCGGATACCGGCACCGCCGGGCAATTCGAGGCCGAGTTTCGTGTGGTCTATGCCGACGGTTCAATCGAGACGTTTCCCAATAGCGGCTATATCACCGTCCGCATCGCCGAAGACGTGCGCTGACATCGCCGCAAGACGACTTCGAGCCGCGGCCACACCCGGTTCGCACCCCGCCATCGCCGCTGTCGCACAGCGTCAGGCCATGAAGAACTGCCGTGGCAGCAGATAGGGAAACTGCGTGGCGGGGTCGATCTCCACCTTCATGATGGGGGCCATCCATTCGGCCCATTTCGCGTTCACCGGACAGGCCGCAAGATGCGCCCTTGTCGCCGCCAGATCATCGGTTTCAAAGAAACCGAACAGCGTCAGGCCATGCCGGAAGATGTTGTAATTGCGAATGCCAGACTGGCGCAGCGTCGCCAGCATCTCGGGCCAGCAGGCGTCATGGCGTCGCAGGTATTCGTCCTCATACCCCGGACGCACTTCCAGAACCCAGGCATATCCCGGCATCAGATCCCCTCCTGCCATTGGCGGAAACAGTCCCGCATGGTGATGGTTTCGGTCAGAACATCCTCGGTCAGTGTGTTCATGTAATCCTGATGGGTGTTTTCCAGCGCCAGCCAGCCGCCATAGCCCGCATCACGCAGTGTCGCGAACATCGCCGGAAAATTCAGTGTGCCTTGCGCGAATTTCGCCTGCAACGCGCCCATCTTGGCCTGCCGCAGATGCACATGCACGGCATGTTTCGCCAAAGGGTCAACCTCGTCCTGACGGTAGCCGAGGCAGGCGAAATGCGAATAATCCAGCGCAAGGCCAATACCCGTCAGATCAATCAACCGCTGCACCAGCGCTGGCGATTCGGCCCAGCTTTGCACATGCGCCTCGATGCAGATCTTCGCCTTGAAGGGGCGGGCCACTTCCAGAAGCGCTGCAAGGCTTTCGGTGCTGACCCGTGCCGCATCGTCGCGCGACTGGCCGGGGTTCACGATGCCGGGCAGCAGGAACACGCTGCCGATCCCCGCCGCATCGGCAAAGATCAGCACCTGTTCCAGATCGCGCGCGTTTTCGTCGATACTGCCGGGCAGTGACAGGTTGCGCCCTTCAAGCCCATTCCCGAACAAATGGTAGTAATTCGGAAGGGCTACCCCCAGACCGGTCAGCCGCCCCGCAGCCGCTTTCGGGTCTGCCAGAATCCCGGCCTTGTCCAAGGCCGAACGATAGAACAGCCCGACATCGAGCGCATCTATTCCCAGCGCTCTCGATATCCCGGCACATTCCTGCAAGGTGCAGGCGGGGAACGACCATGCGGTCAGCGACAGCTTCATCGTCAGTCCCCGATCCGTTCCAGTTGCCCTGACCGGGCCGACCGGTACAGCGCATCCAGTGCTTCGGTCACCCGCGCCCCGTTTTCGGCGTTGGCCGCGTTTTCGACGGGTTTGCCCGCGCACAGCGCGGCAAAGACCTGCACCGGCAGAGCGCCGTCATAGTCGGCCGCACCGGGGGCAATCGTCACGCTTTTATCCTGCCCGTCCGGCCTGCTCAACTCCAGCCGCGCCCGGCCCGCCTCGCAGTCAAAGGCGATCATGCCTTCGGTGCCAAAGATGCGGATATCCATGTGCATCCCCCGATGCTTCGGCACCGTGGCCGACCCCGACAGCGCAACCGTCGCCCCGTTCGTCGCCCGCGCCACGGCGGCATCATAGAAATCGACGCCGGTTTTCGATTTGCCGTCCATCGCGTAAAGCGACTGCAACCGCAGGTCCGACACATGCAGCAACCACGCCAGCGAATGTGACATCTGGCCCCAGCCATAGCCCCCCGCGCGTGCCGGATCGGCCCACGTCGAAGCGGGCGGGCGGAACAGATGATCAGATGTCTCCAGCATCGGCTCGCCCGCGAACAGATCCTCCAGCGCCGATCCCATCTGGCAGACCGCGTGGCGCACCACACCGATCCGCCCGTCGCGCACGAACCCCGCCGCCTGCACGGTGAACCTGGTAAAGTTCATGCCGCACGGCACCAGTACCTCGCGCCGTGCCGCCAACGCCGCCGCCGCAATCGCCCGGCCATCGGCGGCGCTGGTGGCCATCGGCTTTTCCACCAGCACATGACACCCCGCCGCCAGTCCCGCCAAAGCAGGTGCCGTATGCGCGACATGCGGGGTCGAGACGATCAGCCCGTCCAGCCGCTCCGCCGCCAGCATCGCCCCAAGATCGCCATAGCGCGCGGCAATCCCGAAACGGTCGCCCGCCACGCGCAGCCGTTCCGCGTCAAGATCGCACAGTGCCACGATCCGCGCATCTGCTCCCGCCTGCACGGTGGGAATGTGGTTGAACGCGGCCCACCAGCCGACCCCGACAACCCCGATCCGTGCCGTCATGGCGCTTCTCCCCCTTGGGCGATGGTTGACTGAAACACGTTCTGCATGTGCAGTTGCGCGGCTTGCGCCGCCGCTTCGGGGTCGCGCGCCTGCAACGCCGCCAACAGCCGCCGATGGTCCTGCAAGCTGCGCTCCAGCACCCCCGCCGTTTCCGACGCCCGCTTGCGAAACTCCAGCCCCAAAACGTTCAGGCTTTGGCCGATCCGCTTCAGAAACGCATTGCGCGACCCGATCCAGATCGCCTCGTGAAACGCGTAATCCGATTTGCGGAACGCAATCGGGTCGCTGATCGTCAGTGCCTGCTCGGCCAGTATCGCCTCCAGCGCCAGAAGTTCCGCGTCGCCGATGGCAACCGCCGCGCGCCGCGCCACATCCGATTCGATCAGGCTTCGCGCGTCGTAAAGCTCGCGGATGTTCATGTCCTGCAGGCTCAGGAAAAACTGGATCGGCCCCAGCAGCGCCTCGGCATCCAGCTCCGAGATATAGGCCCCGCCGCCCTGCCGTGTCCGCACCACGCCCAGCACCGTCAGCCCGCGCATCGCCTCGCGCACCGACGGGCGCGACACGTTCAGCGACAGCGCCAGATCGCGTTCCGGCGGCAACTGATCGCCCGCCTTCAGCACACCGGCCCGCACCATATCCAGAATCCGTCGCACGACCATTTCGGCCACGGATTCCCGCACGATGGGTTCGACGAACTCGATTCGGGTGATGGGGTCGTTCATGCAGCCTCCTTCGCGCGACTAGGTGTCAGCCGCGGCACGATCACCGACGCGATCAGCAACAGCCCGATCACTCCGGTCTGGATATGCCCCGTGATGCTCATCAACGCCATGCCGTTGCGGATGTTCAGCACGATCAGAATGGCCAGCAGCGTGCCGATCAGCGTCCCCGTGCCGCCGAATATGCTGACGCCGCCGAGCAAAACGATAGTGATGATGTCCAACTCGAATCCGTTCGCCACATCGCCCCGCACCGCGCCCACGCGGGCCGCATAGAGCAGGCCGGCAAAGGCCGATATCGCCCCGGAGGCAATGAACAGCACCATCTTGTGGCGGTTCGTGTCGATGCCTGCGAATTCCGCCACCTCGCGGTTGGTGCCGATCACCTGCGTCTTGCGGCCAAAGCCGGACCTCTCCAGCACCACGTAAAGCACCCCGAACAACAGGGCGAACGCAATCAGCGCAAACGGCACCGGCCCGATCAGCCCTTTTTGCCCCAGCGCATCGAACCAGTTCGGAAAATCGGTCAGCCCCCGATCCTCCACCAGTACCCGCGCCAGACCGCGAAACCCGATCAGCGTGGCCAGCGTCACCACCAGCGACGGCAGGCCCACCTTGGTGATGAACCACCCGTTCAATGCCCCCCCAAGCACCCCGATCATCAGCGCCCCCCCGATGGCCACCGGCGCCGCAACGCCCTGTTCCTTGACCAGCCAGCCAAAAGCACAGGCCGCCAGCCCCATCATGGAGCCGACCGAAAGATCAATCTCGCCGTTGATAATGATGAAGGTCATCACCAACGCCACGATGATCTTTTCGATCGAAAGCTGGAACAGGTTGATCTGGTTTCCCACCGTCAGAAACTCCGGCGACAGCCCCGCATTGACCGCGATGATCAGCGCCAGCACCACCAGCAGAAACCCCTCCCAGCTTTTCAGCCGGGCGATCATGGCCGCACCTCGCGCGCGGCCCTGCGCCGGGCGCGGAACGCGATCAGGCGGCGGGTGAACAGCGTGTCGGTGGTGACCGACAGCAGGATCAGCGCACCCAGCACCGCCTCGCGCCAGAACTCGCTGACGATGGCCCAGCGCACCAGCGAGGTGTCGATCACATCCACCAGCACCGCCCCCAGCAGCGCCCCGATAACCGACCCCGACCCGCCAAAGATGTTGACGCCCCCCACCACCGCAGATGCCACCGACTTCAACTCAAACCCCAGCCCCGCGACCACTGTGATGTTGCCGAACCGCGCCAGAAACAGCAGCCCCGCCAGCCCCGCGAGCGCGCCCGACAGCACGAAGGCCCCGAACACCACACGGCGCGCATCAATACCCGCCATCTCCGCCGCTTCTGGGTTTGACCCCACCGCAAAGACCTGGCGCATCGGGCGCAGCCGCGTCAGCGCCAGATGCACAAGGATCACCACCACCAGCGATGCAACAAAAGCCGCGCGAAACTCCAGCCCGAAGAGGGTGAACAGTGGCAGGTTGGGAAACTCGGTCAGCCAGCCGGGCAATGTGGACGTGGTGATCGACTTGCCATCCGAATACTCCACCAGCAACGACCGGAAGATCGCCATCGTGGCCAGCGTTACGATGATCGATGGCACCCGCGCATAGGCCACGATCAGCCCGTTCACCGCCCCGAACACCGCGCCAACCGCCATGCAATACAAGACCAGCAGCACCGGGTTCATGTCGGGTGCGCCGCTGACCATGTTTCCGGCGGCAAAGGCCACGAACCCCACGACCGACCCGATCGACAGGTCGATATTTCGCGTCAGGATCACCAGCGTCTGCGCCGTCGCTATCAGCGCCATGATCGCGACCGACCCCGATATCCGCGAAAATAAACGCGCGTTCATATAGCCTTCGATCTGGCTGGAAAAGAACCCAAGAAGCAGCACGATCACCCCGATCAGCGCCAGCAGGCGCAGCCCCTGCGGGCTGAGACGGTGGAAAAACCCCATCACGCGGCCGCGCTCTGGCCGGTGGCCACGGCCATGATGCCTTCCTGCGTCGCATCGGCAGATGCCACAATCCCCATCTGCCGCCCCTCGCGCATCACCACGATCCGGTCGCCCAGAGCCAGCACTTCCGGCAGGTCGGACGAGATGACAAGCGCCGTCCCGCCGTCCTTCACGAAGGCGCGGATCAGGTCATGCACCTCGGCCTTTGCCCCCACATCGATGCCCCGCGTCGGCTCATCGACAATCAGCAGCTCGGGCTTCAGCGCCAGCCATTTGGCCAGCATCACCGTTTGCTGATTGCCCCCCGACAGCACCCCAACCGCCATCTCCACATCCGGCGCGCGGATGGCGAGGCGCTTGCGATAGGCCATCGCCGTCTCCCGCTCTGCCGCCCGGTCGATCAGCCCCAGCGGCGACAGATACTGCGCCAGTGTCGCCAGCGAAATGTTGGACCTGATGGAAAGCGGCATCGCCAGGCCCAGCTTGCGCCGGTCCTCGGACACATAGGCAATGCCCATCCCGATCGCCTGCGCGGGCGAAGTGACATGCACCGCCTGCCCCTTGTAGCGCACCTCGCCCCCCGTCGCCGGATGCACCCCGAACAGCGCCAGCGCCACATCGGTGCGCCGCGCGCCGATCAGGCCGGCCATGCACAGAACCTCGCCCCGGTGCAGATCAAAGGTGATCCCCTCGAACACGCCCGTCCGCGCCAGCCGGCGTACCGACAGCACCACCTCGTCCTGCGCCACCGACGGCATCTTGGTAAAATAGTTGCCCACCTCGCGGCCCACCATGTCGGCAATCAGACCCTGCGGCGTCACTTCGGCCACCGGTCTGGTCGAGATGTGCCGCCCGTCGCGGATCACCGTCACCCGGTCGGCAATCTCGAACACCTCTTCCAGCCGGTGCGAGATATAGACCACCGAGACACCCGAAGCCGCCAGGGCCTTGGCAATACGGCGCAACTCTGCCGCCTCATGCGCCGAAAGCGATGCCGTCGGCTCGTCCATGATCAGCACCTGCACATCCTGTGACAGCGCCCGCGCAATCTCGACCGCCTGCTGTTCGGCCAGCGTCAGCCCCCGCGCCTCGCGGTCCACGTCCAGCGTCATGCCGACCCGCGCAATCAGCGCCTGCGCCCGCTTTCGCATCGCGCGCCGGTCCATGAACAGCCCGGCATCGGTGGAGGAGATGAAAATATTCTCGGTCACGTCCAGATCGGGAAAGACCATCGGTTCCTGATAGATCGCAGCCACCCCGCGCAACCGCGCCGCCTTCGTTCCGGCAAGCACCACCGCTGCGCCGTCAATCTCCAGTACCCCCGAAGATGGCTGGTAAATCCCGGTCATGATCTTGATCATGGTCGATTTTCCGGCCCCGTTCTCGCCCACGATGGCATGAACTTCGCCCGGAAAAAGCTCCAGCGTCATGTCGGCCAGCGCCGCCGTCATCCCAAAGGATTTCGACACCGCCCGCAGCGCAAGGGTGGGGGGAACAGACATGGCACCTCGGGGAAAAGGGCGCGGCAGGGTCACCCCCGCCGCGCCCGATGCGTCACTTTGCGGCGGCTTCCACGTTGTCCTTGTTATAGACCGTGAACGGCCCCATCAGGATACGTTTTTGCCCTTCGCGGCCCGGATCCGCCTCGATGGTGAACTCGCCCATCCGGCCGGCGGCGAAACTTTCGCCGATCTCGCCCTTCAGTTGGCCCGTCGCAAGGCCGTAGGCGGTGTAGTAGGTCAGATAGCCAAGGTCGCGGAAATCCCACAGCGCAAATTCCGGCGCGCAGCCGTTCATCGTGTAGGACGCCATTTCGGACGGCAGGCCAAGGCCCGACACCTTCACCTTGTCACACAGGTTTTCATCCTGCATCGCCTTGGCGCTGGCCTGAATGCCGACGGTTGTGGGCGACATGATCAGCCCCAGATCGGGATACTTGTCCACCAGCGCCAGCGCCCGGTTGTAGCTGACTTCGGCCTGATCGTCGCCGTAAACCACATCGACCAGCTCGATATCGGCATATTTGGCATCTGTTGACAGCGCGCCCTTCATGGCCTCGATCCAAGCGTTCTGGTTGGCGGCATCCGGCGTTGCCGACAGCACCGCCATCTTGCCTTTTCCACCCAGAATCGAATGCGCCATGTCGGCCATCACCACGCCGATGGACCCAAAATCAACCTGTGCCACAAACACCGACTCGCCCGCGCCCGACGGAATCGGGCTGTCCCAGGTCACAACCTTGGTGCCTGCCGCCTGTGCCGCTTCTGCCGAGGGCGCAATCTGGTCGCCCGCGTTGTTGGACAGCATCACTGCGCCCAGCTTTTGCGTGGCCGCCGTCGTCATGATCTCGATCTGACCGGCGACCGAGTTTTCCGGCGTCGGCCCCAGGAAATCCAGCTTGCCTGTGTTGCCCAGTTCCTTGTGGGCCTCCTGCGCGCCTTCATTGGCCTGATCAAAGACCAGAATGCCAAGGAACTTGGGCAGCAGAACCATGTTGGTTTCCTTGCCCCCTTCCAGCGTGATCGCCTGAGCATAGGCGAAACCCGCCCCGCTCAGCATCAGCGCAGCGACCGCGCCGAGGATTTTGGTCGTTCTCATCTGTCGTCCTCCCAGTTAACGGCCCGCTGTGCGGTGCCGGGTCGTCTCGCCTTAGAACGGTGCAGGCTCCTCCCCCACCACCCGGCGTATTGTGAATGTCTATTCGGGAACCGGTCTCCGCGGCCCCTCACCTCGCAGCGCGCGCGCGATGTCCTCAGCCACCAGTTCCTGCAGGCGGTGAATCGCGGCCTCGGAATACCAGGCGGCGTGCGGTGTCAGCAGCAGGTTTGGTGCATCGCGCAGCGCGCTGGCCTTTGCCAGCGGCTCAGCATGAAACACGTCAAGCGCCGCTCCTGCAATGGTGCCATCGGTCAGCGCCGCCGCAAGATCATCCTCGACGATCAGCTGGCCGCGAGCCGCGTTTACGATCACCGCATGGCGCTGCATCGTTGCAAGGCGGGCAGCGTTGAAAAAGCCGGTCGTCACCGCCGTGGCGGGCGCGTGCAGCGATATGATATCGGCCTCGCGCAGCAACTGCTCCGCCTCCATCCGTGTCACGCCAAGTGCTGTCGCATCGGCGTCTGTCAGGCCGGGATCGGACGCGATGAAGCGAAACCCGAAGCCCCGCAATCGCTCCAGCACGGCTCGCCCGATCTGTCCCAGCCCGAAAAACCCGAACACTGTCTGCGCGAACGGCTTCATCGGCTTGCACACCGCCACGGCCGCCCAATCGCCGCGCCGCACCGACGCATCCAGCCCCGGCAGTTTTCGCAAAAGGCTCAGCGCCGATGCCGCCGTGTGATCCGCCACCTCGTCCGTGCAGTAATCCGGCACATAGCCGACGCGCAGCCCCGCCGCCGCCGCCGCTGCAAGGTCGATGTTGTTATATCCCACGCCGTAGCGGATCACCGTCGCCCCGGCCTTCACCGCGCGCGCCGCCTCGGGTCCAAAGAGCGCGAACTGCACCACCGCCACATCCGCGCCTGCCACTGCATCGGCAACCTCGGCCGCCGTCTTGCACTGGTGCGCGATGAACGCGGCCCCGGCCCCGGTCGCTGCCGCATCTTCCTGCGCCAGATCCGGGAATGTGTAATCCGTTACGACGACGCGCTTCATGCCGTCCCTCCCAGATAATCATGCAGGACAAGCCCTGCGACCAAGGTGAAATCCGCGCGCCAGTGAATGCCCATAAGCGGCTCGCGCACTGGCAACCGGTAGACCGGCAGTTGCGCATTGCCGCGCAATTCGACTGTGCAGGGGCCTTCCCAGGCCTCATGCACCGTCACTTCGGCCAACCGGCGCAAGGTGATCTGCCGGATCGCGGGCCGCCCGTCGATATGGTCCACCGCCTTCAGGTTCAGGTTGGTGGCAAAGTTGAAATAGGGCGCCATCGCCTCGGGCGCGACCCGGCGCTGCTTGGTCGCCATCGTGCCGGTGATCACCTCGATCCCGTTGCGCTCCACCCGCCCGACCATCAGGTCACCGCGCGCCTCAAGACTGACATTGCCCAGCTTTTTGGGTTGCCCATGCACCTCGCGCCCCTGCGCCACGCCGACATCCGACGACAACACCAGATAGGGCGAATAGGCACCCTGCGCTTTGCCGGGCAATTCCGCCCCGAACATCACATTCGCCTCGCCATACGGACCCAGCCAGTCGGTGTCGGTCATGCGATATATGTGAACGCAGGCCACATCGCCAATTGGCACCAGCGGCGGCGGCAGCAGAAACGCCATGGCCTCGGGGTCGGTGCGCCAATACAGCGTCAGGATCTCCACATTGCGGAACCGGAACGGAAACGGCGGAATGGTCGGTGCATCCCAGGGGGTCGAAAACCCGCCTTGCCGGATGTCGGCCTCGGTTGGCCTGACCAGCCCGTATTTCGCCCCCTCGCTCATGCCATTGCCAGCCGCTTCACAACGTCTTCCTGCACGTCGATGCCCAGTCCTGGCCCGTGGATCGGATAGGCCCAGCCATCGCGGTGCCACAGCTTTTCCGCCACCAGTTCATCCTGCACGACAACCCCGAAGGGCTTGAACTCAAAAATTTCCGTATTGGGTGACGCCAGCGACAGATGCAGGCTTGCCGCCGTGGTGATCGCGGTGGACCAGGCATGGGCGTTCATCCCCTTGCCATAGTGCGTCGCCAGTGCATCTACTCGCCGGAACCCGGTGATCCCCTCGACCCGCGCCGGGTCCACGCCATACACATCAATCGCCTGCACGAACTCCATCTGCCGGCGGTAGCCCGCTTCGGTGAACTCGCGTTCACCTGACGCGATCCGCACGGCGGTGTTCGCCCGTAACAGCCGATAACCCGCATCGTCGGTCGGATAGAGCGGTTCCTCATACCAGCCGATCCCAAGCGCGCCCATCCGGTTGGCCACCGAAATCGCCGTCTCTGCGTCCCAGCGCACGCCATTACCGACATCCACCAGAATGCCCGCGTCGTCGCCCAGTGCGCCACGCAGCGCCGCAATAAAGCTTACGTCCGTATCTGGGTCACCGCCGATGTTGCTCTCGCCCTTCTTCGCAAAGCCTAGCTTGCACGACCGGAATCCGGCCTCGAAAAATCTCACGACCTCATCCACACAGGCGGTCTCACCCTTCTTGTTCACATGCGAAGACGCGGTGGCGAGCAATCGTTCATGCTTCAGACCACCGAGCAGCGCGTACAACGGTTTGCCCGCGATCTTGCCCGCAATATCCCATAGGGCCATGTCGATGCCCGATATGGCGAGCGATGCAATCCCGCCTTCGCCATACCACCAGACATGTCGGCGCATCTTCTGCCAGTTCGCCTCGATCTCGCCCGCGGGCTCGCCCTTGAGCACGGGCAGCAGGCCGTCCGAGATAACCGTGGCCACCGCGCGGCACGCCTCCGGCCACATCGCGATGCACTCGCCCCAGCCAACCACGCCGTGGCCGGTCTCCACACGCACCAGAACGGTGCGGCGGATCGTGTCGAAATCGTTTGGGTCGGGATAGTGGATCGCAATAGGCTCGATCCGGGCAATCCGGTCCATCCGTGTCCTCCCCCCGAGGCTGATCCGCTATTTCTTTGACAGCCCGCAACGGCTGCGATAGCGATAAATTGGTAAGGCCAATTAACAACGATGCAACGTCAAGGTCAACGAAAATGTTCAACCTCGCCCCCATCCCCGTTCCCGACCTTGCTGGTCGCACCATCCTTGTCACCGGGGCCGGGCGCGGTATCGGGGCTGAACTGGTCCGCATCCTCGCAGCCCACGGTGCGACCGTTTTTGCGGGCGTCTACGGAGAAGCCGAACCGCTGCCAGACGCCGCAACCATCCTTCCCCTTGATGTCACCCGGCAATCCGATGTGGATGCCGCAATCGCCCGCATCACCCGGTCCGGCGGTCTTGACGTGCTGGTGAACAATGCAGGGCAGATCACGCCCATCGGCCCCCTTGCCACGCTGCCCAGTGATGCCCTCACCCCCGCATTTGCGGTCAACGTCATCGGCGTTCACCGCATGGCGGTGGCCGCTTTGCCGTTGCTGCGTGCGTCCAAAGGCACCATCGTCAACGCTGGCACCGGTGCCGCCACCACGGCGATGGAAGGGTGGACCGCCTATTGCACCACAAAGGCCGGGGTCCACATGCTGACCCGGCTTCTGGCGCTGGAACTGGCCCCCGAAGGAATCCAGAGCTTTTTCATCGGCATCCCGCCCACCGACACCGCCATGCAGGCCGAAATCCGCGCCTCTGGCCTCAACCCGATCAGCCAGATTCCGCAGGAAAAACTAGTTTCGGCACAGGTTCCCGCCTCGGTCATGGCCTATCTGTGCAGCGCGCAGGCCCGCAGCATCGACGAGGTATTGCTGGATGTGCGCCAAGACCGCTTCACCGCGATGATGGCACTTTGACAATCCTGCCCCCGCGCGCAAAGGTCATGCCCAACCGCCCGCGTTGCAGGACCGACCTTGCCCCAGGATCAAAGCCACATCGCCGATCACGCGGGCCACGATTACGGCCCGACCGGCATCTTTGCCGATAACGCCGTCCTGTTGACGGCGCTGACGCTGGCCGGCATGGCCGTTGCCGCCGTCGCCCATTTCACCACGCTTCCGCCCCTTGTCGGCACCCTCGGTATCGCCCTTGTTTATCTCGCGGCGGGTATTCCCACGGGCTGGGGGGCGCTCAGGGCGCTGTGGCAGGACCATGTCCTCGATATCGACCTGCTGATGATCATCGCGGCCGTCGCCGCTGCGGCGGTCGGTGCAAAACTTGAAGGGGCGGTCCTGCTGACCCTGTTCAGCCTCTCGGGCACGCTGGAACAGCAGGCGATGGGCAAGGCCCGTCGCGCGGTCGAGGCGCTGATGGCGCTGCGCCCGGAAACCGCCCTGCGATTGCACGACAGCTCGGTCAGCGAAGTGGCGGTCGCCACACTGATCATCGGCGATACCGTGGTGATCCGTCCCGGTGCACGGATGCCCATCGACGGCACGATCACCCGAGGCGAAGGTGCGATCGACGAATCGACTGTCACGGGCGAGTCTGTCCCCGTCAACAAGGCACCTGGTGCGCGCGTGTTCGAGGCGACGGTAAACCTTGATGCGGTGCTTGAGGTGAGGGTCGAACGGTCTGCCTCCGAAAGCACTGTCGCCCGAATGATAAAACTGGTGACCGAGGCGCAAGCGGCCAAAGCGCCGTCGGAACGTTTCAGCGCATGGTTCGGGCAGCGCTATACGGTGGCTGTTCTTGCAGGCTCCCTGCTGGCATTCGGCATCTTTCTGTGGCTTGGCTGGTCCACACAACTGGCGCTTTACCGCGCCGCCACGCTGCTGGTCGCGGCCAGTCCGTGCGCCATCGTCATTTCGGTTCCCGCTGCAATCCTGTCCGCGCTGTCGGCCGCGGCGCGCGGCGGGGTGCTGTTCAAAGGCGGTGCAGCACTGGAAACGCTGGCCGCGGTGAAAAGCTTTGCCTTCGACAAGACTGGCACGCTTACCACGGGGCGCGCCGAAGTAACCGGTATCGTTCCCCTTGGCATCAGCGAGGATGCGTTCCTGTCGCTGATCGCGGGCATCGAGGCGCAATCGGAACACCACATTGCGGACGCGATCCGGCGTCTGGTTGCAACGCGGGGTATAGCACCCGCTGCGGTAAGTGCTGTCACCGCCATGCCAAGCGAGGGGATCACCGGCACCGATGTTGATGGCGCGCTCTGGGCCGGCAATCCACGCCTTGCCGCCCGCATGAGTGCCCCGATCGACGATCCCCGCCTTCTGGCGCTGGCCGACGGCGACCAGACGGTGATCTACCTCGGGCGCGGGCCGACACTGCTGGGTGCATTGGCCGTCGCCGATCAACCCCGCCTGACCTCTCGTGCCGGCATCGAGGCGCTGCGTCACAGCGGCATCGGCCAGATTGCCATGATGACCGGCGACCGGCGCCCGGTTGCGCTGCGGATCGGTGCGGCGCTGGGGCTGCGCGCGGACGAAATCCACTCGGACCTGCTGCCCGAAGACAAGGTGGCCCTCGTCGCTGCGATGCGCGCGTCCGGCAAGGTCGCCTTTGTCGGCGACGGCGTGAACGATGCCGCCGCCCTTGCCCGCGCCGATGTCGGCATTGCCATGGGGGCGGCGGGCAGCGAGGTGGCCTTGCAAGCCGCCGACGTGGCCCTGCTGTCCGAGAATATGGATCGTCTTGCAGCGGCCCACCGGCTGGCAAAACGTACTGCGGCCGTCATCAAGCAGAACCTGATCTTCGCTATGGGTGCGATGCTGCTGCTGGTCGCGGGGACGCTGCTGTTCCAGCTGCCCCTTCCGCTCGCCGTGGTGGGGCATGAGGGTGGCACAGTCCTTGTCGTTCTGAACGGCTTGCGCCTGCTGTTCGATCCCATCCGTGCCGACAGGGGCTGACATGGCCAGCATCATCTTCGACCTTGACGGCACGCTGGTCGATTCCGCGCCCGACATTCATGCAGCCCTCAACCGCACGATGGTCGAATTGTCCGAGCCGCTCTTCGGCCGCGCCATTGTGATCAGCTTTGTCGGCAACGGTGTGCCTGTGCTGATTGATCGCGCAATGCACGCTCGCGGCCACGCCCCCGATGCCAACCGCCACGCGCTTTGGGAACGCCGCTTCCTGCATCACTACAACGCGGCCTCCGCCGTCCTGACGCAACCCTATCCCGGCGTGGTCGCGGCACTTGAGGCGCTGACCGACGCGGGCCACCTTCTTGGCCTATGCACCAACAAACCCGAATTGCCCGCCCGCCATGTGCTTGCCGCCTTCGACCTGACCCGGTTCTTCCCGGTGGTGATCGGCGGCGATACGCTGGCGCAACGCAAGCCCGATGCCGCCCCGCTGCGCGCCGTGGCCCGCGCGCTTGAGGCTGTTCCGGCGATCTTCGTTGGTGACAGCGAGGTGGATGCCGACACCGCCCTCGCCGCCGCCGTCCCGTTTCTGCTGTTCACCGAAGGATACCGTAAATCCCCGGCTGCGGCGCTTCCCGCCGCTGCGCGCTTTGCAGATTGGGCGGTATTGCCCGGCCTTGTCGCCACACTCACCTGAACCATCTGGGCAGCGTCTGTCTGCGTTTGCATCCCACCCGGAAATCGTCTGCGGTCCGGATCGCCGGTTCACGGCCGCACCCCGCCTGTCGCCTCGGTCACCTGATCCGCCGCGGCCCGCACCAAGGCGCCGATCCGGTCGGTAGCCGAAAGCGGCAGCCGAAAGGCCGGGCCAGACACCGAAAGCCCCGCCACCGGCTCGGCATAGGCGTTGAAGATCGGGGCCGCGACACAGCGCATCCCCTCGGCCCGTTCCTGATCATCAATCGCAAAGCCCCGCTCGCGGGTCCGCGCAAGATCGCGGCTCAGGCTGGCTTCAGACGTGATCGACAGCGTCGTGAACCCGGCAAGCCCCTGCCGTGCAACGATTTGTGCAACCCGCACTGCCGGATACCAGGCCAGCAAAGCCTTTCCGATTCCCGACACATGCATCGGTGATTTCGTTCCCGGCGCGAAAAATGCCCGGATCGCCTCATGTGTCTCGACCTGGCTCAGGAACATCACCTCATCGCGGTTCTCCACGCCAAGGTTCGCAGTCTCGCCGGTATCGCGCATCAGCCGGTCCATCACCGCACGCGACCGCTCCACCACCTTGGTCCGCCGCAGAAACGCCGACCCAATGCGAAACGCCCCGCCACCCACATGCCAAACCTGTCCGGGTTCCTCACTTTCCACAATTCCATGTATCTGCAACGTCATCAGCACACGATAGACCGTGGCATGTGCCTCGCCCTCGGCCGCTGCCAACTCGCTCAGGGTCAGCCCCGGACTGTCCGCCAACCGCTGTAACAAAACCATCGCGCGGTCTACCGCCTGCACCCGGTTCTGGTCGGTCTTGTCAGTAAATGACTTCGGGCGGCCACGGGGGCGGGGCAGGGCCATCGGGTGTTCCTTCTGCAGATATTTCTCGCGGTCTGGAAATCATTTCCGGTGAGTGAAAAAATCGCAAGCTCTGATTTTGTTGCATAAATCCTGATGTAGCAGAAATGAAAAAACATTTCGAAAAAATTGCGCGGTTGCGTCGAACGTTTTAGCGTAACAAGAAGCAGTTGAAAGGTTCCGCCCATGTCCTTCCAGAATCCCGTGTTCATTCCCGGCCCCACAAACATCCCCGAAGCGATCCGCAAAGCCTGCGACATCCCGACGCTGGACCATCGCTCACCCGCATTCGGCCGGCTGTTCAAACCCGCGGTTCAGGGTGTGCGGCGTGTGCTGGCGATGACCGATGGTGAGGTGATAATCCTTCCTTCCACCGGCACGGGCGGCTGGGAAGCGGCAATTTCAAACACGCTTTCTGCCGGTGACACGGTGCTGGCCGCGCGATTCGGAATGTTCAGTCACCGGTGGATCGACATGTGCCAGCGCCACGGGCTGATCGTTCAGATCATCGAAACACCTTGGGGCGAAGGCGCACCGCTTGGTGCCATCGAAGCGGCCCTGAAGGCCGACAGCACGCATAAAATACGCGCCGTGCTTGCGACGCACAACGAAACTGCTACGGGCGTGAAATCCGATATCGCGGGCATCCGCAGCGCGATGGATGCAGCCCGCCACCCCGGTCTGCTGTTTGTGGACGGCGTGTCCTCCATCGGTTCCATGCCGTTCGAGATGACCGGTTGGGGCGTCGACATCGCCGTGGCGGGCAGCCAGAAGGGTTTCATGCTGCCTGCAGGCCTTGCAATTCTGGGCGTCGGCCCGAAGGCACTGGCGGCGATGGAAAGCGCGAAACTGCCACGCACTTTTTTCGACTTCAGCGACATGTTGCGGACCTATGCCACCGGCAGCTATCCCTACACCCCCGCTGTCGGCCTGATCGCGGGCCTCGCAAAGTCGATCGAGATGCTGGAGGATGAGGGTTTGGCCAACGTCTATGCCCGCCACACACGCATTGCCAAAGGTGTGCGCCGCGCCATCACCGCCTGGGGCATGAAGCCCTGCGCCGCAACGCCCGACCTCTATTCCGACACAGTGACGGCAGTTGTTGTGCCAGAGGGGTGCAACGGCACCGATCTGGTGAAAGTCGCGGCCGAGAAATACGGCGTGGCCTTTGGTGTGGGCTTGGGGGAAGTTGCCGGAAAAGTTTTCCGTATTGGCCACTTGGGCAGCCTGACCGATGTTATGATGCTGTCCGGCCTTGCCACGGCCGAGATGTGCATGGCCGACCTTGGCTGGAAGATCACGCTGGGTTCGGGCGTCGCCGCAGCTCAGGACTTTTACCGCAAAGCACCGGAGGCGGCCCGCGCCGCCGCCTGAAAGGAACCCGATGCTGATCCCGACTTATGATGATGTCCTCGCCGCCCACCGGCGGATAGAGCCTTACATCCATCGCACCCCGGTGCTGACATCCGACTACTTGAATGCCCTGACCGGCGCGGAATTGTTCTTTAAATGCGAGAACTTCCAGAAGGCCGGGGCGTTCAAGGTGCGCGGTGCGTCGAACGCCGTGTTCGGCCTTGACGATGCCGTGGCCGCCAATGGCGTCGCAACCCACTCATCTGGCAACCACGCCCTGTCGCTGTCCTACGCCGCTGGCCGTCGGGGGATCCCTTGCGCCGTCGTCATGCCCCGCACCGCCCCGCAGGCCAAGAAAGATGCCGTGCGCGGCTATGGCGGCACGATCACCGAATGCGAACCCTCAACCACCTCGCGCGAAGAGGTTTTCGCACGGGTGCAAGCCGAAACCGGGGCCGATTTCGTTCACCCTTATAACGATCCCCGCGTGATCGCCGGGCAGGCCACCTGCTCACGCGAGTTGATGGAGCAGGTTCAGGGGCTGGACTCCGTCATCGCGCCCATCGGCGGCGGCGGAATGATTTCCGGCACCTGTCTGACGCTGTCGAACATAGCGCCCGATGTGAAAATCTACGCCGCCGAACCCGAAATGGCTGACGACGCCTATCGCAGCTTCAAGGCCGGTTACATCATCGCCGATGATGCGCCCAACACCGTGGCTGACGGGCTGAAGGTGCCGCTGAAAGATCTGACATGGCACTTTGTGAAGAACCACGTCACTGATATCCTGACCGCATCGGAACAAGAGATCATCGACGCCATGCGCCTTACCTGGGCGCGGATGAAGATCGTCATCGAACCCAGCTGCGCCGTCCCGCTTGCCACGATCCTGAAGAACCCAGGTGTTTTCAAGGGCCGGCGCGTGGGCGTCATCATCACCGGCGGCAACGTCGATCTGGATAAACTGCCCTGGATGCAGGGCTGAAGGAGACTGACATGAACGCACCCACCAGCTTTGCCGGGCTTGAAGTCGGCTACGATATCCCCGCTTTGCCCGGCATGGACGAGGCCGATATCCAGACCCCCTGCCTGATCCTCGACCTTGATGCGCTGGAGCGGAACATCGTCAAGATGGGCAATTTCGCCAAGAATGCCGGCGTCCGCCACCGCGTTCACGGCAAGATGCACAAGTCGGTCGATGTGGCGAAACTTCAGGAACGCCTCGGCGGTTCGGTCGGAGTGTGCTGCCAGAAAGTCAGCGAAGCCGAAGTGTTCGCCCGTGGCGGCATCAAGGATGTGCTGGTCAGCAATCAGGTCCGCGACCCCGGCAAGATCGACCGTCTGGCCCGGATGCCAAAGCTCGGCGCGCGCACGATCTGCTGCGTCGATGATCTGGCGAACGTGGCCGATCTGTCGGCGGCGGCGATGAAGCACGGCACTACCATCGAATGTTTGGTCGAGATTGATTGCGGTGCAGGCCGCTGCGGCGTCACCACAACCCCCGCCGTTGTGGCGCTGGCCAAGGCAATCGACGCGGCACCGGGTCTGAAGTTCTCGGGTATCCAAGCCTATCAGGGCGCGATGCAGCACATGGACAAGTATGAGGATCGCAAGGCCAAGATCGCGATTGCCGTAGCGATGGTGAAAGATGCTGTCGATACGCTTGCGACCGACGGCATCGCCTGCGACATCGTCGGCGGCGGCGGCACCGGCAGCTATTATTTCGAAGGAACGTCAGGGGTTTACAACGAACTTCAGTGCGGATCCTACGCCTTCATGGATGCCGACTATGGCCGTATCCTTGATGAGCATGGCAAGCGGATCGACCAAGGCGAGTGGGAAAATGCGCTCTTCCTTCTGACCTCGGTGATGAGCCATGCCAAAGCCGACAAGGCGATCTGCGATGCCGGCCTGAAGGCGCAGTCGGTGGACAGCGGCCTGCCGGTCATCTTCGGGCGCACCGACGTGAAATACGTCAAGTGCTCAGATGAACATGGCGTAATCGAGGATCTGGGCGGCGTGCTCAAGGTTAATGACAAGCTGCGCCTTGTGCCGGGCCACTGTGACCCGACCTGCAACGTCCATGACTGGTACGTCGGCGTGCGCAACGGCAAGGTCGAAGTTGTCTGGCCCGTCTCGGCGCGCGGCAAGGCATACTGACTGGGCGCAGAGGCCCCGGACGTTGTCCGGGGCAATCGCCGCCCTTACCACCACCCCGTTCCGCGTGGGTGGTGGTGCACCTCTCGATAGCCCCGGACCAGGTCTGGGGCCTGTCCTCACCTCGGAAGGCCCGCCATGCTTATCGTTCCCGAAGCCCGCATCGCCGAACTGGTCACGCCTGACGATGCTTTCACGGCCATCGAGGCGGTCTTCGCCGCCATGGCGCGTGATGAGGCCCGCAACTTTCCCGTGGTGCGCGAGGCGCTCGGCCATGCCGATGCGCTGTACGGCTTCAAGTCGGGATTTGACCGCGCCGGGCAGGTTCTGGGCGTCAAGGCCGGGGGGTATTGGCCCGGCAACATGGCCAAGGGGCTGACGAATCAC
The DNA here is from genome assembly GCA_031408575.1 of Rhodobacterales bacterium. GTDB lineage: Bacteria > Pseudomonadota > Alphaproteobacteria > Rhodobacterales > Rhodobacteraceae > Aliitabrizicola. Next base: position 65,528 of record JANNWS010000101.1, read on the forward strand.
CAATCCTCGGTCTTTCTGTTCGACCCCGACACCGGGCAGACCCATGCGATGGTGGGCGGCAACCTGTTGACCGCCTTGCGAACCGCCGCCGCGTCTGCCGTTTCCATCGCCCATCTGGCGCGCAAGGATGCCAAGGTGCTGGGCATGGTCGGGGCCGGTCATCAATCCGCGTTCCAGCTGCGCGCCGCCGCCCGCGTTCATGCGTTCGAACGTGTGGTGGGCTGGAACCTGCACCCCGAGATGCTGCCCCGCCTTGCGGCCACCGCCACTGAGTTGGGCCTCCCGTTTCAGGCCGTATCTCTGGACGATCTCGGCGCGCAGGCTGACGTCATCATTACCATTACCTCCAGCTTTGCCCCGATCCTGCTGGACCGGCACGTGCGCTCCGGCACCCATCTGGCCTGCATGGGAACCGACACTGTGGGCAAGCAGGAGGTCGAGGCAGCCCTTCTTGCCCGCGCGACCGTCTTTGCTGATGAAGTTGCGCAATCCGTGACACTGGGCGAGGCACAGCACGCCGTCGCCGCCGGCCTAATAGAGGCGGCGGCAATCACACCTTTGGGCAACGTCGTCACCGGCGCCCATCCGGGGCGCAGTTCGTCGGATGAGATCACCCTGTTCGACGGCACCGGTGTCGGATTGCAAGATCTTGCGGTCGCCGCCGTTGCGCTGAAGCGCGCGGTGGAGGCGGGCGTGGCGATCAGGGTTGATCTCTAAGCCTTCATCTTTGCGAAAATATCCTCGCCGAAGGCATCCGCAGTCTCGACAAATGCTGACCATTGAACCTGAGACAATGGCGTGATCTGTCGGCCCGAAGGCGAGGGATAAGAGGGACAAGTGGCAATGCAGGTGGTGATCAACGGCTTTGGCCGGATCGGGCGGTCTGTGCTGCGTGCCTGGGTCAAGGGCGGCTGGCCGGACATACAGATCATCGGGATCAACGATATCGCCAGCCCCGAGATGTGCGCCTATCTGTTCGAGTATGACTCGGTCTATGGTCCGTGGCGTGGGGTGGTGGCGTTGGAGCCGGGCGCGCTGGTCGTAGACGGTCGCCGGATCGCCCTGACCTGTACGCCGGATCTCTCGACGCTGAATCTATCCGGTGTGGACGTTGTCATGGAATGCACAGGCCGGGCCGAGAGCGTTGCCGTGGCGTCCAGAGGCCTTGCTGCCGGGGCGGGGCGGGTGCTGGTGTCGGGGCCGTCGCAGGCAGCCGGTGTAACGGTGGTATTGGGCGCGAACGAGGGGATGATCGGGCAGCACAGGATCGTTTCCAACGCGTCCTGCACCACAAATGCGCTGGCGCCTTTGGTGAAGCTGCTGCACGCGGAATTCGGCATTGTTACCGGGTCGATGACGACGATCCACTGCTATACCGGCAGTCAGCCCACCGTGGACGCCCCCGCCGCTGACTTTGCACGGAGCCGTGCGGCCGCGCTGTCCATGGTGCCGACGACAACCTCGGCGCAGCGGTTGCTGGATGTGGTGCTGCCCGACATTGCGGGGCGGATCGAAGGCTCGGCGGTGCGGGTGCCGGTTGCCTCGGTGTCGGCGGTCGATCTGTGCGTGATGACCCAAAAGGTGGCCTTGGCAGGCGCGGTGAATGGGCTGTTGGCGGCAGCGGGTGGGGTTGTCGGGGTGACCGATCGGGCGCTGGTGTCAAGCGATTTGCGGGCGCGGAGCGAGAGCATCGTGATGGCCCTGCCGGAAACCCGCGTCACACAGGGCAGGATGCTGCGGGTGTTCGGCTGGTATGACAATGAATGGGGCTTTTCCAACCGGATGCTGGATGTGGCACGTCTGATGGGGTAGGGTCCCGGGTGCGGAGCCATCGGCGTGGCCCTCCTTCACTGCGAACAACGCCCCGGCGCCACAAAACGCCCGCGTGCGGCGCCTTCGGCAGGATCGGGCGTCGGAGCGGCCCCCAAGGACTGGCAGCGTCAATCCGCGCCGACAACCGTCCAGACGGTGGGATACTCAAACTCCTGCAGGTTCGTCCCCTCGCCGATGCGGTCCACCACGGCGAACAGGCCGGGGGCGTGCAGGGGGGTCAGCACCCCATGCCAGGTGCCGCGATGCAGGTTGATGCCTTGCGCGCCATCGGTCAGAAACGCGCGCGGCACGCCGGGGGTGCCGCCCAGATCGGGCGCGACAATCACCAGAAACGCATGGGCTTTCATCGGCAGGAAAGCCTGCGAGCCCAGCGGATGGCGTTCGATCAGATCGAACGTGTAAGGCAGCGACCGTGCATCGGCGTTGAAAATGGAAATTCCGGCCCGACCCTCAACGATGTCTATCCGCGCGCGGTCGTGGTGGCGCGCGCAAAGACCGCCATTGATCATCCAGTCGGGCGGCCCTGCGGCATCAAGCACGTCCCCGAACGGGGCAAAGGCTTCCGGTGTCAGGGGTTCGGTTCGGAGCTTTCGCATCATGTCGTGCCGCGCTGCCAAGCCGGAGGGCTGTCTGCCTCCGTCGCGGCAAAGCCGCGCCCCGCCCGAGGATATTTGCGCAAAGATGAAAGCCGGAAGGTTGCGACGGGTCGCTGTCGCGCGGTCAAAACGCGCGGCTCCCTGTGTTTCTTTTCGGAAAAAATATTCAAGACCGACCTCCTCACCGGGCGGGCGCGAAGGCGCCGGGGCCGCGCAGCTTGGCGTGGCGGTTCACGTCCTTGTAGAGAAGATAGCGGAACGGCTCGGTGCCTGCGGCGTAGCAGGCTTGCGGGCAATAGGCACGCAGCCACATGAAATCACCGGCCTCAACCTCGACCCAGTCGCGGTTCAGGCGGTAGGCGGCGCGACCTTGAAGCACATAAAGCCCGTGTTCCATCACATGGGTTTCCTCGAACGGGATCAGGCCGCCGGGTTGGAACGTCACGATGTTCACATGCATGTCGTGACACAGGTCGGTTGGGTCGACGAAGCGCGTGGTGGCCCAGCGTCCTTCGGTCCCCGGCATTGCGATGGGGGCGATGGTGCGTTCATTGGTGACGAAGGGGGCCGGTCGCTCAACGCCATCGGCAGCTTCCCATATCTTGCGGATCCAGTGGAAGCGGGCCGGGCCATCCCCCTCGGCGCGCAAACGCCACGGGGTTGCTGCGGGAATGTAGGCATAGCCACCCGCGTCAAGTTCGTGGGTTTCGTCGCCCATCGTCAGGGCGATGACGCCATCGGTCACAAAGAGCACGGATTGTGCGCCTGAATCATTGTCGGGGTGGTCCGAGCCGCCGCCGGGGGCAACCTCCATCACATACTGGCTGAAGGTTTCGCTGAATCCGGTCATCGGTCGGGCGATCAGCCAGAGGCGGGTACTGTCCCATCCCGGCAGGGCGCTGGTCACGATGTCGGAGAATACGCCGCGCGGGATGACGGCATAAGCCTCGGTAAAGACGGCGCGGCCGGTGTGTAGGGCCGTTTGCGGCGGCAGGCCACCGGTCGGGATGTGGTAGGGGTTCATGGCAGCATGTCCTTGAGGCGGAGTTCGGCAATGCGCTCGACCTGCCGGCAGGCGGTCGCAAATTCGGTGGCACGGTCATTGGCAAGGCGCGCATGGAAGGCCGCAAGGATGCCGGCCTTGGTCGTGTCGCGCACCGCAATGATGAAGGGAAAGCCATACTTTTCGACATAGGCGGTGTTCAGGCGCGTGAAGGTGGCCCGCTCGTCATCGCTCAGGGCATTGAGGCCCGCCCCGGCCTGTTCCTGCGTCGACTCGGGTGTAAGGCGGTCTGCCGCCGCAAGCTTGCCTGCAAGGTCAGGGTGCGCCATCAGCACGGCCTCGCGGTCCTGTTCCGAAACCGAGCGGAAGATGCGCGCCAAGGCGTTCAAAAGGCCGGTCGCCGTGTCATGCGCCGGGCCGAGTTCCAGTGCGAAGGCATGCCCGGCGATCCAGGGCGAGTGTTCAAAGATGCCGCCAAAACGTTGCACGAACGTGTCGCGGTCCATCTGCGAGGGGCGTTCGCGGCGGTGGTGCGGGTGGAAGGCGGCCCAGTGGCGGGCAATGTCGATGCGGCGGGCGAACCAGACGCCCTGATGCCCAGCGGCGTAATCGAGGAAGCGTTGTAGCCCCGCGATCTTGCCGGGGCGGCCGATCAGGCGGCAGTGCAGGCCGATCGAAAACATCTTTGCCTGCCCCGCCTGTCCTTCGGCATAAAGCGTGTCGAAACTGTCCTTGAGGTACTGGAAAAACTGCTGTCCGTCTACATAGCCCGGTGCCGTGGCAAAGCGCATGTCGTTGGCTTCAAGCGTGTAGGGGATGACAAGTTGGTTACGGTCGCCCGCCTCAATCCAGTAGGGCAGATCGTCGTCATAGGTGTCCGACAGCCAGTCAAAGCCACCTTCTTCGGCCACAAGGCGAACGGTATTGACCGAGCAGCGCCCGGTATACCAGCCGGTTGGCCGCGCGCCCGTCACTTCGGCATGCAGGCGGATCGCCTCGGCGATGGCGCTTCGTTCATCGGCCTCGGGCATGTCGCGGTGATCGACCCATTTCAGGCCGTGGCTGGCGATTTCCCAACCAGCGGATTGCATGGCCGCAACCTGCTCCGGGCTGCGGGCAAGGGCGGTGGCAACACCATAGACGGTGACTGGGATGCTCAGGCGCGTAAACAGGCGGTGAAGCCGCCAGAACCCGGCGCGCGCGCCATAGTCGTATAGCGATTCCATATTCCAGTGGCGCTGGCCGGGCCAGGCGGCGGCGCCCGCGATGTCGCTGAGGAACGCCTCAGACGCCGCGTCGCCATGCAGGACGTTGTTCTCGCCACCCTCTTCGTAATTCACGACAAGGCTGATGGCAATTTTCGCCTCCCCCGGCCAGCGCGCATCGGGTGGATTGGCCCCGTAGCCAAGCAGATCGCGGGGATAGCGTGTCACGGGACGTCTCCTTGGCCGAGATCATGTCCCTGTTCTAGGCGCGTACGGCGATGTTGTTTATCAAAATCTGGGCGAAAGAGTTTTTTGATAGTTGATCCGTCGCCTTGTGGTGCGAAAGGCGGCAGACTGGGGTCTTTGAAGGGGGTTGAGGATGGACATTGCAATGGTCGGGGGACGGTTGACAACGCATGTGCTGGACACCGCGCGGGGAATGCCTGCGGCGGGGGTGCCAATCCTGCTGTACCGCGTGTCGGGCAACAGCCACCACAAGATCGGTGAGGCGGTGACAAATGCCGATGGGCGGACGGATGCGCCGTTGCTGGCCGGAAAGGCGTTCACCGAAGGCCAGTACGAGCTGATTTTCGGGGCGGGGGCCTATCTGCGCGGGCTTGGGGCAACGGGCGTGCTGTTTCTGGACGAGATCCCGATCCGGTTCGGGGTGGCCGATGCGGGCGCGCATCTGCATGTGCCGCTATTGCTGTCGCCCTTCGGCTATTCGACGTATCGGGGCAGCTGAAGGTCGGCCACTTGCGCGGCAAGGGCGGTGCGGCAGCGGGCGACCATGAAATCTGTGAACAGCCTGATTTTCGGATCGCGCAGGCGGCGGTGCTGGGTAAGACAACTCAGCGGCGCGGGCAGCGGCGGCGTGGCCGTGGCGACCGGGATCAGGGTGCCTGCCCGCAGGTGATCGGCCACCTCGAATATCGGTTTCAGCACGATGCCGTGGCCGTCAAGCGCCCATTGTGTGAGTACGTCACCGTCATCGGACTCGAACGGGCCTGCGATCTCGAAGCGGCGCGGGCCGTCGGGGGTTTGCAGCGTCCACTGGAATTCGCGCGCGCCGGGAAAGCGCAGGTTGAGGCAATCGTGCCGGTCGGTGATCAGCGCGTCACCGTCCTGCGGCATGCCGCGCCGGGCGATGTAGGCGGGTGCTGCGCAAAGGATGCGCTGGCAGTCGGCAACGAGGCGGACCTTCAGGGTGGAATCTTCCAACAGGCCAAGGTGAAATGCCAGATCGAGGCCCTCGGCGGTCACGTCGATGATGCGGTCCGACAGACGCAGTCGGATGTCGATCTGCGGGTAGGCGGCCTTGAAGGCGGGAACGTGCGGCGCGATGAAGCGGCGGCCGATGCCAAGCGGCGCCGCGACGAAGATAGAGCCGCGCGGGTTTTGCGTGACATCCATCACCGCCGCTTCGGCCTCGTCAATGGCATCCAGCACCTTGAGCGCGCCATCATAAAAGATGCGCCCGTTCTCGGTCGGTTGCAGGCTGCGCGTGGTGCGGTTGAACAGCCGCACGCCAAGGTGCTTTTCCAGCTCCGAGATTCGCGACGAAGCGACAGCGGCCGACGTGCGCTGATCGCGGGCGGCCGCACTCATGCTGCCCAATTCATAGACACGCACGAACATCTTGAGGGTGCTGACATAGGACATGCGCGTTCCGGCCATTCTTTGGCGGGGTTTGAAAGTGATCCGGCATTTACAGGATTAGCGGAACAGTCGGCCCCGGTATAGCCTTTGTGCAAACCGGGGAGACGGGCATGTATGATTGGGCGGTGCTGGAAGCGTGGATCGAACTGGCGGTGCGCTGGACGCATGTGATCACCGCGATAGCGTGGATCGGTTCGTCGTTCTACTTCGTGGCACTGGACCTTGGCCTGCGGAAATCACCCGATCTGCCGCCGGGGGCTTACGGCGAGGAATGGCAGGTGCATGGCGGCGGGTTCTACCATGTGCAGAAATACCTCGTCGCCCCCGAACGGCTGCCCGAGCATCTGATCTGGTTCAAATGGGAAAGCTATGCGACCTGGCTTTCGGGGTTCGCCCTGCTGATCCTGGTCTACTATCTCGGCGCCGAATTCTATCTGGTCGATCCGGCGGTGCTGGATATTCCGATCTGGCAGGCGGTCGGAATTTCGCTGGCCTCGCTCGCCTTCGGCTGGCTGGCCTATGACACGATCTGCAAAAGCCGGTTCGGTGATGACAACACGCGGCTGATGCTGGGGCTTTACCTCATTCTGGTTGGCATGGCCTGGGGCTACACGCAGGTGTTTTCCGGCCGCGCGGCATTGCTGCATCTGGGGGCGTTCACCGCCACGATCATGTCGGCCAATGTTTTCATGATCATCATGCCGAACCAGCGGATCGTGGTGGCCGACCTCATGGCGGGGCGCACGCCGGACCCGAAGTATGGGCGTATCGCCAAGCAGCGCAGCACGCACAACAACTATCTGACGCTGCCGGTCGTGTTCCTGATGCTGTCGAACCACTACCCGCTGGTCTTTGCCACGCAGTACAACTGGCTGATTGCCAGCATCGTGTTCCTGATGGGGGTGACGATCCGGCATTTCTTCAACTCAAAGCATTCCGGCAAGGGCATGCTGTGGTGGACCTGGGCGGTGACGGCGGTGCTGTTCCTGATCTGCGCCTGGCTGTCCACCGCCCCCATGCGGCTGTGGGAACCCGAGGCTGCGTTGCGGGGCGAGGCGTTGGTTTATGCGTCGGCCCCCGGTTTTGATGAGGTGACCAGCATCGTGCAGGGCCGCTGTGCGATGTGCCATGCAGCGGAACCGGTGTGGGACGGCATGCTCTGGCCCCCCAAGGGCGTGGTTCTGGAAACGCCTGCGCAGATCGCCCATGCGGCGCGTCAGATTTACGTGCAGGCAGGGGCAAGCCACGCGATGCCGCCGGCGAACCTGAGCTATATCGAGCCGGACGAGCGGGCGGCAATTGTGCGGTGGTTCAAGGGGGCAGGGGTGGGCGGGGTAAAGGGCTGAACACCGGGCTGCGACCCGCTGAAACGGACCTTGCAATCGTTGTCACATGATTCGGTCTTGCGAGCGGACCGCGCCGGTCACCGTGCGCTCTTCGGCAAGCCGCCGCGTGGTGTCTATCAGTTTGTCGCGCAGATCGCCGGAAATGCTCATCTCCATTTCCCGGGCGATGTCGGGGTTCCTCGGAAGGAAGGCGCGCAGCGCCACGCAGTCGATCTGGAACACGCGCGTTGGAACTTCGGCGACCACAGAGGCCGTTGCGGGTCGCCCCGTGGCATAGGTCAACTCACCCACCAGCGCGCCATTGCGGATCGTGGCAACTGTCAGCCCGCCCCGATCAATCCGGCACAGCCCGTCGATGACAAGCGACAGGTCGGCCAGAGGAGCCTCTTCACGCGCCAGTTCTGTGCCTGCCGCCACGTCGCTGAACCGACCAAGGGTCAGCAGGCTGAGGGCGCGATCCTTGGTCAGGCCGGGGATCAGCGTCGTGGCCACCATCTGCTCTTCGGGATCAAGCCGGATATAGCGCGACACCAGATAAAGCCGGGTCATCCCGATGACACTGATGACGGTCCAGGCAATTTCGATGGTTGCCGAGAACGGGTTGAAGTGCTGTCCGAGGCTGACCAGAACAGCCAGCGAAGCGGCAAGATTAAGCGCCGGAAAGGCATAACCGTCGCCCCGGATCACGCCCAGTTGCAAGGCAAGATAGGCGCCGATGTAGACGAGCACACCAATGGCCCCAAGAAAGTCGGCCAACGAGACTGCCGCCAACCACCCTGCCATGCCCGACGCCCACCCCGTTGCACCCACGGCCCGTTCCTCCTGCCGCGACTGACCCGGTACCGCAATACTGCGCCGGAAACGACGTCCGAGTCCATGTTTCTGGCCGTGCGGCGCGGTCCGGTCTGTGGTCAGGCGCGGGTGAAACTCCAGCAGGTTTGCTGGCTGTATGTCTCGCCCGACTGCAAGGTGACCGACGGGAACCCCGGATGGTTCGGCGCGTCGGGCCAGTGCTGTGCCTCAAGCGCCAGCCCGGCGTGCGGGCCGTAGGGCAATCCGCCATGCCCCGCAAAGGGCGCGGTGGCCAAAGCACGGCCATTGTAGACCTGCAAACCCGGCTCGGTCGTGGCCATCCGCAGCATCACACCGTGGCGGCCCGTCAGGGTTGCTACCTCGGTCAGGGCGCCGGGGGCCGCGGCAAGGCAGAAGTTGTGATCATAGCCTTCAGACCCGTCGATCACCCGGCCTGCGCGTAGATCGAACACTCCGCTGACGGTGCGCACCTCGCCCGTGGGCAGCGTCTGGGCATTGACGGGCAGGTAGTGGTCGGCAGCGATCTGCAGAGTGTGGCCAAAGGTGTCCGGTGTGCCGTCAAGGTTCCAATAGCTGTGATTGGCAAGGTTCATCAGTGTCGCCGCACCGGTGGTGGCGGTGACAGTCAGCGTCAGCGTGGCCGCCGCGACCCGAAACTCCGCGGCGATGTCGCGTCGGCCTGGAAAGCCGTCATCGCCTGGGTCCAGACCAAGCGTCAGGCGCGCATGGGATGGGCCTGCATCCGCCACCGTCCAGAGGCGTGTGTGCAGACCGGTAGCACCGCCATGCAGCAAGGTGGTGCCTTCGTTCGCGGCGAAAGCGCAGATCCGCCCATCGATCAGCGCCTGCGCGCCGCCGATGCGGTTTGCGACCGGACCGACGAGCGCGCCGAAATAACGCATCGGGCCGTCATACGCCTCAAGCCCGTCAGAGCCGAGGGTGAGGGAATGGGCAACGCCCGCAAGGCGCAGATCCTGCAAAACTGCGCCATAGCTCAGGATGGTGGCAGTCAGGTCAGCCGACCCGATGGTCAGCGCGTGAACCTTGTTGCCGTCTTTGGTCGTGCCGAATACCCGCATGGCCTGCCCCCCCCCTATCGGCGCAAGGCTGCGCGAAAAGGGGGCGGGCGGTCAAGCAACCGATCAGCTTTCGGCAAGACAATCCGTCAGGGCATCGGCAAGGCCGGTCATCATCGCGCCGTAAAGTCCGGCTCCGGGTTCAAGCGTCGACCCCTCCGGGTCAAGCGCGGTACCGATCCGGGTGTCAGTGCCTTCCACCATTGCCGCCACCAGCTTTGGATCGTGGTTTGCCTCGGGGAAGATGCAAAGCGGGTTGCCGGCTGTCATGGTGCCGCGCAGTTCGTTCAGATGTGCGGCGCCGGGGGATGCGGCGTCACCCAGCGCAATTGCCCCGGCCACGGTCAAGCCATAGTGGGCAGTGAAATAGCCATAGGCGTCGTGGAACACCACGAAGGGCTTGTCGTGCAACGGCGCAAGGCGCGCGGTCAGGCTGGTATTCAGGTCGGCGATCCGGGCCTGCGCGGCCCCGGCGTTCGCGGCATAGGTGGAGGCATTCGCGGGGTCCAGTCGCGTCAGTTCGGTGGCAATCAGGCCAAGCCACAGGCTTGCGTTGGCCGGATCAAGCCACGCATGCGGATCGTGGCCGGTATGGGCGTGGTCGCCTTCACGCGCCGCATGATCCGCTGCATGTTCTACAGCGTCATGCGCTTGGGTTTCGGCCTGCGCGTCGTGATCGTGGGTTTCGCCCTCTGCGTGGTCATCATGTTCGTCAGGCCCGGCGAAACTGCGCAGCTCGGTGCCGGGTGCGTCGAGCAGTCCAAGCTGCGCGCCGCCCCCGACGCTTTCCAGCGCGCGTTCAAGCCAGGGGGTCATCTCGGGGCCGATCCAGATCACCAGGCCGGCCTCGTCAACCGCTGCGATCTGGCTTGGCTTGAGCTGAAAATCATGGGCGTCAGCGCCCCGGTCAAGCAGCAGCAACGGTGTGCCAAGGTCGCCCATCACTTGCGCGGCCAGCGAATGCACTGGCGGAATGTCGGTCACAACGCGCGGCACATCGGCCAGCAGGGGGCCTGCACTGGCAAGCAACAACGATATGGTATAACGCATCGGGACACCCTTTCGGTCAGAGATTGGAGAGGGTATCGTATGTTATAGCATAACACGTCAAGAGGCTTTCAGATGGACCCCGCCCCCGATGCGCGCGCCTTTGCCCATCACGACCACGCGCATTGCGCGGGCGACGGGTTGGCCCGTGCCGAGGCGCTGGTGGCTGAGAAGGGTGTGCGCCTGACCCCGGTGCGCCGCCGGGTTCTGGAAATATTGCTTGAGGCACATCGCGCACTGGGGGCATACGACGTGTTGCAGCGCCTTGCGGCCGAGGGGTTCGGGAACCAGCCTCCCGTAGCCTACCGCGCTCTGGATTTTCTGGTGGAGCAGGGGCTGGCGCATCGTATCCGCCGGCTGAATGCCTTTACCGCCTGCATGCATCCGGGGACGGCCCACGCGCCCGCATTCCTGATCTGTCGGGTCTGCGATGCCGTGGCCGAGGCCCCCGCTGCCCCGGTCCACGCGGCGCTGGATGACGCGGCGGCGGCTTTGGGATTTGTGATTGAACGCAGCAATATCGAGGCCTCGGGCCTTTGCCCCACCTGCCGAGGGGCAGCCGCATGAGCCTTGTTTCGGCATCTCATATCTGTGTGCGCTTTGGCGGCGCAGAGGTGCTGCACGACGTTTCGATCCGGGTCGATCCGGCGGAAATCGTCACGATTGTCGGCCCGAACGGATCGGGCAAGTCCACGCTGCTGCGCGCTCTTCTGGGCATTAGCAGCCTTGCCGCGGGCAGCGTTGCGCGCAAGCCCGGCCTTCGGATCGGGTATGTGCCGCAGCGGTTACAGATCGACCGGACGCTGCCTATGACGGTGCGCCGGTTCCTGTCGCTGCCGGTGCGCCAGAGCCGTGCGGCCAGCGACGCCGCATTGGACCGCGTGGGCGTACCGGATGTGGCCGAGCATCAGATGGTGGATCTTTCGGGGGGTCAGTTCCAGCGGGTGCTGCTGGCCCGTGCGCTTTTGACCGAGCCGGAGTTGCTTGTGCTGGACGAACCGACACAAGGCCTTGATCAGCCCGGCGAGGCGGCGTTCTATCGCCTGATCGACGAGCTGCGACGCAAGACGGGCTGTGCCGTTCTGATGGTCAGCCATGATCTGCATGTCGTCATGTCGGCCTCGGACCGGGTGATCTGCCTGAACGGCCATGTCTGCTGCGAAGGCACACCGCTGGTCGTGTCGAACGCGCCGGAATATCGCGCGCTGTTCGGGCTGGGAACACAGGGCGCGCTGGCGCTGTATCAGCACGATCACGACCACGATCACACGCATGACCACGACCATCATCACCCGGATGCGCACCATGCTTGACGACTTTCTGGTGCGGGCCGCCCTTGCCGGGGTGGGGTTGTCACTGGCCACCGGGCCGTTGGGGGCGTTTGTCGTATGGCGGCGCATGGCCTATTTTGGCGATGCTACGGCGCATGCAGCGATCCTCGGCGTGGCCCTGGCGCTGGCGGCTGATCTTCCGGTTGGACTGGGGACGCTGGCGGTCGCGGTGGCAATGGCGGTCACGGTGTCGGCTCTGGCGGCGCGGGGCTGGGCGATGGACACGACGCTGGGGGTGCTGGCCCATGCGGCGTTGGCGTTTGGTCTGGTTGCGATCAGTTTTGTACCGGGGGTACGGACCGACCTTTCGGCTTGGCTGTTCGGCGATATTCTAGCGGTCTCGCGCAGCGATCTGGCCTTTATCTGGGGCGGGGCGGGGCTGGTTGCCGCACTGCTTGTCTGGCGATGGCAGGCGTTGCTGACAGCGACACTGAACGAGGATCTGGCCCATGCCTCGGGGCTTAACCCCGACCGCGAGCGTCTGGTGCTGACGCTGGCGCTGGCGGTTGTGGTGGCGGTCGCGCTGAAGGTGGTGGGCGCGCTGCTGATCGCGGCGATGCTGATCATCCCGGCAGCCGCTTCGCGCGGACTGACCCGCACGCCCGAGTCGATGGCGGTTCTGGCTACCCTGATCGGGGCAGGCGCAAGCCTTGGGGGGCTGCAACTGTCGCTGCGGGCCGACACGCCGGCCGGGCCGTCAATCATTGCCTGCGCGGCGGTGATCTTTGCGCTGTCGGCCGTATTCGGCAACCTGCGCCGGGCCTGAATGGTTCCTCGTTGCTTTGATGCCCCGCCATGTCTCAGGGGGCAAGCAGGTCTTGCAGAACCAGCGCCATGACCTTGGCGCTGTCGATCATGTCCTGCACGCCCACCCATTCGTCGGGCTGATGAGCAAGGTGCAACAGGCCGGGGCCATAGGCGATGCAGTTATGTAGCCGCCCGATCCGGTCGATGTGTTTTTGGTCGTAGGTACCGGGAGAAACGACATATTCCGCCTGTGTCGCCAGCACGCGCTCGATCGCGGCGGCGGTGGTGCGGACTACCGGGGCATCGCGTGCGGTCATCACGGGATGCACCTCGAACAGATCTCTGATCTCGTATTGAAAGGTCGGCCGGGTGGCTTTCACACGCTCCATCAGCGCGGTGAGTTCTGCTTTGACGGCACCAAGATCTTCCTCGATCAGAAAGCGGCGGTCGAGGATGATGCGGCAGCGGTCGGCCACACAGGGCGCGGGCAGACCGGTATAGCCCGCATCGGGCTCTGCCTCGCCGCCGTGGATGGAATTGATGTTGAGGGTGGAGGCCCGCGCCCCTTCGGGCGTCACCGGCATTTCGGTGTGGCGGGTGGCCAGCAGCGGGTAAAGCACCGTCTCGATTTCGTGCAGGACCGCGCCCATGTGGCGGATTGCACTATCGCCAAGAAACGGCATGGAGCCATGGGCGATGCGGCCCTTGGTTTCAACCTCGGCCCACCAGACGCCGCGATGGCCAAGGCAGATGCGGTCCTTGTGCAGCGGTTCGGGGATCAGGACATGGGTCACATGTGCGAAGTGGCCCTTTTCCGCGAGGTAGGCCACCCCGCCATAGCCGCCGGACTCCTCATCGGCGGTGGCGCTGATTTCAACTGAGCCGGGGAACACTGGATATTCCGCGATGAACGCCTCGGCGGCGATGATGCTGGCGGCAAGGCCACCTTTCATGTCGCAGGTGCCTCGGCCATAGATCCGGTCGCCGTCCAGATCGCCGCCGAAGGGATCGCGGGTCCAGCCGTGGCCGACGGCGACCACATCGTGATGGCTGTTGAAATGCACGCAGTCGCCGGGCTGGCCGCCGTCATAGCGGGCAATCAGGTTCCATCTGGGCAGGCTATAGCTGTCACCGGGCGCGCCGTGGGCGCGGATCAATTCAACTGTAAAGCCCGACGCCAGCAGGCGGGCCGCCAGATAATCGCAGATCTCGCGGTAGTTCAGACCGGGCGGGTTGAGCGTGGGGATGCGGACAAGGTCTTGCGTCAGGCGGACAAGACCCTCGCGGCTTTGGTCGATGCGGGTCAGAAGGGCGCTGTCGATCATGGTAACAGCTTGCCGTGCGGGCGGCGGGACGGCAAGAATTCTCGGTGACGCAGGGGATGTAATGCGGCAATACTTTCCCCAAGTCTTTCTTCGAACAGAATTGCATGGGGGCAGCGATGGCCGATTTCGAAACGCAGATCCGCGAAAGCCAGGATCAGGTGGCGCAGGCACAGGCGAAGATCACCGCCGTGACGGGGCGGATCGAGGCGGCCCGCGCCAAGCTGGATGCGGGTGAAGTCGGGGTCGACATCGAAAACGCGACGCTGGACGATGTGAACAAGCACACTGACCTGATGAACGCGAATATCGCGGAACTCATCATGGGGCTGGATGATGTGACGGCGGGGTTCTCCAAGGACTTCGACGAGATGCGATCAAAGACCGGGATGGAAAGTTTCATCGGCATCTTTTCCGATGCAAAGTCGGAATCGATGCGGCAGGAGAGGCTGCGGACAGCCTCCATCGACGACAAATTGCAGGACCTGATCGCAAAGTCGGATGTGATCGTGACCTTGTTGCAGGGGCAGCTTGACCTGCTGAACGTGCAGAAAACGCGGGTCGAGTCGAACCTGACCCAGACCCTGAACGAGCGCGAGGTGACAGTGGCCACGCTGGAAGCCGTGCGAACCGAGATTGCCGGGATGGACCCTGCGATCATCGGGCTGGAGAACAAGATTGCGGTGGAACAGGACGCGGCGGCGCGGACCCGGCTGGAGACGGAACTTGCCAATCTGAACACCCGCTACAACGCGCTGGTGCAGGATGAGCAGGTGCAACTGGCGAAAAGCCAGACGCTGGAGCGGTACATCGAAAAGGGCAAGACCTGGGTCGACAGCCTGCAAAATCAGGCGGCGACGCAGATGGTGCTGATCAACAAATTGCAGACCGATACCAAGCAGCGCGTGGTCTTGTATGATGCGCTGACATCTTCGCTGAAAACGGCGCAACAGCAGGACGTGGCGCACCAGATCAACGAGATCGGGGTCAAGACCGATCAGGAGGCGCAGACAGCGATGGCGGCCATCGGCGCGGCAACGAATGACAGGATGGCCGACATGCTGGAAAGCCACGAGGATCACATGGTCTTTGCGCGCAAAGTGCTGGAGCAGAAGGCAAAGGCGGACGAACGCTTTGCGCGCCGGTTTGCGGCCATTGTCGAGAAGCACGACAAGAACCAGTACGGGGAATAAGTGGCTGATCCTGACGCAAAGGCGGCGCTGACCAGCGACCATGCCGAGCTTTACGACACCGATGTTGCGCGGCGGTATTTCAAGAAGTTCGAGCGGATCACCGGGTATCTGCCGCGCATCGCGGCGGAGCTTGAGGCCGAGGGGCGGCTGACCCGGCTGGAGCAGCGCGTGATCGGCGGCTATGTGCAGGCGATTGCCGCCAGCTTCCAGGCGCTGTCGCTGAAATATCTGATGACCGGGCGGGATGCGACGGCCGGGCGTTTGACCTTTGACCGCCATGAAAGCGGATTTCCCATCACGCAAGAGCTGATGGTGATGGCGAATGACGTGCAGCAGGCCCAGCGGCATCTGGCGGGAACTGCGTCTGATGCGGAACTGAAAGACCGCATGATCCGGCAGATCGTGGGCGATCTTGCGATCCCGACCAAGCTGCAGTTCGCCCTGTCGCAGCGGCTTTACTATGAGGCGCTGAAGGCGGGCGGGCTGTTCTGGGCGCGCAATGACCCCGACGCGCAATGGCTGGAGGATCGCGGCGACCGCAGGGCGTACCTTATCCACTGGGCGGTTTATGACAGCCGGATCAACCTGCCCGTCATCTACCTGATGGAGGTGGAGGATAGCGGGCGCACCGCGCTGCCCAATGACGACCGGCGTTGGCCCGAGGTGTGGGCGCATTTGATGGCGCAGTCGCTGGCTGGCCTGAAATTGCTGACCATCGCGCAGGGGTTTGATACCGATTTCGACGATCTGCACCCCAAACGTCTGCGGCGGCTGCATATCGGACCGATGTATTCGCACAGCTTCACCCTGCAATCGGGGCCGATCAGTGACGTTCTGGCGGATGCGAAGGCGCAGGCGGGCGATGACTGGGCGCTGGTCTGGACCATCGAGGATCTGCTGTCAGAGCGCGAAGAGGCGGTGAAGGACGGCTGGTTCGGGACGGATCAGCGGCAGATCTTCACGCTTGATCCCTTTGCCGGGCGGGGGGCCGAGACGGGGGCGACGCGGACCGAGCGGATGGTCGTTCTGCCCGAGCGGCCGTTTCAGGTGCTGGTCGAAAAGAACCCGCCGGGGTTTGCGGATGTGCGCAAGTTCGTGGTGGGGTCCGGCGGGCGCGTGATCGCACAGCGGTAAGCAGCGCGTAGTTGGGTGGAGGCCCCGGATCAGGTCCGGGGCTGCGAGCGACGAGGGTGGTTGATGAGCGGCACACGGGACACGATGGAACTGCCGGAGGCGGCGATCCGGGCGCATTATGCGGCGGCGTTGGGGCTGCTGGAGGGGTTCGACCATGCGCCCCGTCTTGGCACGGCGCAGGCAGCACCTCAGGTCGAGCGGTCGGCCGGCATCGGCGTGCGGCGTGCAATGCGTTCGACCGTGCCGGGGTTGGTGACGCAATCCACAGCAAGGCCGGGCGGTGTGCGGCTGATCGGGCGGATCGAGGGTCTGGGCGATGGCCTTGTGTCGCCGGTGCAGGCGAGCGTTCTGCATGCCTTGCGGCGCGCGCTGGCAATCGCACTTGGGATGGGCGAGGCGTTCTCGGCGCAGACCGGGTTGGTGGAATTGAAGACCACCAACAAGGTGCAGCTTCTGACCGGGCCGAAAGCGCAGGACCTTGGCGAATTGCTGGCGGCAGAGGCGCTGGTGGTGCTGCATGTCTTCGCAAACGCCACGGCCTTTCTGCTTGCGCCGCATCTGGGCGAGGTGACGGTCGAGGTCGGGGGTGTCGATGAGGTGCTGACCGACAACGCGATGCTGGCCCTGCAGGGCGTGCTGTGGGAACTGGATCAGGACGTTGGCACGCTAGCCACGGATGATGCGCGGCTGGTGGCCACGGTGGCGGGGTTTGCCGAGCAGTTGATGGCGAAGGTGGCACTTCGGGCGCAAACGGCGACGCGCACAGCGCCGTTCGCGGGCGGGTCGTGGCGGGTGGAGGCGGATGAGCTGACGCTGGCGGGGTTCACCCCGGCGCGGGTGGCGAAGGGGTCCACCCTGACCATGACCTTCAAGAAACCCGAAGAAGTGATCGGCAACCACATTGCCAAATCGCAGGCGCTGCGGCTGGCGAAAATGCTGATGGCCTATGATTTCCAGCGCAAGCTGAACCCCTTTGCCGAAGTGGGCGGGTTCATCTTCACCTTCATGGGCGACGGCAAGCCGGGGACGGGCAAGACCACGCTGATCCAGATGATGGCGGGGTTGTTGGATGGTTACTGCAAGGTCGCGGGCTATCCGTTCCGGTATCAGAACTTCTCCATCGACCAGATCGACAGCTATCAGGGCAAATCGGGGCAGAACGCGAAGGCCTTCGTGACAAGCGTGCTCGACCCGGCGGTGATCGGCTTTGGCACCATCGACGATATTGATCAGGTCGCAGGCAAGCGGGGCGACCGGCAGTCGTCGGCCGGTCAGCAAGAGGTGACGGCGGTTTTCATGGAGGCGTTTGCGGGCGCGAATACGGTGGTGCGGGGGAACTGCACCTTCGGCATGTTCAGTAATTTCCCCGAAAACGTGGACGACGCCTTGCGCCAACGGGCCGGCGCGCGGTTTCTGGTGGACGGGCCGCAAAGCCGCGAAGATTACATCGACATCCTGACTTTGTTGTTGGGGAAGAACCATGCGATCCCGGTGGGGGATCATGCGCTCTATGCCGCGCAAGAGATACGGCGGGCAGTGGCGGAGAGTTTTGAATCTCACGGGCGGCCCAAGGAAGAGGGGCTGTTGCGGGTGTGGGATCAGGTGTCGGCGCAGATCGGGCCGCTGGACACGCTGGCGAAACTCGGGGCGTATCTGAAAGCCATTCAAGGGGCCGATCCGCGCTTTACCGGGCGGGCGGTGAAGAACATAACCGATGCGGTGAAGGTGCGGGCGATGGACTTTGAGCTGCCGGATGAGTGGATGGAGCGGCCCGAGTTGTTCCTGTTCAAAGGCTATGACGAGAAGGCGGCGATGATCCGGGGGCTGATGCAGCCGATCACCGTGGAGATGGTCGTGCAGGAGATCAACCGCTACGCGGATTCGGAATTCCGCTATGCCGACAAGTCGGACGAGGTGGCCATTGTGGGTATGGTGCGGGAGATGGGGCGGGTTGAGGAAGCGCGGCGGCGGTTCGGGGAGGGGAAGGGGTGAAACTTATTGGAATTGCCGTATTTTCAGTCGCATTGCAAACTTCTGCGCTGCATTCTGAAACACTCTACTGCACGTTGAGTGACGCAATGTCGATTTCTGACCAAGGAATAATGGAGCCACATCCACTCAAAGATGTATTACTAAGTTATCAAGCCACCGTAGAACTAGAGACCGGAAAAGTCTTTCATCCTGAATTCGGAACATCAAGTTATGAATTTATTGAAATACTAGACCATGGCTCTGACATCTCCTCATTCAAAGTAATTGCCTATTCGAAAGAAGGTTCACGCCTAGAGGCTGGTATTAGTAGTTTTAGGAACGCAGCCTACTTTGAAATAAAAACGTATGCCGAAGGACCAACAAAGCCATTCATCGCGGTGACTGGCGGATACTTTGCATATGGTGTTTGCAAATGAAACGCCTCATCGAAAAAGGCCTGATGTTCGGCAACCTCGTCGAGGTGTCCTCGCCCGCATTGGTCGAACGCTACAACCGCGCGCTCAAACATCTGACGGGCAAAGAAACGAAGCTGACCGATTTCCATGTCGATATCTCGGGCTATGCCCCCGAGATCGGGGATGAGCTTGCCGATGACCTTTACCTGAACCCGAACGGGTGCAACCGGCAGTTCATTCTGCTCACCACGGCGCAGAAAACCGCGCCGCTACTCAACGTGAAATTCTCCACCTCGCGCGGCATCCTGAAGCAGTTCTACGAAGCGAATGACGCGCAACTGTTCGCGCTGACGGCGCGGGATTCGGTGTGCGGGGAGTTGCAGAATTCGGTCTATGAGGTGTCGAGCGCGGCGAAGCTGTTCGACATCCGCCGCATCACGGTCGAGGCGGATACGATCGGCGGGCATGTCAAGGATGCCGGCGCACTTGCGGCCCTGATCGAGCGGTTCCGGCGGGAGCCGGAGGGGTGGCGCGACGATGTGCTGATTGCCGAGATGATCGGGCTGGCGAAAAAGACCGGCGATGTGACCCGCGTGCCGGTGGCGCTGCCCGCGATGACGTTCGAGCAGGGCAATTTCTGGACCAGCTTTTTCGGCGGGCTTTACGTGTTCCGCGATCTGCACCGGCCTGCGGTGATCTCTTCTGGTCCGAAAGGCAGCCTGGGCGCGATGCCGGTGCCGGTGGCGGACCTGACCGACCGCAATTCAATTGCCGACTGGATGGAGCGGAACCAACTGGTGGAGCCGATTGTTCAGGCAAGGGGCATGGATGCGGCGGCGGTGCTGCGCCAGAAGATGGATTTCATTCTGGTGGATGCGGCGGATGCGCTGAACCTTGATCTGGGGCAGGCGACGCGGGCCGATTTGCGCAAGATCGCGCAACGGTTGGGGAGCGCCTTACCGGAGGAGTTTCTGGCGCTGGCCGCCCTTCTGCGCTGGGTCGAGGGTGGGGGCGACTGGCCTAAGATAAGCTCGGAACATCCGGCCTATTTCTATACGCTGCGGGCCAAGGCGCATAAGGACCGTGATCTGGTGAACATGCTGCTGGCGGCACTGGCCCCGCTGGATGTGCGCCAGTTGTTCATCACGCATAAAGAGCTGTTCTACGCCACCTATGCCACCTGGTCGGATCGCAAGCGCGGCTATGTGGCGGATTTTCTGGAACGGGAGTATCAGGTGGACAAGGCAGGTGCGCGCGCGGCGCTGTTCGGGCCGGAGCCGGGGATGGAAGGCGATCGCCCCGACCCGCGTCCCGGTCCGGCCCCGGCACGCAGCCTGGTTGATCTGGTCGGCCCCTGGGGTGCGGTGCGGAAGGGAAAGCGATGATCGGCATTATCGGACTGGTGGTGTTCGGGTTTCTGGGCCTGTCGGTGATCTATGTCATCGTCGCGTTTTATTCCCGGTCGGTCCGGCGCGAAAAGCTGGAGAAAGAGTTCGACGCCGGCGGTGTGGCGGGGACGCGTGAGGACCACATCGCGCGGGGGATTGCCGCCTATGAAAAGGGCCTACGCCGTCAGCTTCTGTGGCTGGTTTATATCATTCCGATGGTGGGTGTCGGCGTCACCGTCTATCTGGTGAACTATCAGTAGGTGTGCGGGCAATAGGAGTTCGGGCGATGTGGCGTTACCTCAAATGGGGCTTTCGGATTTTCCTGGCACTGCTGATCGGCGGGTTCCTGCATTATACCCTGCCGCAACGCGACATCGTGCGGATCACGGGCACCTATAACCGGCTGACCACGGTGGGCGAGAACTGGATCTTCTACTCCACACCGGATGCGGGAACCGGCGAGTCCACCACCTCGCGCGATATCCGGTTCATCGAGGCGGTGCGCCCGAATGACCGGGTGATCGTTTATCGCAACGAGGATACCGGCTGGATCTGGCCGCCCTATTTCAAATACGCAAGTTCCAACCTGCAAGCCGAGGCGACCAACAAGATCTCGTCGCGCGAGGCGCCGCAATGGGTGGCGGTCACACATTACGGCTGGCGGATCGCGTGGCTGTCGATCTACCCCAATGCGGTGAAAGTGCGCAGTGTGGACGGGCCGGATGTGCAACTGATCCCCTGGGTCAGCATCATCGTGCTGCTGGCGCTGGCGATCCTTGCGTTCATGGTGCGTCGGATGTGGCTGCAATTCCGCGAGCGGATGGTTGATCCGGCACTGGAGAATGTGGGCGATGCGTTTGACCGGGTGGATGCCTCGGCCGATGCCGCAAGGGTGCAGGCGCGTACCAGCTGGGGGCGGTTGCGGGCGTGGCTGTCAAGCTGGCGGTAGGGCATTCGGTGCGCGCCCCGTTTCGGCGGTCACGATGATGGCAAAGGTCTGCGTGCCTTTGGCGAGGATATTTTTGCGGAGATGAATGACAAGCGACCTGTCCCCCCGTTAGTTCTCTCGGTCTGATGTAGCGTCTGCCCAACCTTGAAGGAGCAGACGAATGCGAAAGAGTTCGTCCTGAACAACGTCCATCCCATTGATTTTGTTTTAGATAGTCACGGTTCTTCTCGCCGTTTCCTGCAAGGTTTTGTATGATTTCATTCAGAACCCTGCAATTTTGGTTTGCCGATGAAGCACC
>JANNWS010000102.1:0-2196 GCA_031408575.1 Rhodobacterales bacterium
GCCGATTGGTCGCGCACCGCCTTCACCATGGATAAAAACTTCCATGACGCCGTGATCAAGGTGTTTGTGGAGATGTATAATAAAGGCCTGATCTATCGCGGCAAACGTCTGGTCAACTGGGACCCGCATTTTGAAACTGCGATCAGCGACCTAGAGGTCGAAAATATCGAAGTCGCAGGCCATATGTGGCACTTCAAATACCGCCTTGCGGGCGGTGAAACCTACGAATACATCGAAAAAGACGAAAACGGCGCGGTCATCCTGCGCGAAACCCGCGATTACATCGCCATTGCCACCACGCGGCCCGAAACCATGCTCGGCGACGGCGCGGTTGCCGTGCATCCGTCCGATGCGCGCTACCAACCGATCCTTGGCAAAATGGTCCATCTACCACTCTGCGACCGTTTGATCCCGATCATCGCCGATGAATATCCAGATCCCACCTTCGGCTCCGGTGCCGTCAAAATCACCGGCGCGCATGATTTCAACGATTACGCCGTCGCCAAACGGGGCGGCATCCCCTGCTACCGCCTGATGGATACCCGCGCCCAAATGCGCGCCGACGGGGCCGATTACGCCACCGCCGTCACCCGCGCCCGCGAAATCGCCGCAGGGTCGCCCACGACGGAGGCAGAGGTTGACAGCCTGAACCTAGTCCCCACCAAATACCGCGGGCTGGACAGGCTGGAGGCGCGCAAATTGGTCGTCGCCGACATCACCGCCGCTGGCCTCGCTGTCACCACGCTGGTCAAATCCATTGACGAGGAAACCGGTTCTGAACACCTGACCCGTGAACCCGTGGTCGAGTCCAAAAAGATCATGCAGCCCTTCGGCGACCGTTCCAAAGTGGTCATCGAACCGATGCTCACTGATCAATGGTTCGTTGATACCGCCAAAATCGTGCAACCCGCCCTCGACGCCGTGCGCAGCGGTAAAACCAAAATCATCCCGGCATCGGGCGAGAAAACCTATTACCACTGGCTGGAAAACATCGAGCCATGGTGCATCAGCCGCCAACTTTGGTGGGGTCACCAGATTCCGGTTTGGTATGATCGGTTCGGCAACACCTTCTGCGCGGCAACGTTTGAAGCCGCAGCTGAGCAAGCGATTGCCCTACGCTCGAAGAATTATGGCGGTAGGAAGGTTTCCGCCCAGGAACTGCCGGACGAGAAAAGCCTTACTTCACCTGATATTATCGGTGGATCAAACGCAGCACAGGTTTCCGCAGCTGTTTGGGGTGATGACGACGAACCGGAACTCGAAGATGTAACCATATTCCTTCGCCGCGACCCCGACGTCCTAGACACATGGTTCTCCTCCGGCCTCTGGCCCATCGGCACGCTCGGCTGGCCGGAACAAACCCCGGAACTCGCCAAATACTTCCCCACCTCGGTCCTCGTCACGGGCCAGGATATCCTGTTCTTCTGGGTCGCCCGCATGATGATGATGCAGCTTGCCGTGGTCGGGGAAATCCCGTTCCACACCGTCTATCTGCACGGCCTTGTGCGCGACGCCAAGGGCAAGAAAATGTCGAAATCCCTCGGCAACGTCATCGACCCACTGGAAATTATCGACGAATACGGCACCGACGCCCTGCGCTTTGCCAATGCCGCCATGGCCAGCCTCGGCGGGGTCTTGAAACTCGACACCTCCCGCATCGCAGGCTACCGCAACTTCGGCACCAAACTGTGGAACGCCGCCAGATTTGCCGAAATGAACGGCGTCTGGGAAGGCCACGCCACAGGCGACGTGCCCAAACCCACCGCAACCGTGAACAAATGGATCATCGGCGAAGCTGCAAAATCGCTGGTCGAAGTGAACGAAGCCCTCACCACCTTCCGCTTCGACCAAGCCGCCGACGCGCTTTATAAATTCGTCTGGGGCAAGGTTTGCGACTGGTATGTCGAATTCGCCAAACCCCTGTTTGACGGCGAACACGCTGCGGAAACCCGCCAAACCATGGCCTGGGTCCTCGATCAATGCATGATCCTTCTGCACCCGATCATGCCCTTTGTGACCGAGGAACTCTGGCCCACTACAGGCACCCGCGCCAAAATGCTGATCCACACCGATTGGCCCAGCTATGGCCCGGAATTGATTGATGTCGCGTCCGATACAGAAATGAACTGGGTCACCACCCTGATCGACGAAATTCGCTCCGCCCGCGCCCAAATGCACGTGCCCGCAGGCCTGAAA
>JANNWS010000103.1:0-2255 GCA_031408575.1 Rhodobacterales bacterium
CGTCAACCGCGCGCTGATCAAGGGCAAGCGGGTGATCCTTGTGGACGACAGCGTCGTGCGCGGCACCACCAGCCGCAAGATCAAGGACATGATCCTGGACGCAGGCGCCGCCGAAGTGCACTTCCGCATCGCCTCGCCGCCCACCGCCTGGCCCTGCTTTTACGGCGTGGACACGCCAGAGCGATCGAAACTCCTCGCCGCCACGATGAGCGAAGACGAGATGCGCGACTGGATTGGCGTCGACAGTCTGAAATTCGTGTCCCTCGATGGCCTTTACCGCGCCGCAGGCGAGGCGGCAGGCCGAGACCCAGCCGCGCCCCGCTTCTGCGATGCCTGCTTTTCGGGTGATTACCCGGTGGCCCCCTCCGACAAGATCGAGGAAGGCTTCCAGATGAAAGCGGCTGAATGAGCACGGAAGTCGACACCTATCTTTCCGCCTGCCCCCAAAGCCAGCGAGAAGCCCTGACCGACCTCCGCGCCCGCCTTCTTGGCCTCCTCCCCGATCACCTTGAAGTCATGTCCTACGCCATGCCCGGCCTCCGCCAGCCGGGACCAAAGGGCAGGATGGTCATCGGCTACGCCGCCTTCGCCAGGCATCTTGGCCTCTACCCCCACTCCGGAACCGTGATCCCGCAGATCGACTGCAGCCCGTTCAAGACCTCGAAATCCGGCGTCCTCTTCACCCCGGACCACCCCTTGCCAGAGGCGCTCCTGCGCCAGATCATCGCGATCCGGTGTGAGGAACTGGCTGCTGGTTATGGTCACCGGGGCTGAGACCAACTCCCCCTTGCCCTTTCACATTTGCTTAAATATCCCCGCCGGAGGCTCCAGCCCCCCGAAAAGGACCGACCCATGTCTCAGAAGATCGCCCTCGTCACTGGCGCCTCACGCGGGTTGGGGTCAGCCATCGCCGAACAGCTGGCCTTGCGCGGATGGCAGGTGGTGGCTGTCGCGCGTACGGTTGGCGGGCTGGAAGAACTGGACGACCGGGTCAAGCGTGCAGGGCTGCCCGGCGCGGGCAGCCTGACGCTGGCACCGATGGACGTGACGAATGACGATGCCATGCGCCATCTGTGCCGCAGCATTCACGACCGCTGGGGCGGCCTTGGCCTGTGGATCCACGCCGCCATTCATGCTGCACCCTTGGCCCCGGCCGCGCACATGGACCAGAAGGACTGGGAAAAGTCGATCTCGACCAACACCCGTGCGACCGGCATGCTGATCCCGCTGGTCGAGCCGCTCTTGCGCGCCCATCAGGGCACCGCAGTGTTTCTTGACGATCCCTGCGCAGGAAAGCCGTTCTTTGGGGCCTATGGGGCGACCAAGGCTGCGCAGATCGCGCTGGCACAAAGCTGGCGGGTCGAAGCGGCCAGGCACGGCCCCCGCATCCTAATTGCAGTGCCTGCACCGATGCCCACAGCCACCCGCGCCCGTTTCTTTCCCGGTGAGGACCGGTCCCTGCTTGCCGATGTTCAAGGCGAAGCAGTCCGTCTGCTCGACAGCCTTTAGCGCCTGGACCCAAATTCCTTAAGCAAGGATTTTGACAAGGCTCTAGACCATCAATCCTGTGATATGATGGTCAAATGCTCAACAAGAAGAATGGGTTATCCCGCTATCGCATTGAAAAGGTGATGCGCTGCTTTTGTGCGGACCTGACGGCCTCGCAGACGGCTCTGCTGCTGGGGCTGAACCGCAAGACAGTGAACCGCTATTTCGCCCGCTTCCGCAGCGCCATTGCCGCCGCCCAGGCGCGGGACCTGGCCGCCTTCACCGGCGTGGTCGAGGTTGACGAGAGCTTCTTCGGGGCCGAGCGCGTCCGGGGCCACCCCGGCCCAAGAAAGCGCGGGCGCGGGACGCTGAAGCAGCCCGTCTTCGGCATCTTCGAGCGTGGCGGGCGGGTCTACACCGAGGTGATCCCGGACGCGAAAGCCCAGACATTGCGGGCGGTTATCCGGGGCCACATCGCGCTGGACGCCGTCCTCGTCACCGATGGCTGGCCGGGCTACAACGGCCTCGTCGATGTAGGCTACGACCGCCACCTTAGGATCAACAAATCAAAACACTTCGCCAGGAACGGGGTCCATGTGAACGGTATCGAGAGCTTCTGGAGCTTCACCAAACGCCGCCTCGCCAAGTTCAACGGCGTCAAGGCAAACTTCCCCCTCCACCTCAAGGAATGCGAGTGGCGATGGGGCAAAAACTTCGATACCCTGCGACAAGAACTCAACCGATTGATGGTCTAGAGCCTTGTCAAA
>JANNWS010000104.1:0-5067 GCA_031408575.1 Rhodobacterales bacterium
GAGGGGACCGTGGCCCCGGTGGGGCCGCGTAAGCCCCGATGAACAGATCCTTGCGATCCTGCGTCGGGCTGAAGGCGGTATGCCGGTGGCCCAGTTGTGCCGCGAGCACGGGATGAGCAACGCGTCGTTCTACAAATGGCGGGCGAAGTATGGTGGCATGGATGTCGAGCCATGAGAATGGCCAGGTATCCCCGTCACGGAAGCCGTGGGATGAGCCTGTCCGGGGAAGGGGCAAGTCCGGCCATCAGACGATTTGTGCAACAGAGCCGTGTTGAAGCCGCCGCTTACCATCCAATCAAGCATGCCAAGTCTGTGGCCGAACTGACCAAGGAAATCAGCCGATCCAAAGATACCTTCGTCACGCACTACCACAGCTCGTATAGCGACCCGGCCCTCCCCCCGGTCTGGATGGTGGCCGAGGTGATGTCGTTCGGGGCACTGTCAAAGTGGATCGACAACCTTCGGCACCGGCCCGACCGACAGGCTATCGCCCAACCCTTTGCCCTGGACGAGCGAGTGTTCACATCTTTCTCCCAGCATCTTTCGATCATCCCCAACATCGCGGCCCACCACGGTAGGCTGTGGAACAAACGCTTTGCCTTCACCATGATCCTTCCCCGTAATCCACCCCAATTGTCGGCGGCCATGCTGGGGGCGAATCAACGGTCGTGCACAACACCCTCGTGATGCTGGATCACCTGCTGTCGGTTGTGGCACCGGGAAACGAGTGGCGAAAGCGGCTGGTGGAACCGGCCAACAAGTCGAAGTAGCGCAGATGCTTCATGGAAATCAGTGCCATAAGAAAATTATATCGGTCCGATTTGCAAATGCAAATTATGATTATCATGGGTTCGTGCTACCAGCACAACGCAACGCGCTGATTCTGTCTCTCTTGCGAGAGACAATCGGTTCAGAGCGTTCCGAGTCCGACCTTTCGGCGCGGGCAACACAAGGGGAAAGCCATGGATGGAGACGTTCCGAATACGACCGGCAAATGCCCGGTCCTGCATGGGGCCAACACTAAGGAAAGCGGTTCCGTAACGGCATGGTGGCCGAACGCGCTCAACCTGGACATCCTCCATCAGCATGACAGCAAAACCAACCCATTGACCGGTTTCAATTATCGCGAAGAGGTCCAGAAGCTGGACGTGGTCGCGCTGAAGCACGACCTGACCGCCCTGATGACCGACAGCCAACCTTGGTGGCCTGCGGATTGGGGCCACTACGGCGGCTTGATGATCCGCATGGCGTGGCACGCGGCCGGGACGTATCGTCTGGCCGATGGCCGCGGCGGCGCTGGCAGCGGCGACCAGCGGTTTGCGCCCTTGAACAGCTGGCCCGACAACGCAAATCTCGACAAGGCGCGCCGCCTGTTGTGGCCGATCAAAAAGAAGTACGGCAACCGGCTCAGCTGGGCCGACCTGATGATCCTTGCAGGCAACGTCGCCTACGAATCCATGGGACTAAAGACATTCGGCTTTGCGTTCGGGCGCGAGGATATCTGGCATCCTGAAAAAGACGTTTACTGGGGGTCCGAGACGGAATGGCTTGCCCCTTCCGAAAACCGCTATGCCGATCTGATGGATCCCTCAACGCTGGAACAACCGCTGGCAGCCGTGCACATGGGCCTGATCTATGTGAACCCCGAAGGCGTAAATGGTCAGCCCGACCCGGCCCGCACTGCACAGCACATCCGCGAGACCTTTGCTCGCATGGCCATGAATGACGAGGAAACCGCTGCCCTGACCGCTGGCGGCCACACTGTCGGCAAAACCCACGGCAATGGCAGCGCCGCCGTACTGGAGGCCACTCCCGAAGGTGCCAACGTTGTCGAACAGGGCCTTGGATGGATGAACAATACCAGCCGGGGAGTTGGCCGCAACACCGTCACCTCGGGAATAGAAGGCGCTTGGACAACCCATCCGACCACATGGGACAACGGATACTTCGACATGTTGTTCGGCCATGAGTGGGAGTTGAAGAAATCGCCCGCCGGTGCGCATCAGTGGATGCCGGTCAACATCCGCCCAGAAGACATGCCGGCCGACGTTGAAGACCCGCAAATCCGCACCATGCCGATGATGACGGATGCCGACATGGCGATGAAGGTTGACCCGGTTTACCGCGAAATCTGCGAGCGGTTTGCCAAAGACCACGCTTATTTCAGCGACACCTTCGCCCGCGCCTGGTTCAAGCTGACGCACCGCGACATGGGACCGAAAGCCCGCTACATCGGGCCCGAAGTGCCAGCCGAAGATCTGATCTGGCAGGATCCGCTGCCTGCAGGCCGCAGGGACTATGACGTGGCGGCAGTCAAGGCGCGGATCGCAGCCAGCGGTCTTGGCCTGTCCGACATGGTCAATACCGCTTGGGATTCGGCGCGCACCTTTCGCGGGTCCGACATGCGGGGCGGTGCCAACGGCGCGCGCATTCGCCTGGCCCCGCAAAAGGATTGGGAGGGTAACGAGCCCGACCGTCTGGCCCGAGTGCTGTCGGTGCTGGAACCCATCGCAAGCGCAACCGGGGCCAGCGTGGCGGATGTCATCGTGCTGGCAGGCGGCCTTGGCGTCGAGATGGCGGCGAAAGCGGCGGGGTTCAATGTGACCGTACCGTTCGCGCCGGGTCGGGGCGATGCGACCGATGCCATGACCGACGCCGCCTCGTTCAGCGTGCTGGAGCCGTTGGCCGACGGCTTCCGAAACTGGCAGAAGAAAGACTATGCGGTCGCGCCAGAAGAAATGCTCTTGGACCGCGCACAGTTGCTGGGCCTTGCGGCGCATGAGATGACCTGCCTCATCGGCGGAATGCGGGCGATGGGCACCAATCACGGCGGTACGGCGCACGGTGCCTTTACCCACCGAGCAGGAGCACTCACCACCGATTTCTTCACGGTCCTGACCGATATGGCCTACAAGTGGGTGCCCAAGGGCATGAACCTTTACGACATCGTGGAGCGCGGCTCGGGCTCAGTGAAATTCACTGCAACCCGGGTCGATCTGGTGTTCGGCTCGAACTCGGTTCTGCGTGCTTATGCCGAGGTCTACGCGCAAGACGACAATGCCGAAAAGTTCGTGCATGATTTCGTGTCGGTTTGGGCAAAGGTGATGAACGCCGACCGTTTCGACTTCGCATGATCAAAAGCCTGCCCCTTCCGCAGCGCGTGCGGGAGGGGACAAGCCATCGGGCCGTCGGTGACGCGTTGATTTCAGCACGGGCGAGCGGGTCGGGCTTGTGCAAGTCGGAACCTACAGGCGAGGTCAGGGAAGCCGCTGCAAAGGCTTTCAAAGCAGTGGGCGGGTAAACTTCTGTCGATTGCGGGTAATAGGTTTGGGTCAAGATTGCCACGAGACATCAAGGCGGGCCCGGGCGCATCATGTCGTTGTTGGAATTTGTGAGTGGTGCTTTGAACTCGCAGTCTATAGTTGCTGCGGTATCTGTTGACACATTGACACTGTGTCGTAGCGCACAGCTTTATTGCGAAATCAGCGAGCGGAGACTTCACCGGGTTGCAAGTCAGCGCGTCGCCCGATCTGAGGCTACACTTGCACCCAGAAACTTGCCTGCCTCCCTCACGGAACCGACCCATGACCTTCATACGCCGTCCCGCCCGCTCTCCTCACCACCGCCTGTGCTCCGCCGGCACCGCAGCTTTGGGGCAGCTACAAGCAAGGCTGGTTCGCTATCCGATGCTGGGTGCCATCGCTCCCAGTCTTCTGTCCATTCCTTCGGACAGCTTGAGAGTGGCGTTGGTAGGTGAAAACGTCACTTCGCCAAGATAGATTTGTCGATCTGGCGTGACGTACAGATCTATGCGAACCAGCGGAAAAGGCTTGGCCAAAGTCAGCGCCATCACCTGTAACTGATCCTTCATGCCGAAATCGTCGTAGTCGGTGATGAGGCTCCATCGATCACTCTGCTCGTCTAGCAATTGGTAATTGGTGTCGAGCCGAGTTATCTGCTCCTCACCGTTCACTTTCCGTACCAGCGAAATGTATGCGATCTTGCCATCAAGGATCAGATAGCACCAGGTAACCGCAGACCCGCCCGGATAAAGGCTGGGTTCCAGCAAAACCTCGGGCGGAAAGGCGGCATACCACCACTGCCCGTCTCGCCGTCCGAACGGCGTTTCAAGCCATCTCGCGCATAGCGCCTCTAACTCGGCGCGGTCTTCGGCGGCAAGGGGGTATTGCACAGACCGGAACATGTTGCTGCCATGGCTGGCCTTCAGATAGTACCATCCCGCGGCAAAAGCGTCATTCGAGGGCAGTGCAGGCTCGGGCGAATGCCACAGGATCGGGACGGTCTTCAGCCCTTCCAGCCCTTCCAGCCCTTCGGGGACGAAGCGATAAGTCAGCAGCTTGTTCCCCGCCGCAGGGGCTGGGATTTCACCAAAGAATTTTCGCCATACGATCTTGTCCAGATACCTCTGCGGATGGACAAGATCGGGATACCGGCCCTGTGTGGAGCGGAATTTACAAAATGCCGCCCGCAATGCCTTCAGAAATTCGATCCTGCTGTAAAACTCGGATGCGTTCATCCGATCTGGCGTCCTCGATGGCGCAAAGAGGGCAGGCCGGGTCAGACGCAGGATTGCATATTGGCGAATACATTCCGCAACATCTGTTATTTCGCGCTTGCGTGACAAGCGGCGCATCCGATTCAGAACTGGCACAAGCACACTCCTGTAGCCTACCTCTCCGCCGGAACACGGCGGTACCAACAATGCTGTCTTTGCCCGAATGTCGGGCGGTAATTTGTTCGGACTGCGTCAACTTACTGGAAATCCTCAATCGCGATCCGGCAATCTCCCCCGAGAGTACTGGTCCTGTCGCGGTTTGGTGCCGCTCCTTTGATAGCGTGATGTGCAGCAAAGGAGATCACCCGGGGCCGCACGATCCGGTTGGCTTGATCTGGCACGAGGTCGCCAGGTGTTCAGTCCCGGCATCTGGTGGATCGGGTCGAGGATGAATCGATCTGGCTCTGATGTCCAGATTTTGCAGATGTATTCGTAGGGGGTGAGGCCGCTGAGGGTCTTGAGCCTTCGGGCGAAGTTGTAGGCCGCCAGGA
>JANNWS010000105.1:0-14752 GCA_031408575.1 Rhodobacterales bacterium
AGGGAAGCAGTGGAATGGCGCGCACCAAATACATTCTGCTGTGACCGCGCGCCGGTCGAATTGTCTTGGCGATCTGCCACCACCCTCCCTCGTGACATTCCCCCGCACAGTCCCTATACCCGCGCAAAATTCCCCCCGCGAAAGCATACTCCATGATCAAGGTCTTCGGCCACAAATCCCCCGACACCGACAGCACCGGCTCTCCCATCATCTGGGCCTGGTATCTGACCGAAGTTCGCGGAACCCCCGCCACCCCCTGCCTTCTGGGCGAACCCAACACCGA
The DNA here is from genome assembly GCA_031408575.1 of Rhodobacterales bacterium. GTDB lineage: Bacteria > Pseudomonadota > Alphaproteobacteria > Rhodobacterales > Rhodobacteraceae > Aliitabrizicola. The sequence goes on from JANNWS010000105.1 coordinate 284, forward strand.
AGCCGCCTTCATGCTCAGCCACTGGGCGCTTGCCAAACCCGAGATCATCGCCGACGTGACCGCCGGCGATCAGGTCGTCATCGTCGACACCAACAACCCGCAGGAGCTGCCCCCCTCGATCAACGAGGCCAGCATCATCGGTATCATCGACCATCACATGCTGATCGGCGGCCTGAAAACCCGGTCGCCCATCGACATCACCATCCGCCCACTGGCCTGCACCGCCACCCTGATGCACGACCTGATCGGGGCCGATCTTGCAAAAGCCCCCCGCGCCATCAAGGGTGCGATGCTGTCCTGCATCCTGTCGGACACGATGGAATTCCGCAGCCCCACCACCACGCCGCATGACCGCGCCGTGGCCGAAAACCTGGCTGCCGGGCTGGGCGTGTCCATTCCCGATCTTGCCGCAGCGATGTTCGCCGCCAAATCCGACGTGTCGCGTTTCTCGGATGCCGAACTTCTGCGGATGGACAGCAAGGAATACGAGCTTGGCGGCAAGCAACTTCGCATCTCGGTGCTGGAAACAACCTCGCCGAACGTGGTGCTCGACCGCAAGGTTAGCCTGATGCGATCGATGGTCGATGTCGCGGCGCAGGACGGCGCCGATCAGGTGCTGCTGTTCGTAATCGACATCCTGAACGAAGAGGCGACGCTGCTGGTGCCGAACGATCTGGTAAAAGCTGTGGCCGAAGCTTCGTTCGGGGCGAAAGTCACCGGCGATACGGTTGTTCTTCCCGGAATCATGAGCCGCAAGAAACAGATCATCCCGGCCTTGAAGATCTGACCCGGTCCCAAGGCTTTCCGAAAAGTCTTGGCAAAATCCTTTGAATGATTCTGATCAGCGCCCCCGGCACCGCCAATGTCCCGCCGGGGGCCAGATCGGCGAAAACCGCAAGCCCGATTGTTTCTGTCTGCCTCTGCCAGCCAAACGGAAATCACATCGTTTCCATTGCCCCCGAAAAGGCCGCCAATGACCCGCATCCTCGCCTCGCTATCCGACATATCGCAGGACTATGATGTGCTTTATTGTGATCTCTGGGGATGTCTGCACGATGGCAAGGTACCCTTCCCCGCCGCTGTCGCGGCGCTGCGCGGCTTCAAGGCGAAGGGCGGCACGGTTTTGCTGCTGACCAATTCTCCTCGCCCGAAACGCAGCGTTATCAAGCAGCTGGATACCATCGGCATCCCGCATGATTGCTACGATGAGGTGGTCAGTTCCGGCGATGCCGCGCAATATGCTCTGATCACCGGGGCGGTCGGTCGCCGCGTCCACCATATCGGCCCGGAAAGGGATGCGGTTTTTTTCACCGAACTGTCGGATGATCTGCGCCCAACTGCCGCCAAAGAGCCTGCAATTTCGTTGGTATCGCTGGAAGAAGCCGAAGGCATCGTCTGCACAGGCCTGTTTGACGACCAGACTGAAACGCCCGAAAACTACCGTGCCACGCTGCTGTATGCCAAAACCAAAGGCTTGAAACTGCTCTGCGCCAACCCCGATCTCGTCGTCGATCTGGGCAATAAACGCCTCTACTGCGCAGGGGCCATCGCGCAGGCCTATGACCAGATGGGTGGTCAAAGCCTCTATTTCGGCAAACCCCATCCACCCATCTACGACCTCGCCCGCCGCCGCCTGGCCGTCCTCTCCACCGCACCTGACGACCCCCGCATCCTCGCCATTGGCGACGGCATCACGACCGATGTGCAAGGTGCGATGGGCGAGGGTATAGACGCGATCTTTGTCACCGGCGGGCTGGCCGCGGATCAGTTTGGTATCAATCATGATACTCCGGACAAGGTCTTGCTGGATTCTTGGCTGGTCTCGCGGCAGATGAGTCCGACCTTCAGCATCGGCCGCCTGCGCTGACTGTCTCGGTCCGTTTCGCAACATAGTTGCGCGAAGAAACACTTAAGCGACAATTTCTTGCGCGTCCGATTGCTCCGCACCGCAGCATCCGCTATGCTGTCTATTGGACGCAATCAGGATTCGCAGGATGCTCGACAACATGCCACGCGGCACCATCTGCATCGAAGATATCGAAATCGGCATGTCGCGTCATTTGCGAAAAACCATAACTGACCGGGATATCGAGCTTTTTGCCGAAGTTTCGACTGACAGGAACCCGGTCCACCTGGACGATGACTATGCCCGCGACACCATCTTTCAGGGCCGCATCGCCCACGGCATGCTCACAGCCGGGCTGATCTCGGCGGTGATCGGCGAACAGCTTCCCGGTCATGGCACTGTTTATCTTGGACAATCCCTGAAATTCATGGCCCCCGTCCGCCCCGGCGATACCGTTTATGCCGAGGTCAAAGTTACTGCAATCGACCACGCCCGCCGCCGTGTCACCCTTGAAACCCACTGCGCGGTGGGTGATACCGTTGTTCTGAAAGGCGAGGCGCTGGTTCTGGCGCCAAGCCGCAAGTTCGACTGACGGCGGTCTCCCCGCCCAACGGCAGGGCCAACGCGACGATGCAGATACACCCGCATTGGCAGGGGCTTGACCCATCCGCCCGTGGCGCATCCGTTGCCATGGGAAACTTTGACGGCGTCCATCTTGGCCACCGCGCGGTCATTGATCTTGCCCGCCAGCCGGGTCGCCCCCTCGGCGTTGTCACATTCGAGCCGCACCCGCGCGAGTTCTTTGCCCCCCTGTCCCCCGCCTTTCGCCTGATGAACGCCGAAGCGCGCATCAACCGGTTGGCGAAACTGGGGGTCGACCACCTCTACCAGCTTCCGTTCGACGCCACGATGGCGGCTTTCTCACCCCAAGGGTTTGCCCAGACCGTTCTTGCCCAAGGCCTTGGCATCGCTCATGTCGTGGTTGGCTCCGACTTTTGCTTTGGCAAGGCACGCGCCGGCAAAGCGGCCGATCTTCAGGCGCTCGGCACCGCCAACACCTTCGCCGTCACGATTGCCGATCTTGTCCAGGCGGGCGGCACCAGCATCTCGTCCACCGCCATCCGGCAAGCCCTGACCGAAGGCCGCCCGCGCGACGCCGCCGCCATGCTTGGCCACTGGCACCGGATCGAGGGTGCCGTGATCCACGGCGAAAAGCGCGGTCGGGAATTGGGCTATCCCACCGCGAACATGTCGGTCGCCGGTCTGCACCTGCCTATGTTTGGCGTCTACGCTGTTATCGCCGACGTTCTGACCGGCCCGCAAAAAGGCAGCTACATGGGTGCTGCAAGCCTTGGCATCCGCCCGATGTTTGGCGTGAATCAGCCAAACCTTGAAACCTACCTCCTTGATTTTAAATGCGATCTCTACGACCATCACCTGTCGATCGCCTTTGTCGACTTTCTGCGCCCGGAGTTGAAGTTCGGTGGCCTGCCCAGCCTCATCACACAAATGCAAGCCGACTGCGCGCGCGCCCGCAGCATTCTGGCAGCGCTTTGATGGCCGCCAAACTTCGCCCCAGATTCTGGGAACGCGTTCCGCTGAAACAGATGACCCCCGACGAATGGGAGGCGGTCTGTGACGGCTGCGGCAAATGTTGCCTGAACAAGATCGAGTATGAGGACACCGGCGAAGTGGCGTTCACCCGTGTTGCCTGCCGCCTGCTGGACGGGGAAACCTGCCGCTGCACCCAATACCCGATCCGCCGCCAGTTCGTGCCGGAATGTGTGCAGCTTTCGCCCAAGACGCTGCCCAAGATTGCTTATTGGCTGCCCAAAACCTGCGCCTACAAGCTGCTGCACGACGGACGCAAGCTCTATGACTGGCACCCCCTGATCTCGGGCGATCCCGGTTCGGTTCATGAGGCCGGGGCATCGGTGCGCGGCTGGTCGGTGCCGGAATTCGAGGTGCCGGAAGAAGACTGGGAAGACTATGTGATCGAGGAAACGCCCTAAGATGTTCTTTGCCTCTGACAACACCTCCGGCATCCCCCCCGAAATCGTGGCGGCCCTCGCAAATGCCAACCAAGGTTACGCCCCGTCCTACGGCGAAGATCCGATCATGTTGCGCGTCCGCACCCGTATCCGCGAGATCTTCGAGGCACCCGAGGCTGCGGTTTACCTTGTTGCCACCGGCACCGCCGCCAACGCCCTTGCCATATCCATCGCCTGCCCGCCCTGGGGGGCCGTGTTCTGTCATCGCGACTCGCATATCGAAGTCGATGAATGCGGCGCGCCAGAGTTTTATACCGGCGGAGCAAAACTGGTTCTCGCGGGGGGCGACCACGGCAAGATGACGCCTGATACACTGGCCGATGCCCTTGCCCGCACCGGGACAGGTGGCGTCCATGGCGTGCAGCGCGGGATGCTGTCGCTGACCAATGTGACTGAGGCGGGAACGGTCTATTCCCCCGCCGAAGTGGCGGCTTTGACCGCTCTGGCGCGCGCCGAAAATCTGCCGTGCCACATGGACGGCGCACGCTTTGCCAATGCGCTGGTCGCGACAAATGCAAGCCCTGCCGAGATGACATGGAAGGCGGGGATCGATGTTCTGTCCTTCGGAGGGACGAAGAACGGGCTTATGGGGGTTGAGGCGGTGATCCTGTTCAACCCCGCCAAAGCCTGGGAATTCGAGTTGCGTCGCAAGCGCGGCGGCCATCTCTTTTCCAAGCATCGCTACCTTTCGGCCCAGATGGAGGCCTATCTGGATGGGGATCTCTGGCTGCGCCTTGCTGGTCATGCAAACCGCATGGCCGAGCGACTGTCAAAGGGCATCGCTTCCATTCCCGACGCCCGCCTGCTGCATCCCGCGCAGGCCAACATGATCTTCGCGCAAATTCCGAAAGCCGCGCTTGACCGTGCGACGGCCGACGGGGCCGCCTATTCTGAGGCTCCGCATCTGGGCGAAAGTGCTGCACGACTTGTCTGTTCCTGGTCTACGACGGAAACCGATGTGGACAGATTTCTTGGTATGCTGGCTGCCTCGGTCAGCACGCCGCCAGATGTGCCGCAATCCCTTCGGCCACCGCTGCAGGATGGGTGATCGGCACCATATGCCCCGCCCCAGGCACCGCCAGCCGGGTGGCCATCGGCAGACGCCGCGCCAGTTCGGTCATGATCGCGCCGATCACCGGGGGTGATGTCGCGCCCTCGATCAGCAGTACCGGCACGCCGAGGCTTTCCAGGCCCATGTAGCGCAGAATGCCGCCGGTATCGGCGTGCAGCGCCGCCCCTTGCGCGTCGATGATGTGGATTCGCTCCAGCATATAGCTTTGCTGCGCCTCGGGCATATCGTCAAACGCCGCGCCACCGCCCCAAATCGCGTGAAAGATCGCAGCCGCCCCGGCCCGGTCGCCCCGCCGTATAGCCGCCTCATAGGCCGCATGACCGACCCGGAATTCGTCAAAAGCGGGCGATCCCGCTGCCCGTGCCGCCGCAAAGATCACCGGTTCTATCAGCGCAAGGCTCCGCACAAGGTCGGGCCGCTCAAGTGCGAGGCGCAGACAGACCGTCGCGCCAAAGGAATGCCCGATCAGGTCAATTGGCCCGCCACCGCCCAGCCGTTCGGCAAATTCCGCAGCGATCCGCGTGGTCAGGGATTGCAGGTCGCTGACGCCATCCCAATCCGCCGCGCGCCCATGCCCCGGCTGATCGAACGCAGTCAGCGCGACCCCCGGCAACCGCTGGGCCACCCCCGACCACGCCCCGGCATGGGCCAGCGAGCAATGCAGCGCCAGCACGGGGGGCGCATTGCCCGCGCCCCAGACCCGGAACGGGGCCTCGGCCCTCATCAGATCATTCATTCACAACGTTCCGGCCAAATGCAGATCAAGATCATCCAGCCGGTCCTGCCCCCAGAACCTCTCATCGCCGACGATGTAGAACGGCACCCCGAACACACCCCGCGCCACCGCCTCTTCCAGATTGCCCACATAGGTCTCGGCGGCGGCCAGCATCCCCCGATCCGCAATTTTCGGATCGAACCCATGTTGGCGCAGAATATCCTGCGCCACCTCATCCTCCGCAATGTTGCGGTTTTCCACCCAAACGGCGCGGGTGAACGCGTGGACAAGGCCCGGCAAATCACCGCCCCCCGCCTTTGCCGCCGCAATTACCGCATAAGATGACGGCGCTGGGTTCGCAGGCCAGAACGCGGGCTTCAGGTTCAACGGCAGCCCCGCCTTGGCCGCCTGCCGCCGCAGATCCTGCAACCGGTATGCCTTGCGGCTTTCGTGCCGGTCGGCCAGCACCTGCCCCCCGGTCCGCGGAAACAGCGCGAACGGGTCCAGCGGGCGATAGGCGATCGTCGCCCCATGCCGCGCTGCAATCGCTTCAAGCCGCTGGCCGCCGATATAGACCGACGGCGATACCGTGGCGAAAAAGTAGTCGATCTGCGCCAAGCTGGCCCCCTGCCTCAACGTGCGGTTCCCAAAGACCCTAACCCGGTGATAAGCGGTGTCAACGTCACGAATCCGTCACGCTGACCCCTGCCAAGGAAGCGCCCATGCCTGCCATGACCGAGCCGAAGCTGATCTCCGGCAATGCGAACCTTTCGCTCGCCAAAGCCATTGCGCGGCGGATGTCGATGCACCGGGGGATGTCGGTAAAGCTGGTCGATGCGCGCGTCGAACGGTTCAACGATCAGGAGATCTTCGTTGAAGTTTTCGAAAATGTCCGGGGCGAGGATATGTTCATCATCCAGCCCACGTCAAACCCCGCGAATGACAACCTGATGGAACTGCTGATCATCACCGATGCGCTGCGCCGATCATCCGCCGCGCGCATCACCGCCGTGATCCCCTATTTCGGCTATGCCCGGCAGGATCGCCGTGCCAAGGCCCGCACCCCGATCAGCGCCAAGCTGGTGGCGAACCTGTTGACCGAGGCCGGGGTGGAACGCATCCTGACCCTTGATCTGCATGCCACGCAGATTCAGGGCTTTTTCGATATTCCGGTCGACAACCTTTATGCGGCCCCGGTTTTTGCGCTGGATATCGAGCATCACTTCAAGGGAAAGATGGCCGATCTGATGGTTGTATCGCCCGATGTGGGTGGTGTGGGCCGCGCACGTGAACTTGCCACCCGCATCAAAGCCCCCCTTGCCATCGTCGACAAGCGTCGCGAAAAAGCGGGCGAAGTGGCCGAGATGACGGTTATCGGATCGGTCAAAGGCAAGACCTGCATCATGGTCGACGACATCTGCGACACCGCAGGCACGTTGTGCAAGGCCGCCGACGTGCTGGTCGAAAACGGCGCGACAGAGGTTCACAGCTATATCACGCACGGTGTGCTGTCGGGGCCGGCGGTCGAACGGATCGGAAAATCGGTGATGAAAAGTCTTGTCATCACCGACTCGATCGAACCAACCGACCTGATCCGCTCCGCACCTAATATCCGCATCGTGCCGACAGCACCAATGTTCGCACAGGCGATCCTGAATATCTGGAACGGCACCTCGGTTTCATCGCTGTTCGATACGGATACGCTGGTTCCAATCTATGAAGGCATGTATTCGCGCTGAAGCATGCGCTGATGCAGCCCTGGACTTGATCCGGGGCCTTCCGCGCCGTTACAGGCCCCGGATCAAGTCCGGGGCGCGCACGAGCATGAGCATGAGCACGATCCCTACACCGAACGCGCCTTACACAATCTCCCAGTCGTCATCGTCGCGCAGCGCGCCAATTGCCAACCAGTCGGCCCGGATGCGCGCAACCCGCGTATCGCCCCAGGTTCGGAACACCATCTGAAAACCGGTTACGGTGATTTTTTCGGCGGCAACATCGGCCCGTGAATTGGTCTTTTGATCCAGATCCCACATCGAAATTGACACCATCACCGCTGGTACTTCGCGGAATGTCTGGCCGAATGTCATCTTGTGGCGGCTCTCGCGTGGCCCGCTGCCAGTCCACATCGCCCCGCCATCGGCAAAGTCGGAAAACAGCACATGCGATCCCTGTGCCACCCCGACGCTGCCACTGCTGAAACGCTTCATGAAACACCCTGAACCAAATTCGGAGTTTGCCGACAATCCGGGCGGAATTTTGAATAATCAATGAAAAAGGCCCCGCGATACGGGGCCTTTCTGTGGCAGATGCCAGAATTCAGTGACCTGCCGCGGCTTTCAGGCCCAACATGTCATTGACCATCTTTTCGGCCATGTCACGATCTTCCGGCAACGCGACTGCTGCCAGGGATCGCGCCTCGTCGATCATCGCGTCGATCACCGTCCCGGAAAGCTCTTCAACCGGCGTCGCCGTTTCGGCCAGAACGGAAACGCTTGTCGCCGTGATCTCGGCAAAACCGCCCGTCACCGCATAGGCTTTGGTTCCCTCGGCGCTGATCGCGCGGACGATGCCGGGGCGCAGGGTGGTGATGGTGGCCTCATGGCCCTCCATCGCCGTCAGATCTCCTGCGACCCCCGGTATCTGCACCTCGGTCGCGGCAACAGAGGCAAGCCTGCGTTCCGGCGACACAAGGTCGAATTGCATCGTGCCTGCCATGATGCCCCCTTACGCCGCTGCCGCAGCCAGACGCTGTGCCTTGGCCACCACTTCGTCGATATCGCCAACCATGTAGAAGGCCGCTTCGGGCAGGTGATCGTATTCACCGGCAACCACCGCCTTGAACGACGCGATGGTTTTTTCCAGCGGAACCTGTACGCCATCCGACCCGGTGAACACCTTGGCCACGTCGAACGGCTGCGACAGGAAACGCTGGATTTTCCGGGCGCGGGCCACGCTCAGCTTGTCCTCTTCGCTCAGCTCGTCCATGCCGAGGATGGCGATGATGTCCTGCAGCGACTTGTAGCGTTGCAGGATACCCTGCACCGAACGGGCCACATCGTAATGCTCTTGCCCCACCACCAGCGGGTCCATCAGGCGCGAGGTGCTGTCGAGCGGGTCCACCGCCGGATAGATGCCAAGCTCCGAGATGGCACGCGACAGGTTGGTCGTCGCATCAAGGTGCGCGAAGGACGTTGCCGGTGCGGGGTCGGTCAGATCGTCAGCCGGCACATAAATCGCCTGCACCGACGTGATCGAGCCTGCCTTGGTCGAAGTGATCCGCTCCTGCAAGGCACCCATGTCGGTTGCCAGCGTCGGCTGATAGCCCACGGCGGAAGGGATACGGCCCAGCAGGGCGGATACTTCGGAACCGGCCTGGGTAAAGCGGAAGATGTTGTCCACAAAGAACAAAACGTCCGTTCCGGACTGGTCGCGGAACTGCTCGGCAATCGTCAGACCAGACAGCGCGACGCGCATCCGCGCGCCCGGCGGCTCGTTCATCTGGCCATAGACAAGCGCCACCTTGGACTCCGCGAGGTTATCAATCTTGATAACGCCCGAGTCGATAATCTCGTGGTAAATGTCGTTGCCTTCACGCGTCCGCTCGCCGACGCCCGCGAACACCGAATAGCCCGAGTGGACCTTGGCGATGTTGTTGATCAGTTCCATGATCAGAACGGTCTTGCCCACACCGGCACCGCCGAACAGGCCGATCTTGCCGCCCTTGGAATAGGGCGCCAGCAGGTCGATCACCTTGATGCCCGTGACCAGGATCTGGCTTTCTGTCGCCTGCTCGGAAAACAAAGGCGCGGGCTGGTGGATCGGGCGGAATTCGGTCGCGTTGACCGGACCTTTTTCGTCCACCGGCTCGCCGATGACGTTCAGGATCCGGCCCAGCGTGGCATCACCCACCGGCACCATGATCGGCGAGCCGATGTCCGTCACAGGCTCGCCCCGGACCAGACCCTCGGTCGCGTCCATGGCGATGGCGCGTACGGTGTTTTCACCCAGATGCTGGGCCACTTCCAACACCAGCCGCTTGCCGTTGTTCATCGTTTCAAGTGCGTTCAGGATGGCCGGAAGGTCACCCTCGAAGTGAACGTCAACCACAGCGCCGATGACCTGCGTGATCTTGCCGTGAGCTTTCGCTTTTGCCATGTCGTTTCTCCGTCCGGGTCAGAGCGCTTCGGCGCCCGAGATAATTTCGATAAGCTCTTTGGTGATCGCCGCCTGGCGCGACCGGTTGTACTGGATGGTCAGCCGGTTAATCATGTCGCCTGCGTTGCGCGTCGCGTTGTCCATGGCGCTCATTCGGGCGCCCTGTTCCGATGCGCCGTTTTCCAGAAGCGCGGTAAACACCTGCGTCGCCACGTTGCGCGGCAGCAGGTCGGCCAGTATGCCTTCCTCGCTGGGCTCATAGTCATAAAGCGCGGACACCGCCGCACCCTCAAACACCGCAGGGATCACCTGCTGCGCCGTCGGGATCTGGCTGATGACCGACTGGAAGCGGTTGAAGAACAACGTCGCCACATCAAACTCGCCCGCGTCAAAGCGTGCCAGCACGTCGCGCGCGATGCCCTGAGCGTTGATATAGCCCACGCGCTTGACGTCAGACAGGTCCACATGCCCGACGAAATGCCGCGACAGGTCGCGCTTCAACTGCTCGCGTCCCTTCTTGCCAACGGTCAGGATTTTCACCGTCTTGCCCTGCGCAAGCAGCGCCTGCGCGTAGCCGCGTGCAAGGCGCGCGATGGTTGAGTTGAAGCCACCGCACAACCCGCGCTCGGATGTCATGACGATCAGCAGATGCACCTTGTCGGCACCGGTCCCGGCCAAAAGCCGGGGCGCCGTATTGCTGCCCCCCACCGATGCGGCGAGCCCCGCCATCACGGACCCCATGCGTTCGGCATAGGGGCGTGCGGCTACGGCAGATTCCTGGGCGCGGCGCAGCTTTGCTGCCGCGACCATCTGCATGGCCTTGGTGATCTTCCGCGTGTTCTTGACGCTTCCGATCCTGTTCTTCAGATCCTTGAGGCTTGGCATCTACCTGCTCCTTCGCCCGCCCTCAGGCGAAGTCTTTTGCGAACGCTTCGATCTCGGCACGGATCTTTTTCTCCAGATCTCCCGAAACCTTGCGGTCGTTGGTCGCGATATCGTCCAGCACGGCCTTGCCCTTGGTCCGCAGGTGCTTGAGCAGGCCCGCCTCATAGCGGCCCACCTCTTTCACCGGCACCTTGTCCAGATAGCCGGCGGTACCCGCAAAGATCACGCAGACAATCTCGGCGCTGGTCAGCGGCGTATATTGCGCCTGCTTCATCAACTCGGTCAGGCGCGCGCCCCGGTTCAGCAACTGCTGGGTGGATGCGTCAAGGTCCGAGCCGAACTGTGCGAAGGCCGCCATTTCGCGGTACTGCGCCAGCTCCAGCTTTACCTTGCCGGCAACCGACTTCATCGCATTCGTCTGGGCCGAAGACCCCACGCGCGACACCGACAGACCGGTGTTCACGGCCGGGCGGATGCCCTGATAGAACAGTTCCGTCTCAAGAAAGATCTGTCCGTCGGTGATCGAGATCACGTTGGTCGGAATGAACGCCGACACGTCGCCGCCCTGCGTTTCGATGATCGGCAGCGCCGTTAGCGAACCCGAGCCGAAATCCTCGTTCAGCTTGGCGGAACGCTCCAGCAGGCGTGAGTGCAGATAGAAAACGTCGCCGGGATAGGCTTCGCGGCCCGGCGGGCGGCGCAGCAACAGCGACATCTGGCGGTAGGCGACGGCCTGCTTGGACAGATCATCATAGACGATCAGCGCATGGCGACCGTTGTCGCGGAAAAACTCGGCCATCGCGGTCGCGGCATAGGGAGCCAGGAACTGCATCGGCGCGGGGTCGGACGCAGTTGCGGCGACCACGATCGTGTAGTCGATCGCCCCGGTTTCTTCCAGTTTCTTCACCAACTGCGCAACGGTCGAGCGTTTCTGCCCGATGGCCACATAGATGCAATACAGCTTCTTGCTCTCATCCGAGCCAGCCGCATCATTATAGATCTTCTGGTTCAGGATCGTGTCCAGTGCCACGGCGGTCTTGCCGGTCTGACGGTCACCGATGATCAGTTCGCGCTGGCCACGGCCAACAGGGATCATCGCGTCCACGGCTTTCAGGCCAGTCGCCATCGGCTCGTGCACCGACCGGCGCGGAATGATGCCGGGCGCCTTGACATCGGCCACGCGGCGTTCGGTCGCGGCAATCGGACCTTTGCCGTCAATCGGGTTGCCAAGGCCGTCCATCACACGGCCCAGCAAGGCATTGCCCGCAGGAACGTCCACGATCGACTTGGTGCGCTTTACAACGTCACCTTCCTTGATGTCCTGATCCGAACCGAAGATCACGATACCGACGTTGTCGACTTCGAGGTTCAGCGCCATGCCACGAATTCCGCCGGGGAATTCGACCATCTCGCCGGCCTGAACGTTGTCCAGACCGTAAACGCGGGCAATCCCGTCGCCCACCGACAGCACGCGGCCAACTTCGGCCACTTCGGCATCTTGGCCAAAGTTCTTGATCTGCTCTTTGAGGATCGCAGAGATTTCAGCAGCTTGGATACCCATCATCCGACCTCTTTCATTACATTCTTGAGTGCCGCGAGCTTTGCGCGGATCGAAGTGTCGATCATCGTCGAGCCCAGTTTCACGACGAGTCCGCCAATCAGGCTTTCGTCGACGGTTGTTTTCAGTTTCACATCCTTGCCGACCCGCGCCTTCAGCGTCGCGATCAGCTTGGTGGTCTGATCGGCGGTCAGGGCTGTGGCCGAGACGACTTCGGCTGTGACCTCGCCCTTTTCATCGGCGATCCGCTGGCGCAGTTGCACGATCAGTTGCGGCAGAACGAACAGGCGGCGTTTTGCTGCCATAAGTCCAAGGGAATTGGTGGTCAGGCCCGATAACTTCATCTTGGCGGCCAGCACGGCAATCGCCTTGGCCTGATCGTCGCGCGACACCATCGGCGAAGCGATCATCGCGCGCAGATCGGGGCTGACCGAAAGCGCGGCTTCAAGCGCGTCAACATCTGCCTCGAGTGCTGCAAGCGACTTGGCGTCTTTCGCAAGTTCAAAGATCGCAGCGGCGTAGCGGCCGGCAATTCCCGTGGAAATCGAAGCTGGTTCCGACACGTCAACCCTTCCGCTGTCCTCGCCCCGTCACTGCCCGAAAGTTCGTTCAGGACAACGGCCACCCGTGGCGCATGTCGATGACATGCGTCTCAATTTCGGCGCGGGTGTAGCAGAGGTCCTTGCACCCTGCAACCATCAAGGTCACGCGATCGCGAGCGTTCTGCGCCTTGAAAAACCGGGGTTTCCCGCGCTGTCTTGCGGATGCGGCGCTTTGGCACCGCTGCATTGCGGCAAAGGCCGGGCGCGCAGGTGAATCACCCCTCGGGCCCGCTCCGCTCCAGCCTGGGCATCGGGACCGGTGCGGGCAGCCCCTCCAGCACCCGCAGCGGGCGCCGCACCACATCCCGCAGACCGGGCCGGGTGGGTGCGTAGGTCTGCTTTGACGCCTCGACCACCAGCACCCCACCCGCCAGCCAGGGTGCCATCCGCCGCCCGGTCCCGTCCCAGAAATCCGCCGTCCGCAGCCAGAACTTGCGGCTTGACGGGGGCGCGAACAGCGTCGACTGGCTGCGCTCCGGGGTAAAGCCGTGATGCTTCAACTGCGCCTCAAGCTGGGTGAACGAATAGGGCCGCCCGAAGCCGAACGGTGTGCCGTCTCGCCTTGCCCACAACCCCGACCGGTTCGGCACGACGAACAATACCCGGCCCCCCGGCCCCAGCACACGGTTGCATTCCTCCAGCAGGGCCGACGGTTGCTCGGATGTCTCCAGCCCGTGCATCACCACCAGTTTGTCGACCATGCCAGTCGAAAGCGGCCAGTTTGTCTCTTCACACAGCACCGACACGTTCTCCATGCCTGCAGGCCAGGGCATCACCCCCTGCTGCCCCGGCATCAGCCCCACGACGCGCCGCGCATCTGCCAGATAGGGGCGTAACAGTGGCACCGCAAAGCCGAAGCCCACCACCGTCTGCCCCTGCGCTTTCGGCCAAAGCGTCAGCACCGTATCCCGGATCGCCCGCTGCGCCACGCGGCCCAGCTGCGTGCGATAGTAGAAGTTACGCAGGTCGACTACGTCGAGGTGCATTGCGGTGGCATTCCTTCCGGGCGAATGATGGGCGAAACATATACGTATCGAAGGGTCAAAAGCCATGCCGCTTGAGCTTGTCACCATCCCCTGCCTGACCGACAACTATGCCTTCCTGATCCACGACCCCGCCAGCGGCCAAACCGCCGTCATCGACGTGCCGGATGCAGCGCCGATTCTGGCCGCATTAACCGCGCGCAACTGGACGCTTTCCGACATCCTGATCACCCACCATCACTACGACCATATTCAGGGCGTCGCAGAACTGCGCTCGGCCACCGGCGCAATGGTTCTGGGGGCCGCGGCGGACGCCCATCGGCTGCCTCCGCTGGATATTGCGCTAACCACAGGGTCGTCGTTCAGCATCGGCGCGGAATTCGCCACCATCATCGACGTGCCGGGCCATACGGTCGGCCACATTGCGTTTCACTTCCCCGCCTCGCAACTGGTCTTTACCGCCGACAGCCTGATGGCGCTTGGTTGCGGTCGCCTGTCCGAAGGCACGCCGGCCCAGATGTGGTCCAGCCTGTCGAAACTGGCCGTACTGCCACCCGAAACACTTGTGTGTTCGGGTCACGAATACACCGCGGCCAACG
>JANNWS010000106.1:0-34340 GCA_031408575.1 Rhodobacterales bacterium
AAGGACTTGCCACCTTTTGACGCATAGGCGGCGCGCACGAACTGCGCCTGCCCGCCGGTGCCGCTGATATGGCGGTGGCCGTCCGACTCCGAGGCGGCCTGCCCCTGCAAGTCGATCTGCGTGGTATTGTTGATCGCAACCACGCTGTCATTCTGCATCACCAGATGGGGCAGGTTGGTATGATCCACCGGGCAGCATAGAAAGTCGGGATTGTCGTGTACCGTATCGTAGAGATATTGCGACCCGATCGCAAAGCTGTAGGTGACCTTGCCGGGGTCAAGTGCCTTGCGTGTCCCTGTTACGCGCCCGGCACGATACAGATCAATCATGCCATCTGTCAGCATCTCGGTGTAAATCCCAAGATCGGCGACATTGCCTTCGGCCAGAAGGCCGCAAACCACATTGGGCATGCCGCCGATCCCGACCTGAAGGCATGATCCGTCTTCCACTTCGGCAGCGATCAGGCGGGCAACGGCGCGGTCCACGTCGGTCGGGGGCGGGTTTGGCAACTCGGGCAGCGGCAGATCGTTGCCCTGAATGATATAGTCGACCTCGCTGACATGGATACTGTTCTGATTGCCGTGGCACAAAGGCACAGCCGTGGTTTCCTCGACGATGACCGTGCGGGCCCGCTCGAGTATTGCCCTGTGCCAAAGATTGGCGACGCCGAGGTTGAAGTTGCCAGCGGCGTCCATCGGCCGGACCTTGATCACCAGAATATCAACCGGCGGGATGAACCGGCGATAATAATCGGGAATTTCCCCAAGGTTTGACGGCAGATAGTGCGAGATCCCCGCATCATGCTTGCGCCGGTCGTAGCCCGAGAAATGCAGATTGAACCAACAGAAATGCGTGCCATCCGGATCCGCTTCCAGCACCGCGCGCGGGCGGGTCGAAAGACATGCCCGAATGCCAACGTTGTGAAGGTCGTTCACGCGACGGGCCAGCGCCGCGTCAAACACATCGGGCTGTGCGAGTACGGCACCATAGTCGATCCACATGCCTGGCCGCACCATGCCGGCGGCATCGTCCGCCGAAATCCGGCGCGCTTTGGCACCTGCAACTCTCACGTTCATTCGCAGCCCCTTCCGGCATCCGCCGCCTATGCGTGTCGTCTGACATTGATACGTCCGCCGCGCCTCGGCTGTCACGCGCAGATTGGGCCGCTGGCGGCAACGTGGAATTGCCGCTAGACTTGATCCTTAGTGTTCCTGCCTGAAAGGCCCCCGATGCCGCTGCTGCAACTTACCTATGCGTCGCGGCCCTTTGGGTTTGATACGCCGACACTTGCGGGCATCCTGCTTGATGCGCGGCGCTGCAACATGCGCGACAATATTACCGGCGCTCTGATCTGCCGGAACGACCTATATCTGCAACTTCTGGAAGGCCCCGAAGCGGCGGTCGATGCCGCCTATGCCCGGATTGCCCGCGATGACCGCCACGTCGACGTGCAGCCGCTGACGCGCCGTTTTCTGGCCGAGGATGGAAGGCTGTTTTCCCGCTGGGCGATGCGGGACGACCCTGCGACAAGCTGGATCTGGACCATGCCCGAGGTTGACGCAGGAGCGGTAGAGGCCGCAACCGAAGCCGAAGTCATCGCCATCTTCACGCGATTGGCCGAAACCGCTGGGTTGCCCCCGACATCGCCCGGCTGAGTTTGGCCGTTCTGGCAAGCCACACAACGACGCCCTTCAGTGATCCGGGATGCAGGTATTAGCCGTTGCATCGGGTGTCCTGGCGCGTCGATGTGCCCGTGCCGCCGCTTGCAACGCAAAAGGCCCCGGATCCTGTCGGGGCCTTTTGCGGGCCTGCGATTATCGTTCAGCGGTGTCCGACACCTACATAATCCCGGTGCTTTTCGCCAATGTACAACTGTCGGGGCCGACCGATTTTCTGGGTCGGATCGCCGATCATTTCCTTCCACTGGCTGATCCATCCCACCGTCCGCGACAGCGCGAAGATCGGCGTGAACATTGCGGTTGGAAAGCCCATCGCATCAAGGATGATTCCTGAATAGAAATCCACATTCGGGTAAAGCTTTTTCGAGACGAAATACTCGTCCTCCAACGCGATCCGCTCCAGCTCCTTGGCGACCTGAAGGGTCGGATTGTTGTGGATACCCATAAGATCAAGCACTTCGTCTGCCGACTGCTTCATCACCTTGGCGCGCGGATCGAAGTTCTTGTAAACCCGGGGGCCACAGCCCATCAGCCGGAACGGATCATCCTTGTCCTTGGCCTTGGCGATATACTCCGGAATACGGTCCACCGTGCCGATTTCACGCAGCATCTCAAGGCACGCTTGGTTCGCCCCGCCATGCGCCGGACCCCAGAGGCAGGCAATTCCCGCGGCGATGCAGGCAAACGGGTTCGCCCCCGAAGACCCGGCCAGACGCACGGTCGAGGTGGACGCGTTCTGTTCATGATCGGCATGCAGCATCATGATCCGGTCCAGCGCCTTCGACAGGACCGGGTTGACCACATATTCCTCGGCCGGAACCGAAAAGCACATGTGCAGGAAGTTGCCGGCATAATCGAGGCTGTTCTTAGGATAGACGAAGGGCTGTCCGACCGAATACTTGAATGCCATCGCGGCAATCGTCGGCAGCTTGGCGATCATCCGGATTGCGGCCACTTCGCGTTGCCATTCGTCGTTGATATCCAGCGAGTCATGATAGAACGCGCTCATCGCACCAACCACGCCGACCATCGTGGCCATCGGGTGGCTGTCGCGGCGGAAGCCGCGGAAGAAATAGTGCATCTGTTCATGCACCATCGTGTGGTGGGTGACGCGATGCTGAAAATCGGCCAACTGCGCCGCGTTGGGCAGGTTTCCGTACAGCAGCAGGAAACACACCTCCAGGTAGTTTGACCCTTCGGCCAGTTGTTCGATCGGATAGCCGCGATACAACAACTCGCCCTTGTCGCCATCAATATAGGTGATGGCACTTTCGCAGGCGGCGGTCGAGGTAAAGCCGGGGTCATAGGTAAAGACATCGCCTTGCGCATAAAGCTTGCGGATGTCGATCACATCGGGGCCAAGCGTCGGCGAATGAATTGGCAGGTCGATTGACTTGCCGCCGAAGGTGAGCGTGGCTGTTCTGGTTTCCATCTTGGTATCCGGCATAGAAAATCCCCCATTCCTGATGCCGCCCGCAAGGGGTGGCGCGTGTGAGGCCCTGCGAAGGGGCGGCCGGTCAGACCGCTGCATCCTCCAGACGGGCCACCGTTTCATCCCGTCCTATGATCAACATCATATCGTAAACGCTTGGTGTAACAGTCCTGCCTGCCAGTGCTGCGCGCAGCGGACTTGCAAGATTACCAAAGCCAAGGCCGTGGGCAGCGGCCGCAGATGACAGAATTGCTTCGAGCGCGTCCTTTGTCCAGTGTGCATTTCGCAGCTGCGGCGTCAAGGATTTGAGCATACCACGGGACGTCGCATCAAGTGCCGCCTGTGCCGCCGCATCGGCGGCAACTGGCCTGTCGATCAACGCGAAATGAGCCTTTTCAATAAGTTCCGGGAATGTCTTTGCGCGTTCTTTCACGCTGTAGAGGCCGCGCGACAGCCGGTCCCGCTGCACGTCGGTCAGACCGGGGTGGCCTGTCACCGCCCAGTATGCCTCAAGTTCATGCAGCAGTGCAGCATTTTCCATGGCCGCAATATGCTGGCCGCAGACACTTTCCAGCTTTTTGAAGTCGAGTCGTGCCGGTGACCGTCCGATGCCGGACAGATCGAACCATTCCATCGCCTGCTCACTTGTGAAAAACTCGGCGTCGCCATGTGCCCAGCCCAGCCGGCTAAGATAATTTCGCATTCCCGCCGCCGGGTATCCCATCGCCTGATACTCTTCGATGCCGACCGCACCGTGGCGTTTGGACAGCTTTTTGCCGTCGGGCCCATGAATCAGCGGGATATGCGCCCAGACCGGAAGCGGCCAGCCCATCGCGTCATAGACCATCTGCTGGCGGGCCGCGTTGTTCAGATGATCGTCGCCCCGGATCACATGGGTGACGCCCATATCGTGATCGTCAACCACCACCGCCAGCATGTAGGTCGGCGTGCCGTCCGATCGCAGCACCACCATGTCGTCAAGCTGGTCATTGCCAAAGCGCACCGCACCTTGCACCGCGTCATTCACGATGGTTTCGCCTGTCAGCGGCGCGCGCATGCGGATCGCAAAAGGCGCAACCGGATGGCTTGTAGCGTCGGCATCCCGCCACGGGCTGCGAAATAGGGTGGAGCGGCCCTCGGCACGCGCGGCCTCGCGGAAGGCTTCGATGTCCGCTTGCGTCGAATAACACTTGTAGGCCGATCCGCGCGCCAGCATCTCATGCGCCACTTCGGCATGGCGGTGGCGCTGATCGAACTGGCTGACCGCGTCGCCGTCCCAGTCAAGGCCCAGCCATGTCAACCCGCGCAGGATCGCTGCCGTCGCCTCGGGGGTTGATCGTTCACGGTCGGTATCCTCGATCCGGAGCAGGAACTTGCCTCCCCTGCCGCGCGCGTAAAGCCAGTTGAAAAGGGCTGTCCGTCCGCCCCCGATATGCAGATATCCCGTGGGTGACGGCGCAAAACGCGTGACGATCTGTGGGGCGGGGTGGGTATCGGCCATCACCTTTAACCTTTCGGAAACCATAGACGCGTTAGCCTGCGCGTCTATCTAGGCAATCGGTAGGGGGGTGGCAAGATGCAGCGGCTGATGCAACCGCTGGTCGCCCTGCAAGCGGCGCGTGGCACTCTTTTCCCCTGGGTGCCGGTGTTCATGGCGGTCGGTATCGGCCTTTGGTTCACCTTGATATGGGAACCGGGGCCGGTGTTTTATGCGCTGATCTTTGCGATGGTTGTCGGGTTGGTGGCGCTGCGGCGGCTTTTGCCTGATCTGGTGCATCCGCTGCTGGTTCTTGTGATCTGCGTGCTGCTCGGGGTGCTGGCCGCCGGGGTGCGGGTGCATCTGGTGGCGGCACCCGTGCTGGAGTTTCGCTACTACGGCCCGATCGAGGGGCGGATCGTCAATGTCGACCGCTCGCAGGCGGATGATCTGCGTCTGACCCTGGACCGGGTTGTGCTGGACAGGGTTGAACCGGATCGCACTCCGGTGAAAGTGCGTGTGTCGCTGCACGGGGACCGGCCGCAGTTTGATGCAGAACCGGGGATGACGGTGATCCTGACCGGTCACCTGACCGCCCCGCCCGGCCCGTCAGAACCGGGTGGGTTCGATTTTCGTCGCATGGCGTTCTTCGACCAGCTTGGTGCAGTGGGCTATACCCGCTCGCCGGTGCTTGCCCTTGCCCCGCCCGAACCGGGCGCGCAGCGGATAAACCGGTTGCGCGCGGTATTGTCGGCTGCGGTGATGGACAGGATACCAGGGCAGGCCGGGGCTTTTGCCTCGGGGGCCGTCACCGGAGACCGCTCGGGGATCACGCAGGCCACCGTGCAGGATCTGCGCGATTCCAACCTGTCGCACCTGCTGGCGATCTCGGGCATGAACATGGCCTTCATCACGGGGTTCGTCTTTGCGCTGCTGCGCTACGGGCTGGCTTTGGTGCCGCCGGTGGCGCTGCGGTTGAACACCAAGAAGATCGCCGCCGCGGTATCGCTTGCGGTGGCTGCGTTCTATCTGGCGCTTTCAGGGGCAAACGTTGCAACTGAACGGGCCTTCGTGATGGTCGCGGTCATGCTGATTGCCGTGATGGCCGACCGCCGCGCGCTGTCGTTGCGCACGGTGGCGATTGCGGGTGTGATCCTGCTGCTGCTGCGCCCCGAAAGCCTGCAATCGCCCGGTTTTCAGATGAGCTTTGCCGCTACCATCGTGCTGATCGCCGGGTTTGCGATGCTGGACCGGGGGATCAGTGCCGAAAAGGTGCCACGCTGGGCGATGCCGGTTTTCACCCTCGTTCTGTCATCGGTGCTTGCCGGCCTCGCGACAGCGCCGCTGGCCGCCGCGCATTTCAACCGGTTCACGGACTATGGGCTGATCGCCAACCTGATGACGGTGCCGGCGATGGGAATGCTGATTATGCCAGGGGCGGTGATTGCGGTTTTGCTGCTGCCGGTCGGATTGCAGGCCGTCGGGCTGTGGATGATGGGCCTCGGCGCGCGTTGGATTCTTTTTGTGGCACACTGGATCGCCGGGTGGGAGGGGTCGGTGACCGGCATTCCGACGCCCGGCCCTTGGGTGCTGCCTTTGATGAGCGTCGGCGTACTTTGGGCGATTATCTGGCAGGGGCGCGGACGCGCGTGGGGGGCGGTGCCGGTGATCCTTTCGCTGGCACTCTGGTCGGTGGCATCGCGCCCGTCCCTGCTGATCAGTGGTGATGGCGCACTGTCCGGGCTGATGGGGCTGGAGGGGCGGGTGATGTCCTCGGTGCGCGGCGCGGGGTTTGCGGCGCAAAGCTGGCTTGAGAATGATGGCGATCTTGCCGATCAGGCGGCGGCGGCCGCGCGTTCGGGCTTTGCGGGGCCAAAATCCGCGCGGGTCTTTGCGCTGGGGGATTGGTCAGCGATGCATCTGAAAGGCAAGGGTGCAGCGGCACGGCTGCCTGACGCTTGTCGGTCAAGCGATCTTGTCATTGTGTCGGTCGAGGCTGGCATCGTGCCGCAGGGCTGTCGGGTAATTGATCGGGCGATGCTGGATCAAAGTGGCACACTTGCGATCTGGCTGTCCCGCGATGGCACGCTTCGGGTGCAACCCACCGAACGTGCCACACGCCTGTGGTCGGGGCGGCGAAAGGATGCCGCGCCGGTTGCCGTCAGTCTGGCGTTTCGGGAATGGCCGAGGTTGACTGATCCGTCTTTAATGACTGAACTTCCTTCATCCGAAACGCTACCCCGCGAGGCGCCGCCGAAGTGAATGTGAGCCTGAAGCGAAAGGCCGATTGTCAGTTCGTCGCATCACGCCGTTAGTAGCTGCGGATCAGCCCGACCAGACGACCCTGAACCTTT
The DNA here is from genome assembly GCA_031408575.1 of Rhodobacterales bacterium. Taxonomy (GTDB): domain Bacteria; phylum Pseudomonadota; class Alphaproteobacteria; order Rhodobacterales; family Rhodobacteraceae; genus Aliitabrizicola. The sequence goes on from JANNWS010000106.1 coordinate 6,943, forward strand.
ACCATGTGGTCGGGGTAGATCCGCGTTTCATACGCCGGGTTGGCCGCTTCCAGCGCGATCATGTTTTCCTTGCGGCGGAAGCGTTTCAACGTCGCCTCCTGATCGTCGACCAGCGCCACGACGATATCGCCGTTTTCGGCCGTGATCTGTTCGCGGATCACCACGATATCCCCGTCGTTGATGCCTGCTTCGATCATCGAATCGCCCTTCACCTCCAGCGCATAATGCTGGCCGTGCCCCGAAAGCATGGATCCCGGCACGGCAACGTGGTGCGAGACCTCGCTGATCGCCTCGATTGGCACACCGGCAGCGATCCGGCCCATCACGGGCAGTTCAATTGCGTGGACCGCCTCGACCGGCATCGCACCGCGCGGCGCAGCAGGCTTGCCGCCTGCGATCAATTTCGGCGAAAATCCGGCCCGTTCCATCGCCTCGGGCAGCTTTACAATTTCGATCGCGCGGGCGCGATGGGCAAGGCGACGGATAAAGCCGCGCTCTTCCAGTGCTGTGATCAGGCGGTGGATGCCGGATTTCGACCGCAGGTCCAGCGCCTCTTTCATTTCATCGAATGATGGTGGCACGCCGTCCACGGCCATGCGGGTTCTGATGAAATCCAGAAGTTCCAGTTGCTTGCGGGTCAGCATTTATGGGGTCTCCGGAAATGGTCGACAATGGGTTCACCCATCGTTCTGCCCGTGTTCCCGGTTTGTGTCAAGTGTTTCGATCTACAGTTGCAGATAGGCCATCTCTTCGCCTGCGGCCCGTGCCGGGTCACCGATCGGCCGGATCAGCAGCGCATCTGCTTCCGTCAGGATCCGCAACAACGCCGAGTCCTGTCGTGCGAAAGGGGTGATCTGGGGCAGTCCGGGGCCGGCCGACAATTGCGCCCGCATGTAATGTGCGCGCGGGCCGTTCTGGTCCAGCGGTTCCGACAGAACCGCGCGGCGGAACACCGATGCGGACGGCAGGCCCAGCATCGCACGCACCATCGGAAGCAAAAAGAGATGTCCGCAGACAATAGCCGACACTGGATTGCCCGGCAGACCCAGCATCGCCATTCCGCGCAACCGTCCCGCCATCAATGGTTTTCCCGGACGCATGGCGATCTTGTAAAACGCCCGTTCCATCCCCAGGCTTTCGGCCACCCGCGCAACAAGGTCATGATCGCCGACAGAGGCGCCGCCGATCGTAACCACCAGATCGGCCCCTTCCGCCAGCATCAGCACGGTTGTCAGATCCGCCTCGGTATCCCTTGCAATCGGCAGCAGCCGAACCTCGCCGCCTTCTGCCTCGATCAGCGCTTTCAGGGCGAAGGCGTTGGATGCGATGATCTGATCGGCGCGCGGTGTCTCGCCGGGCATTACCAATTCGTCGCCCGTGGGGATCAGGGCGACCACCGGGCGGCGGGCCACCGTGACCTCGGCGATGTTCATCGCGGCAAGCAGTGCCAGATCATTCGGGCGCAAACGGCGCGGCGAAAGGCTGTCACCCGCGCGGAAATCCTGCCCCCGAGGGCGGATGTGAACTCCGGCGTCAAGACCGTCCTTCAGGGTAATGCGGTTCCCCGCAGCAATGACATCTTCCTGAATGACGACGCGCGTGGCCCCTTCGGGCAGCGGCGCGCCGGTAAAGATGCGAACCGCCTCGCCCGCGTCCATCCGGCCTGTGAACACATGACCTGCGGCGGCCATGCCGATCACGGCAAAGCTGTCGCCCGGTCGCGCGGGGTCGGATAGCGCATAGCCATCCATCGCCGAGGCATCGAACGGCGGCTGGTCCGCCGTGGCAAACGCGGGTCTGGTCATCGACCGCCCGGCGGCGCTGGCCAAGGGAATGACAACGTCCGGCATGGCCGCGCAGAGCGCCAGAACGCGCACCAGCGCATCTTCAACCGAAATCACAGCGCCGCCTCGTAGCGCCCCGATTTTCCCCCGTCTTTCAGAACAAGCTTGACATCGGTGATGATCATCGACCTATCGACCGCCTTTACCATGTCATAGATCGTAAGGGCGGCCACGCTGACCGCCGTCAGCGCCTCCATCTCGACCCCGGTCTGGCCGCTGGTCCGCACGGTTGCCTCGATCGTGATGCCGGGCAGCGATGTATCGGCAGTCAGTTCGACCGCGACTTTGGTGATCGCCAGCGGGTGGCACAGCGGGATCAGATCTGCTGTGCGCTTGGCCCCCATGATACCGGCAAGCCGCGCCACGCCCAGCACATCGCCCTTTTTCGCGCGCCCGTCGGTGATCAGGGCCAGCGTCTCGAGAGTCATCACGACCGAACCCTGCGCCACCGCAATCCGGTCGGTCACCGGCTTGGCTGACACGTCGACCATGTGGGCGTTGCCGCCCGCGTCGAAATGCGTCAGCGCACCCTTTGCCATCACAGACCGCCCTGTGACACGCGCGGATTGGCCAGGATGGCGCGGGTCGCAGCCTCGACATCGGGCTGTCGCATCAGGCTTTCCCCGATCAGAAAGCATCGTGCGCCGTAGCGGGCCAGATCGGCCAGATCGGCGGGGGTGTGCAGCCCGCTTTCGGCCACGATCAGGCGATCTTCCGGAACATGGCGCGCCAGTGTCCGGGTGGTTTCAAGCGTGACCTCGAACGTGTTGAGATTGCGGTTGTTGATGCCGATCAACCTGGACTTCAGTTGCGACGCGCGCTCCAGTTCCGGCAGATCATGCACCTCGATCAATACATCCATGTTCCAGTCGCGGGCGGTGTCCGCAAGTTCGGCGGCCTGTGCGTCTGACACCGATGCCATGATGATCAGGATGCAGTCGGCATGCAGCGCGCGCGCCTCGGCCACCTGATACGGATCATAAAGAAAATCCTTTCGCAGGCAGGGCAGTCTTGTCGCCTCATGGGCCGCCGTCAGAAAGGCATCCGCACCCTGGAACGACGGCGTGTCGGTCAGCACCGAAAGGCAGGTTGCGCCGCCAGCCTCATAGGCGCGTGCCAGTGCGGGCGGGTCGAAATCGGCACGGATCAGCCCTTTGGATGGGCTTGCCTTCTTGATTTCCGCGATCAGGCCATAGCCTGATGCCGCCGCTTCGTGCAGCGCGCGGGCGAACCCGCGCGGCGCAGGGGCAGCGCGGGCAGCCTCTTCGATATCGGCCAAGGGAATCGTGGCCTTGCGGGCTGCGATCTCGTCCAGTTTGTAGGCCTTGATGCGGTCAAGAATGGTGCTCATGCGCTCTGCGTAGCCAATGGACGGCATGATGAAAAGGGGGAAGGCACCGTGTCAGTCGCCTGCAAGCCCCCCAACCGGCGTCAGGTTCAATTCTGACACAGCCCGGCGCACGTCGTTGCGCCAGATAAACAGGCGGTGCTGCGGTGGCACACGGATGTAATCCTGCGGGGAATGCAGGCTGGCCTGCGTTACATCGACGCAATAACGCTCCACCCAGCCGGTCTGCTCGGACGCGGTCGGGGTGCGCCCTGCGAGCACGCTCTCGGACAGCGCGGCAAGCCGTTCGCACATCCGGAACTCATAGCCCGTCAGCCCCAGCGGATCGGCCCAGGCGCCGCGCGCCTCGTCGATTGCGGTGGTGGCGGCGGCGATGAACATCGGCAGATCGTCCTCGCCGGGGATCGACGGGAAGATCATGAAGGGCGCAGCCCAGCCAGAGGCAACCATCAGGTGATTGAAGGTCGCGCGGTCTTCGCGCGTCATGCTGCGCCGTTCAGCGGCACTGAACGACGGGGCGACATAGGCCAGCAGCCTGCCATACTGGTCGAACCTTTCATCCGCGACACGGACGAACAGCGGGCGCAGGCTTCCGGTCGGGCGGCGCAGACGGGTCTGGATCAGCGCCTCATGCGCGGCACTGGCCGCAGCACCCTGCGCCAGATGACTGGCCACGGCATCCGCGCGCGCCAGACGCGGCCCAAGATGGGCCACAAGCGCTGGAACGACCGGCGAGCTGCCACTGGCGATCCAGTGCGCACAGCGCACAAACGCCTCTTGCAGGCGGGCAGCGTTGCGAATGGCCCCCGTCGGTGCCTTTTCCGGCGTGTCGATCGACAGCATCCGGATGTTCATGCGGATGTTCGGCGTGTCGCCATCGGAAAGATCGACGAAGCGTTTGTCGCCAATCTGATCAAGGGTGATGCCGTTGGGTGTCCAAAAAATCTTCAGGCTCATCTGCTGGCTCCGTCAATGAATTTGGATCAATGATGAAAGCCTAGCACGAAAAGCGGATCGAAGAAACAACCCAGACGCGAACCTCAGCCGCCTTGGGTGATCCGCGCGACGGTGGCCAGTTTGGCCTTGGCCGCCCCGCTGTCCAGGCTTTTGCGCGCCATTGCCACCCCGTCCGCCAGCGTGGCAACCCGGTCGGCCACGATCAGGGCAGCTGCGGCATTCAGCAAGACGGCGTCGCGGTAGGCCCCGGTCGCGCCATCCAGCAGCGCGCGGAAGGCTGCGGCGTTTTCCACCGGGGTGCCGCCCAGAATCGCGTCGAACGGATGCACCGGCAATCCGGCGTCTTCCGGGTGGATCACGAATTCGGTGACGGCACCGTCGGCAAGGGCCGCAACCTGCGTGGGCGCTGCGATGGAAATCTCATCGGTTCCGTCGCCACCATGCACAAGCCAGGCTTTTTCCGACCCCAGCGCCAGCAACGTTTCGGCCATCGGGCGAATCAGCGCTGCCGAAAACGCGCCCGTCAGTTGCCGCCTGACCCCTGCTGGGTTGGTCAGTGGCCCAAGGATGTTGAAGATCGTGCGGGTGCCAAGTTCGGCCCGCACCGGCATCACGTGGCGCATGGCAGGGTGATGCATGGGGGCCATCATGAAGCCGATACCGCCCTCGGCCAGCGCCTTTTCCACCACGTCCGGCCCGACCATCACATTGATCCCAAGCTCGGTCAGCGCGTCCGCCGCCCCCGATTTCGAGGACAGGTTGCGGTTGCCATGCTTGGCCACGATCACGCCCGCACCCGCTACCACAAAGGCCGTCGCAGTAGAGATGTTGAGCGTGCCTTTGCCATCTCCACCCGTGCCAACGATGTCCATCGCACCGGCCGGCGCGCGCACCCTGTGGCACTTGGCGCGCATCACCGAGGCGGCTGCGGTGTATTCCTGCACCGTCTCGCCGCGCGTGCGCAGCGCCATCAGGAAGCCGCCGACCTGTGCCGGTGTGGCCTCGCCCTCGAACAGGCAATCAAAGGCGGTTTCCGCCTCGGCGCGGGTCAGCGGGCGTTCGGCGGCAAGGCCGATCAGCGGGCGCAGACGGTCGCTCATGCCGGGGCTTTCGCGCTGTCGAGGAAGTTTCGCAACAACTGATGCCCGTGTTCCGAGGCGATGCTTTCGGGATGGAACTGCACACCTTCGATCGGCCGGTCACGGTGGCGCAGGCCCATGATCGTGCCATCCTCCAGCCAGGCCGTCACCTCAAGACAGTCAGGCAGCGTCGCACGTTCGACCACCAGCGAATGATAGCGTGTCGCCTTGAACGGTGACGGCAGGCCGGAAAACATGCCCGCACCGGCATGATGCATGACGCCCATCTTGCCATGCACGATCTCATGGCAGCGCACGACCGTGCCGCCGAACGCCTGACCGATGGTCTGATGGCCCAGACAGACGCCCAGCAGGGGGATGCGCGCCTCGGCGGCCGCTTCGGTCAGCGCAAGGCAGATCCCCGCCTGACTTGGGTCACAGGGGCCGGGCGACAGCACAATTGCATCGGGTCGCAGCGCCATTGCGGCCTGCACATCCAGCGCATCATTGCGGTGAACGGCAACATCAGCGCCCAATTCCCCCAGATAATGCACAAGGTTGTAGGTAAAGCTGTCATAATTGTCGATCAGAAGCAGCATGCCTCGGGTGCCTTGGTTGTTAGGGGGTGAACCTTGCGAAGGGTCGCGCTATACATGGGCCGAGCCGCGCAGGGGCGTCAAGGCAAAGATGCCGGGCGCACGCGGCGCACGCGGGGCAGCGACAGGGGGCGGCGGTGAAGGGGTTCGGGTCAGGTCTGATCTGGGGGGGCGTGGTTGGCGCGCTTGGCCTGGTGATTGCGTCGGAAAATGCGCCACTGCCAGCGGGGGGTGAAGCACCGGCTGAAGTGGCGGCGCCAGAGATCGTGGCACCTGCCGCGCCGGATCCTGCCACCCCTGCCGCGATTGCGGCACAGCCCGAGCAAGCGGAGGCGTCCGAGGCGCCGCAACCCGAAACTGCCCCAGCGCCCGCGCCCGATACGAACGGCGCAACCGCCACAACCGGTACAACAGACGCGCCGCTGACCGAGATGCCGGCACAAGCGGGCAATGAGGCGCCGCGAACGGGCGGCTCACCTGCCCCGGCTGAGACGGTCGAGGTGCCAGCCGCGTCCGAATTCGCCAAGCCCCCGCCCGAGACGGATCCCGCCGTCCCTGATACAGCGGCCGCCCCGCAAACCACAGCAGTCCCGCTGGTGGAAGCGCCCGCCATTGGCCAGTCGGCACCACAGGCCGACACGGCCCCTTCGGCGGCACCATCGCCCGATCTGACTGAACCGGCGGCGTCCCAGGCCCCTGCCGCCGAGATGACTGCACCCGCAGTGACACCCGCGCCTGCGCCGCCCGCTGCACCATCAATGGCAGCCGCACCGGCAGCACCAAGCGCCGAACCCGCCCCGGATACGGCCGATCTGCCGCCCCCACCGCCTTTAACACCGCAAGAGCAGGCGCTGCTTGAAACCGCGCCGGAGGAACCGCCGGAACCACAGGTCGAAATGCTGATCCCGGACATGCCGCTGGACCCGGTTGACCCTTCGCTGGGCTCCGAGATCGGGGCAGCGGGTGACGCAGGCCCGGTCATGGCACCCGACCGCCCGACCGCTGGCTTTGAAGGGGAAGTCGCGGGTGTGGTCACGGGGCGACTGCCGCGGATCGGGGATGCCCCCGCCGGTTCCGGTGCCGGTGCCGATGAAGACGTCATCCCGGATTCGGCCGACCTTCCCCCGATGGAACGGTTCGCGCGCCCGTTCGATAACCCGGACGGCAAGCCGACATTCGCGATCATCCTGATCGACCGGGGTGATCCGGCGCTGGATCGTGCGGCGCTTGCGTCCTTGCCTTTTCCGGTGACCATAGTGCTTGATCCGACGCTGCCGAGCGTGGCCGATCTGGCCGCAGTCTATCTTGGCGCAGGACAAGAGGTTGCGATGCTTGCCACCGGTATTCCGGCCGGTGCGACAGCGGCCGATCTTGAGGTAACCTTTGCCGCCCATGCCAACGCCCTGCCCGAAGCGGTCGCGGTGATCGACATGGCCGAGGGTGGGTTTCAGGGCAACCGCCCGCTTGCCACGCAGGTCGTGCCAATTATCAAGGGGCAGGGGCGCGGTCTGTTGACCTATGACGGCGGGCTGAACCCGGCAGAGCAGGTCGCAAGTCGCGAAGGGCTGCCGTCGGCCACGATCTTTCGCAGGCTTGATGCGCAAGGCGAACCGGCCTCTGCGATCCGCCGCTATCTCGACCGCGCGGTGTTCAAGGCTGCCCAGGAAGGCCGGGTCGCTGTGATCGGGGATGCGCGCCCCGAAACCATTGCCGCATTGATGGAATGGACGGTCGAGGGGCGCGCGTCAGCCGTGGCGCTGGCCCCGGCTTCGGCGGTGATGGTCGCGCCCTGAGGCGGGCGGGTGGCATTGCGCCCGGACAAACCTGTTCGGGCAGCGCTTTGCGTAGCGGCTTCGACAACCCGGCAGAGCGCAGGGTTTGGCACTGCACCCCGGTCAGCCGCCCAATATACCCGGAAGGCGCAATCCGTGTTCCCGCGCGCAATCAAGCGCGATATCGTATCCGGCATCGGCATGGCGCATGACGCCCGTGGCGGGATCGTTCCACAGCACATTCGACAGGCGGCGGGCCGCATCTGCCGTGCCGTCCGCGACAACGACCATGCCCGAATGCTGCGAAAAGCCCATGCCCACGCCGCCGCCGTGATGCAGGCTGACCCAGGTGGCACCTGAAGCGGTATTGAGAAGGGCATTCAGCAGCGGCCAGTCCGACACAGCATCCGACCCGTCGCGCATGCTTTCCGTCTCGCGGTTGGGCGAGGCGACCGAGCCGGAATCAAGGTGGTCGCGGCCGATGACGATAGGGGCTTTCAACTCGCCGCTTGCCACCATCTCGTTGAACATCAGGCCCGCACGGTGGCGCTCTCCCAGACCGATCCAGCAGATGCGGGCAGGCAGACCCTGAAACGCGATCCGGTCCTGCGCCATGTCAATCCAGCGGTGCAGGTGCGCGTTTTCGGGGAACAGCCGCTTCATCGCGGCGTCGGTGGCGTGGATGTCGGCCGGATCGCCCGATAGGGCGACCCAGCGGAACGGACCGATGCCGCGGCAGAACAGCGGGCGGATATAGGCGGGGACAAAGCCGGGGAAGGCAAAGGCGTTTTCCAGCCCCTCGTCCTGGGCCACCTGGCGGATGTTGTTGCCGTAGTCGAGGGTGGGAACCCCCGCGTTCCAGAAATCGACCATCGCTGCGACATGAGTTTTCATGCTGGCACGCGCCGCCTTTTCGACGGCCTTTGGGTCGATTTCCTGTCTTGCGCGCCATTCTGCGACTGTCCAGCCTTGGGGCAGATAGCCATGAAGCGGGTCATGTGCGCTGGTCTGATCGGTCACGATATCGGGGCGCGGGCCGCCCTGTTTCATCCGGGCATAGAGTTCGGGGAATATGTCGGCGGCATTGCCAAGCAGGCCCACGGATTTCGCTTCGCCCTTCGCCGTCCAGTCGGCGATGAGTGCCAGGGCTTCATCCAGAGTCTGCGCTTTGGCGTCTACATATTTGGTGCGAATGCGAAAATCGATCCGCGTCTCATCACATTCGACGGCAAGGCAGCACGCCCCCGCCATCACGGCCGCCAGCGGTTGCGCCCCGCCCATGCCACCGAGGCCCCCGGTCAGGATCCATCTGCCGGTCAGCGATCCGCCATAGTGCTGGCGGCCCGCTTCGGCAAATGTCTCATAAGTGCCCTGCACGATGCCCTGAGTGCCGATGTAGATCCAGGACCCGGCGGTCATCTGGCCGTACATTGCGAGGCCCTTCTTGTCCAACTCGTTGAAATGGTCCCAGGTCGCCCAGTGCGGCACAAGGTTGGAGTTCGCGATCAGCACGCGGGGCGCATCCTTGTGAGTGCGGAAGATGCCCACAGGCTTGCCCGATTGCACCAGCAGGGTTTCATCGTCTTCGAGCGATTTCAGGCTGGCCACGATGCGGTCGAAATCTTCCCACGTCCGCGCCGCCCGGCCGATACCGCCATAAACCACCAGTTCATGTGGATTTTCCGCCACATCGGGGTGCAGGTTGTTCATCAGCATCCGCATCGGCGCCTCGGTCAGCCAGCTTTTGGCGGTGATCGTGGTGCCGGTGGCGGGAAAGACATCGCGGAGGTTGTGGCGCGGATTGGTCATAGGAGGGCTCCGGGTTTGGCGGAGAGCGCCGGGGGTTTTGCACCCCACAGCGCAACCGCGTGTTGCACGTTCTTCGTTAAAACGCTCCACCGGAGCGTTTTTTACACTCATCACCCCGCAGGGTATTTCAGCCGAAAAGAAGCGGCAGGGGGAGGGCGGCGGCATCGGTAAGCGCGCCGGTGGCGATGAGGCGTGCAGCGGCCTCGATGTCGGGGGCAAGGTAGCGGTCGTCGCCAAGGGTCGCCACGTCTTGCCGCAGGCGGGCCACGACGCGGGCGAGGGCGGCGGACGTATGCAGTGGGGCGCGGAATTCGACACCTTGGGCGGCACACAGTGCCTCGACCCCAAGGATGACGTTGAGGTTTTCAATCATCGGGCGCAGGCGGCGGGCGCCGTGGGCGGCCATGCTGACATGGTCCTCCTGATTGGCGCTGGTGGGGGTGCTGTCGGTCACCGTGGGGTGGGCGAGGTGCTTGTTTTCGCTCATCAAGGCGGCGGTCGTGACTTCGGCAATCATCAGGCCCGAGTTGAGGCCGGGGTTGGGCGTCAGGAACGGCGGCAGATCGAAGCTGAGGGTCGGGTCGACCATCAAGGCCACGCGCCGCTGGGCGATGGCCCCGATTTCCGACAGGGCCAGCGCGATCATGTCGGCGGCAAAGCCCACCGGTTCGGCATGGAAGTTGCCGCCCGAGACGATTGTGCCGTCCGACAGCACCAGCGGGTTGTCGGTGGCTGCGTTCGCCTCGGTTTCCAGCGTGGCCGCGGCCATGCGCAGCACGTCCATCGCGGCCCCGGTCACCTGTGGCTGGCAGCGGATGCAGTAGGGGTCCTGCACGCGGGTGTCGCCGTCGCGGTGGCTTTCGCGGATGGCTGACCCGTCAAGCAGCGCGCGCAGGGTGGCTGCTGCCTCGATCTGGCCGGCATGGCCGCGCAGGGCGTGGATCTCGTGGTGGAGGGGGGCGGTGGAGCCCATGATGGCATCGGTTGAAAGCGCCGAGGTGACGAGGGCGGATTGCGCCGCACGCCAGCCGTCAAACAGGCCCGCGAGGGCGTAGGCCGTTGAAAACTGTGTGCCGTTGATAAGTGCGAGACCCTCTTTCGGGCCAAGCGTGACGGGGGTCAGGCCCGCCTTGGCAAGTGCTGCGGCACCGGGAAAGACCGTGCCGTTCCATTCGGCGTAACCTTGGCCGATCATGACGGCGGCCATATGGGCAAGGGGGGCAAGATCGCCCGAGGCACCGACCGAACCTTGGGCCGGGACAACCGGTGTCACGCCTTTGTCGAGCATGGCTTCAAGGATCTGGATGATCTCCCATCGCACACCCGAGGCACCGCGCCCCAAGGAAAGCAGCTTCAACGCCATCATCAGGCGGGCAATGGGGCGAGGCATGGCGTCACCCACGCCGCAGCAATGGCTGAGGATCAGGTTGCGTTGCAGGGTGGCCACGTCTTGCGGCGCGATCTTGAGGGATGCCAGTTTGCCAAAGCCGGTGTTCACGCCGTAAACCGCGTCGGTTCCTGCAGCGGCGGCGGCGATGCGGGCGGCGGCGGCCTCGACACCCGCGCGGGCCGAGGCGGCAAGGATGGCTGCGGCTTCGCTGCGGTAAAGCCGCTCAAGCTGCGCCAGTGTGGTGGCACCGGGGGTAAGGATTTCAGACAAACGCGCCTCCGTGGATGCGGGCGTGAAGGGGCGTGGCCCCGATGCGGTAGCTGAGTTCGGACGGGTGATGGGCGTCCCAGATGGCCAGATCGGCGCGCTGTCCGGTGGCGATGGTTCCGCGGTCGGTGAGGCCGAGGGCGCGGGCGGCGTGGGCTGTAGTGCCGAGGAGCGCCTCTTCCGGCGTCAGGCGAAAGAGCGTGCAGGCCATGTTCATCGCAAGGGTGAGCGAGGTCATGGGCGAGGAACCGGGGTTGCAGTCGGTGGCGATGGCCATCGGCACTTTGTGCTGCCGGAGCAAGGGGATGGGGGGCATCCGCGTTTCGCGGAGCGTGTAGAAAGCACCGGGCAGGATGACGGCCACGGTGCCATGTCCGGCCATGGCGGTGGCACCTGATTCGTCAAGATATTCGAGGTGGTCGGCGGAGAGGGCGTTGTGGTTCGCAGCGAGCGCCGCACCTCCGAGATTGGACAGTTGTTCGGCATGCAGCTTGACGGGCAGGCCGAGATTGGCGGCCTCGGTGAAGATCCGGGCGACCTGCGCAGGCGTGAAGGCGATGCCTTCGCAAAAGGCGTCAACTGCATCGACGAGGCCCTCTGCATGAGCAACGTGAAGGGCTGGTATCGCCTGTTCGATCAGGTAGGCGTCGGGGCGGCCCTGATATTCAGGCGGGATGGCATGGGCGCCGAGGAAGGTGGTTTTGATTGTGACGGGGCGCGCATTTGCAAGGCGGCGGGCGCTGCGCAGCATCCGGAGTTCTGTCTGGATATCAAGTCCGTAGCCGGATTTGACCTCGACGGTCGAGACGCCGCTTGCAAGGATTGCATCAAGTCGGGGCAGGGCCTGGGCGAAAAGCTCATCCTCGCTGGCCGCTCGGGTGGCCGTGACGGTGGACAGAATGCCACCGCCCGCGCGGGCGATCTGTTCGTAACTGGCCCCGTTCAGGCGCATTTCGAATTCGCGGGCGCGGTTGCCACCAAAGACGATGTGGGTGTGGCAGTCGATCAGGGCCGGGGTAACGAGGCGGTTCTGCAGATCGTGGGTCGGCAGATCCGAGCGGGGCAGGTCAGCGGCGGAACCAATCCAGAGGATCAAACCACCTTCGGCGATAAGTGCAGCGTTTTCGATCAGGCCATAGCCATCGGTCATCGTGGCGAGGGTTGCGTTGATCAGAATCATCGCCATGACGCTTGCCTTATGTCTGCGGTTGACCATAATATGTCTGCACATAATAGCTCCTGTCAAGCGAGGCGCGCGATGACTGTTCTTTTTGCCGAGACAGCCCTTCTGCCGGGGGGGTGGGCGCGGGATGTGGAAGTAGAGATCGTGGCGGGGCGTATTGCACGCGTCGAAGTGGGGTTGCCGGCGCGTGGCGGCCTTGGATGCCTGCTGCCGGCCCCGGTGAACCTGCATTCCCATGCGTTCCAGCGGGCGATGGCGGGGATGACCGAGCGGCGCAGTGCGGGGCAGGATTCGTTCTGGACCTGGCGGCAGTTAATGTACCGTTTTCTGGACCGCCTGACGCCCGACGATGTGCAGGCGATTGCGGCGTTTGTGCAGATGGAGATGGCCGAAGCGGGATATGCCGGCGTGGCTGAGTTCCACTATCTGCATCACGGGGTGGGCGGGGTGCCTTATGGCGACCGGGCCGAGATGTCGGGCCGGATCGCAGCGGCGGCGGCCGAGACCGGGCTGGGGCTGACCTTGTTGCCGGTCTTGTATTCGCAAGGCGGGTGCGACGGGCGGGCACTGGGTGCCGGACAACTGCGCTTCGGAAACGAGTTCAACGGGTTTGCCGCGCTGTGGGAGGGGGCGGGGCGGGCGTTGGCGCAGCTTCCGCCCGATACGGTGCTGGGCGTAGGCCCCCATTCGCTGCGCGCGGTCAGCCGCGAGGCGCTGACCGAGGCGGTGGCGCTGGCCCCCGATGCGCCGCTGCACCTGCATCTGGCCGAGCAGGTTGCCGAGGTGGCCGAGGTGCAGGCGGCTTACGGTGCGCGGCCGGTGGAGTGGCTGCTCGGCAACCATGCAGTAGATAAACGCTGGTGCCTGATCCATTGCACCCAGATGGAAGCGCATGAAACCAACGGGTTGGCGGCGACCGGGGCGGTGGCGGGGTTGTGTCCGATTACCGAGGCGAACCTGGGGGATGGCGTTTTTGACGGCGTGCGGTTTCAGGGTGCGGGGGGCCACTGGGGCGTGGGGTCGGACAGCAACGTGCGGATCGCGCTGAGTGAGGAGTTGCGGTTGCTGGAGTATTCGCAACGCTTGCGCGACCGCGGGCGGGCAATGCTGGCAAAAGACGAAAAATCAACGGGCAGAGTGCTTTACGAGGGGGCGGTTCAGGGCGGCGCACAAGCGGCGGGACGGGCCTCGGGGGCGATCCGGGTGGGGGATTGGGCGGATCTGGTGGCGCTGGACATGGGGGCAGTCGATCTGGAAGGCCGGCAGGGCGACGCCATACTGGATGCGTGGATTTTCGCTGGCGACGACCGGATGGTGCGGGACCTCTGGTCGGCGGGTCGGCATATTGTGCAGGCGGGTCGGCATGGAAAGCGCGAGGCCATTGCGGCGCGCTACCGATCCGTAATGGCGCGGTTGAGAGAGGCGCTGTGACCGGGGCCGCGCTGAACGGGTGGGAAGCGATCCGTGATGAGGTGATGCGCCGGATCCGGGTGCGCGAATGGGGGCCGGGGGCAACGATACCGGGCGAGGCGGCGCTGGCGGTGGAGTTCGGCTGCGCGCGCGCGACGGTCAACCGGGCGCTGCGGGACCTGGCGGGAGCGGGGGTGCTGGAGCGGCGGCGCAAGGCCGGGACGCGGGTCATGCTGCATCCGGTGCGCCGGGCGACGCTGGAAATTGCCGTGATGCGGCAAGAGGTTGAGGCGCGGGGGCAGCGCTATGGCTATGCACTTCTGGGCGACCGGGTAGAGCGGGTGCCGCCAGCGGTGGAGGCGGCTTTGGGGCTTTTGCCGGGGCGGACGTGGCGCCATCTCGTTTCGGTGCATTTCGCGGACAGCATTCCGTTCGTGCGGGAGGACCGTTGGCTGAATCCGGCGATCCTGGGGGATGCGGCGCCGGATTTCGGTACGATCAGCGCGAATGAGTGGCTGGTGGCGAATGTACCCTATGCCGCGGGTACCATTGCATTTTCCGCTGTGGGGGCGGGGGCGGAGGAGGCGTTGGCCCTTGATGTTGCAGATGGGACAGCACTGTTCATTGTTGAGCGAACGACCTGGACGGCCGAGGCGGCGATCACGTCGGTCCGCTTGGCCTATGGGCCGGGATACCGGCTGCAGACGACTGTCTGAGGGGCGGTTTCGAGAGTGACGATCTGAACAGGACTTGCCTTTGAATTCGCAAGTCGACGGAAGCGGTCAGGCCTTGCGGCGGGTTTGCGGTTTCGGCCGGGCGGAAAAATCTTGCCACAAGATTTTGGGGGGGGCCGTCTGCCCCCGTTCGCGGCGTGGCCGCGACGCCCCGAGGATATTTTTGCAAAGATGAATGGGGATGGGAGTTTGCGGGCTGTAGGTGCCGTGCGCAAGGGGCAGAGGTGGCCCTAGCGGCGGTTGAACTGACGATCGACGATTTTCAGCAGGCGACGGTGCAGCGCGCTGGTGCGGTGGCGCAGGTGGGTGGCAGCGTAGACCGGCTGACGGATCGGCGACACATCGGTGACGGGGTGGAAGCGCCCCGTGCTGATCAGTCCGGCCGCTGTGTCATCAAGCACGAAAGCCGCACCGCCGAGGCTGGCGAGCAGGCTTGCCACAGTATCACTTTGGCCGGCGGCGAGGGGGGCTACGGACATTTCCGGCAGCAACTGGCTGTGGGTCGCGTCGAAAGCGGCGGCATAGGCGGCGCGGATGTAGCGCTCGGGGTCAAGGCCTGCGCGGTTTGTGGTGTCGGAGGCGATCAGGCGATAGCCGACCTCGCCGACGGAGGTGAAATGCAGGTCGGGCAGGGCGCGGGGGGTGTAAAGGAGGGCGAAGTCCAGCAGGCCTGAGGCGAGGTCGCTGCACATCTGGTTGGAATAGTCCGGCTCGATATAGAAGGCGGTTTCGGGCAGGGCGCGGCGGAACTCGGCCATCAGGGTGCCGATGTGACCGGCGGCAAGATCGCTCTGGATGCCGAGGCGGAGGGTGAAGGCTGCGGTGCCGGAGGGTCCGACACTGCGCTGTGCCTCGCGCCAGGCATGGCGCAATGCGCGGGCATGGGGTTCGAACTTAAGCCCCTCGGTGGTAAGGTCGGTTCCGGCGCGCGAGCGGGTGAAGAGGCGCGCGCCCAAGGCGGCCTCCATCGCCTGCACGCGGGCGGAGACGGTGGATTGGGTCAAGCTCAGCCGCTCGGCTGTGCGGTTGAAGCTGCGCGTGGCGACAAGGTCGAGAAAGGTATCGAGAAGCTCGGGCTGCATCGGCGTCCTGATCGGTTTTGTCGATCAATAAGACCGGAGATGCCGAATTGAAAGGGGCGTGCGCGCAACCGATACTGTGTCAGGCCCAAGACTGAGGCCAGATCGGCGGAGGCAGGACGTGGCGGAATTTCCGACAAGCGCGCGGGTGGTAGTGATTGGCGGCGGGGCAGTGGGGGCGTCGTGCCTTTATCATCTGGCCAAGGCGGGGTGGACCGATGCGGTGCTGCTGGAGCGCAACGAGCTGACCGCCGGATCGACCTGGCATGCGGCGGGCAACGTGCCGACGTTTTCGTCAAGCTGGTCGATCATGAACATGCAGCGCTATTCGGCAGAGCTGTATCGGGGCTTAGGCGAGGCTGCGGACTACCCGATGAATTACAACGTCACAGGGTCGGTGCGGCTGGGCCATTCGACCGAGCGGCTGCGCGAGTTTCAGCGGGTGGCCGGCATGGGCCGGTCGCAGGGGATGAACCTTGAGGTGTTGGCACCGGACGAAATCCGGGGGCGCTATCCGTTTCTTGACACCCATGATCTGGCGGGGGGGCTGTACGACCCCTATGACGGTGACATTGATCCGGCGCAGCTGACGCAGGCGCTGGCCAAGGGCGCGCGGGCGCTGGGCGCGCAGATCGAACGGTTCTGCCCGGTGACGGCAGTGCGGCGCGAGGCGGACGAGTGGGTTGTCGTCACACCGAAGGGTGAGGTGCGCTGCGAGTTCGTGGTGAACGCCGCCGGATACTATGCGCGCGAGGTGGGGGCCATGTTCGGGCGCGCCGTGCCGATGGCGGTGATGAGCCATCAGTACATGCTGTTCGACACGATCCCCGAAATCGCCGCCTGGACAGCCGAGGTCGGTCACAAGCTGCCACTGCTGCGCGATGTCGATTCCAGCTATTATCTGCGGCAGGAAAAGATGGGCTTCAACCTTGGCCCCTATGAGCGGAACTGCCGGGCGCACTGGCTGGGTGGCGATGATCCGATGCCGCAGGATTTCAGTTTCCAGTTGTTCCCCGACGATCTTGAGCGGCTGGAGTGGTACATCACCGACGCAATGGCGCGCGTGCCGCTCTTGGAAAAGGCGGCGCTGACGAAAGTGATCAACGGACCGATTCCCTACACGCCGGACGGCAATCCGCTGATCGGGCCGATGCCCGGCGTGCCGAATGCATTCGAGGCCTGCGTGTTCACCTTTGGCATCTGTCAGGCCGGGGGGGCCGGCAAGGTGCTGGCCGAATGGGTGACCGAAGGGGCCACCGAGTGGGACATGTGGTCGTGCGATCCGCGTCGTTTTACCGGCTTCGAGGATAACGACTACTGCGTGGCCAAGGCGGTCGAGGTGTACGGGCATGAATATGCCATCCATTTCCCGCATCACGCCTGGCCTGCCGGGCGCGGTAAGAAGCTGTCAGCGGTCGATGACCGGGTGGCTGCCCAAGGCGCGCAGTTCGGCGCATACAACGGCTGGGAGCGGGCGTTGTGGTATGCCCGGCCCGGCGATGATGTGTCAGAGGCGGCGACGCAGACGTTTGCCCGCGAAGGCGCGTGGTTCGGGGCGGTGCGCGAGGAGTGCCTTGCGGTGCGCGATGCCTGCGGCATCCTCGATCTGCCGGGGTTCTCGCGCTACCGGATTTCGGGCGCAGGGGTTGCCGACTGGTTGAGGCGGCAGATCACCGGCAAAGTTCCGGCCGTGGGGCGGCTGGGACTGGGGTATTTCGCCGATGATGCCGGGCGGATTGTCACCGAAATGTCGATTGCGCGGCTGGCCGAGGACGAGGTGCTGCTGATCACGGCCGCCACCGCACAGGCGCATGACCGGGCGTGGCTGGAACGGCATCTGGAACCGGGGCTGGTGCTGTCGGAGGGGACGGAGGAGTGGTCGTGCCAGATCGTCACCGGGCCGTTGGCGCGTCAGGTGCTGGCGGGGGTGACGGGGGCTGATCTGAGCCGGCCGTGGCTGACGTTCCAATCGGCCGAGATTGCGGGTTGCACCGTGATGCTGATGCGGGTGTCCTTTGCGGGCGAACTGGGGTGGGAGGTTCATTCGCGGGTCGCGGACACGCCCGCGGTCTATGATGCCGTGATGGCGGCGGGGCGGCCGTTGGGGCTGCGCCCCTTCGGAATGTTCGCGCTGAATTCGTTGCGGGTCGAAAAGGGGTACCGCGCATGGAAGGGCGATCTTTCGACCGATTACACCGTGCTGCAGGGCGGGCTGGAGCGGTTCGTCGATTGGGCAAAGCCGGAGTTCCGGGGCAAGGCGGCACTTGCGGCAGAGAAACAGGCGGGGGTGTCAAAGCGGTTCGTCACGCTCCTGCTGGCCCAGGTCGGGGACTGCGATCCGTCCTACATGTCGACGCTTTGGCAGGACGGGGTTCTGGTGGGCGAGGTGACAAGCGCCTATTGGGGCCACCGGGTGGGGGCCTGCGTGGCGCTGGGAATGCTGCGGTCGGACCTTGCGGTGGAAGGCACGGTGGTCGAGGTTGAGGTGTTCGGGGTGCGCTACCGCGCCGTCGTGCAGGCCGATGCGCCGGTCTGGGACGCGAAGAATGAGCGGATCCGGGCATGACCCTGCTTTTTTCGTTTTCTGTCCGAAAATATCCCACGGGGGTGCGGGGGTGTGAAACCCCCGCTCGCGGTCGATGACCTGCGCCGCATCCGGACGGAGGCCCGTATGAGCAGTGACGCCACCATGTCGGGTGTGCAGCTTGTCGGCCATGGCGGGCCGGAAATGCTGGTCTGGCGTGATGATCTGGTGCGGCCGCGCCCCAAGGCGGGCGAGGTGCTGGTGCGGGTGCGGGCGGCGGGTGTGAACATGACCGACATCAACACAAGGACCGGCTGGTATGCCGGGGATGGCGAGGGTGGGTGGGCTGGACAGATGGACCTGCCGCGCATTCAGGGCGCTGATCTCTGCGGCATCGTAGTGGAACTGGGGGCAGGCGTTACGTCGCCCCGCCTTGGCGCACGGGTGATCTGCCCGACCTGCCAGCCGGAACCGACTGCCGACAATCCGATGGCGATTGCGGTGATCGGGTCGGAATTCGACGGGGCTTTTGCCGATTATTGCGTGGTCCCTGCGCGGTATCTGCATGATGTGTCCGCCTCGGCCCTGTCGGACGTCGAGATCGGTGCTATGCCCTGCGCCTATGGCACGGCCAACAACATGCTGGTGCGGACGGGGGTTCGCGAAGGCGAGCGGGTACTGGTTGCCGGGGCCTCGGGCGGGGTCGGGCTGGCGGCGGTGCAGCTTGCGGTGCTGGCGGGGGCGCGGGTGACCGGGCAATGCTCGGCGGCCAAGGCGGGAAGCGTTGCGGCCTGCGGGGCCGACGTGATGGCGCGCGATGCGGTACCGGTGCCGGGCAATTTCGATGTGGTGATTGACGTGGTGGGCGGGCCGGGCTGGGCAGCGCGGCTGGACGCGCTGCGCCCCGGGGGCCGCTATGCGGTGGCGGGGGCCGTGGGCGGGCCGCTGGTGAGCGGCGATCTGCGGGTTATCTACCTCAACGATCTGACGCTTTATGGCTGCACCCATCAGGACGCCGCCGCCTTTGCCCATCTGGTCACGCTGATAAACGCAGGCCGACTGCGCCCGCTTGTGTCTAATATTTATCCGATGCGCGAGATTGCCCGCGCCCAGACCGATCTGGTCGAAGGCCGTTTTCCGGGCAAACTTGTGCTGATCCCTGCGGAGGCTGCCCAATGATTCCGTCCCACGCCCGTGCTGTCGTAATCGGCGGCGGTATTTCCGGCTGTTCCGTTGCATACCATCTGGCAAAGGCCGGGTGGACCGATGTGGTGCTGCTGGAACGCAAGCAACTGACCAGCGGCACCACCTGGCATGCGGCGGGGCTGATCGGGCAGTTGCGCGGGTCGGCCAACATGACGCGGCTGGCAAAGTATTCGGCGGATTTGTATGTGCGGCTTGAGGCGGAAACAGGCGTTGCGACCGGCATGCGGCAGGTCGGCTCCATCTCGGTCGCCTTGACCGCCGCACGGCATGAGGAACTGCTGCGTCAGGCGACGGTTGCGCGGATTTTCGACGTGGAGGTGCAGGAGATTTCGCCCGCCGAGGTGAAGGCCGCCTATCCGCATCTGAACGTCGGCGACGTGGTCGGCGCGGTGGCCTTGCCGCTGGACGGCCAGTGCGACCCGGCCAATATCGCGATGGCACTGGCCAAGGGCGCGCGGATGCGGGGGGCAAAGATAGTTGAGGGGGTCAAGGTTACCGGCGTCACCGAGGCCGGGCGCAAGGTAACCGGCGTTGACTATGTGGTGGACGGCGTGCCGGGGCATATCGCTACGGATGTGGTGATCAACTGCGGCGGAATGTGGGGGCGCGAGCTTGCCAATGCGTCGGGCGTGACGCTGCCGCTGCATGCCTGCGAGCATTTCTATCTGGTGACCGAGCCAATCGAGGGTCTGGGCCATCTGCCGGTGCTGCGGGTGCCGGATGAATGTGCCTATTACAAATCGGATGCGGGCAAGATGATGCTTGGCGCGTTCGAGCCCAAGGCCAAACCCTGGGGCATGAACGGGATTTCCGAAGATTTCTGCTTCGACACGCTGCCCGAGGATTTCGACCATTTCGAGCCGATCCTTGCCGCGGCGATGGAGCGGATGCCGCTGTTCCAGACCGCGGGTATTCACACCTTCTTCAACGGCCCGGAAAGCTTCACGCCGGATGACCGCTATTACCTTGGTCCTGCACCCGAACTGGCAGGCTATTGGGTGGCGGCAGGGTATAACTCGGTTGGCATTGCGGGATCGGGCGGGGCAGGCATGGCGCTGGCGCATTGGATCACCGAAGGCGAGGCGCCGTTCGATCTGTGGGAGGTGGATATCCGCCGTGCGCAACCGTTCCAGAAGAACCGCAAGTATCTGAAGGAGCGGGTCACCGAAACGCTGGGGCTACTGTACGCCGACCATTTCCCCTATAGGCAGGTAGCTACGGCGCGGGGGGTGCGACGCTCGCCGCTGCATGACGCTTTGGCATCGCGCGGTGCCGTGTTCGGCGAGATGGCGGGGTGGGAGCGAGCGAACTGGTTCGCCGTCCCCGGCCAGGAGCGGGAGTATCGATATTCCTGGGGGCGGCAGAACTGGTTTGAAAACCAGCGGGCCGAACACATGGCGGTGCGGACCGGAGCAGGGTTCTTCGACATGACATCCTTCGGGAAAATCCGGGTCGAGGGGCGCGATGCCTGCGCGTTTCTGCAAAAGATGTGCGGC
Organism: Rhodobacterales bacterium; assembly: GCA_031408575.1. GTDB lineage: Bacteria > Pseudomonadota > Alphaproteobacteria > Rhodobacterales > Rhodobacteraceae > Aliitabrizicola. Next base: position 27,637 of record JANNWS010000106.1, read on the forward strand.
AATGATCTGGACGTGGGCGCGGGGCGGATCGTCTACACGCAGCTGCTGAACGTACGGGGCGGGATTGAATCCGATCTGACGGTAACAAGACTGAACGAGACGGCGTTTTTGCTGGTGGTGCCGGGGGCGACCTTGCAGCGTGACCTCGCATGGCTGCGCCAACATCTGGGCGAGGCGTTCGCGGTCATCACCGATGTGACGGCTGCCGAAGCGGTGCTGTGCGTGATGGGTCCGAAATCGCGCGAGGTGTTGCAAGCCGCCAGTCCGAACGACTTTTCCAACGCGGGCCATCCGTTCGGCACCGCGCGCGAAATCGAGATCGGCATGGGGATCGCGCGAGCGCACCGGGTGACCTATGTGGGCGAGTTGGGGTGGGAGATTTATGTCTCCACCGATCAGGCGTCGCATGTGTTCGAGGCGCTGGTCGAGGCCGGGGAGTCGGTTCCGGGGGGCATGAAGCTGTGCGGGCTGCACACGCTGGACAGTTGCCGGATCGAAAAGGCCTACCGGCATTTCGGGCATGACATCACGGATGAGGATCATGTGCTGGAGGCGGGGCTTGGCTTTGCGGTGAAAACGGCCAAGGGCGATTTCATCGGGCGCGAGGCGGTGCTGCGCACCCGCGAGGCGGGGCTTTCGCGGCGGCTGGTGCAGTTTCGGCTGACCGACCCGGAACCGCTGATGTTCCACAATGAGGCGGTGGTGCGCGACGGGCGCATCGTGGGGCCGGTAACAAGCGGGAATTACGGGCATTTCCTGGGGGGGGCGGTCGGGCTTGGGTATGTCCCATGCGTTGGAGAGAGCGCCGAGGACGTGCTGGCGTCACGCTACCAGATCGAGATTGCGGGGCGGCGGCATGACGCGGTGGCCTCGCTTGCGGCGATGCATGATCCGAAATCGGAGCGGGTGCGCGGCTGACGAACGCCGGGGGCTTTCCGCCCCCGGACCCCCGAGGATATTTGTGGACAGAAAATGAAATGGAGGCAGCCATGAGCGATATCGGTGAGGTTTGTGAGCCGGCGCGGGCGCGCAGGTCGGGTGGTCGGGCGCAGCGGGTGGCAGAGCGGTCGGCTCCGCTGGCCGAGAACCTGCGGCCTGTGCGGGCGGGGATGCCGGGAGGGCAATACAAGCCTTTGACCGAAGCCGGGATCGCCAAGATCCATGCTTCTGCGCTGGAGGCGCTGGAGATAATCGGGCTGTCGCAGGCCCCACCTTCGGGTGTCGAGATCCTGACCGGGGTGGGCGGGGTGTTGGGCGATGACGGTCGCATCCGCTTTCCGCGCGCGTTGGTCGAGGACATGCTGGCGGTCGCGGCACGGGACATCACGCTGCACGGGCGTGATCCGAAGCACGATCTGCACCTGACGGGGACCAACGTGCATTTCGGCACGGCTGGGGCGGCGGTGCATATCGTCGATCCGGTGACGCTGGCGTATCGCGATTCCACCGCGCAGGATCTGTATGATGCGGCACGGATTACGCACAACCTTGATAACGTGCATTTCTTTCAGCGCGCGATGGTGTGCCGTGATGTGCTGGACAACTACGACATGGATATCAACACGCTTTATGCTTGCCTGTCGGGGACGACCAAGCATGTTGGCACGTCTATTTCCGACCCAAGCCATGTAAAGGGGCTGTTCGAGCTGCTTCACACCGTGGCAGGTGGCGAGGACAAGTGGCGCGAGCGGCCGTTTGTCAGCAACTCCAACTGCTTCGTCGTCCCGCCGATGAAGTTTGCCGAGGAAAGCTGCACCACTATGGAGGCCTGCATCCGGGCCGGCATGCCGATGCTGCTCTTGAGCGCGGGGCAGGCCGGGGCCACGGCACCGGCCCCGATCGCGCTGGCGATCGTGCAGGCGATGGCCGAATGTCTGGCGGGCGTGGTCTATGTGAATGCGATGTCGCCGGGCCATCCGTGCATCTTTGGCACCTGGCCGTTTGTCAGCGATCTGCGGACCGGGGCGATGTCGGGCGGATCGGCGGAGCAGGCGCTGCTGACGGCGGGCTGCGCGCAGATGCACCGGTTCTACAACCTGCCGGGCGGGGCTGCGGCGGGGATTTCCGACAGCAAGTTGCCCGACATGCAGGCAGGCTGGGAACAGGCGATCACCAACGTTCTGGCCGGTCTGTCGGGGCTGAACATGGTCTACGAGTCGGTGGGGATGCATGCGTCCTTGTTGGGGTTCTGTCTGGAAAGCCTCATCCTTGGCGATGACATTCTGGGGCAGGTGCTGCGCTGTGTGCGCGGCATCGACGTGACCGAGGACAGCACATCCATCGACGCAATGAAGCAGGTCTGTCTGGGCGGGCCGGGACATTACCTCGGGTCGGATCAGACGCTGGCGCTGATGCAGACCGAATACATCTATCCGGCAGTCGGCAACCGGATGAGCCCGAAGGAATGGGTCGAGGCGGGCAAGCCGCAGTTGCTTGACCGCGCGATTGCGCGCAAGAATGCCATCTTGAGCAAGGCGGGAAGCCAGATCGATCCGGAAATCGACGCGGCTATCCGCACCGCCTACAACATCCACTTCAAGTGAGAACACCATGATATCGAAGCATCTTTCGCAGTTCTACATCAATGGCGAATGGGTTGCCCCGCTGGGTGGCACCCACATGGGCGTGGAGAATCCCGCGACCGAGGAAATCGTGGCGCAGGTGGCGCTGGGATCGGTCGCGGATGCGGACCGTGCGATCATGGCCGCACGGGCAGCGTTTGATGGCTGGACGGCTGTTCCGGTGGCCGAGCGTATCGCGGTTCTGCGCCGCGTGCTGGCGGTGTACAACGCCCGCGAGGATGATTTCGTCGAGGCGATGAGCCTTGAGATGGGCGCGCCGCTGGCCTGGGCGCGGGGGGCGCAGTTCTGGGCGGGTCAGGTGCATATCGAAAGCACCATCAAGGCGGCGGAAGAGTTTCATTGGGAATATACCCGTGGCAACAGCCGGATCGTGCATGAGGGCGTGGGCGTTGCTGCCCTGATCACGCCATGGAACTGGCCGATGAACCAGATCGCCTGCAAGGTGGCGCCCGCGCTTGTGGCGGGGTGCACGATGGTGCTTAAGCCATCGGAAATAGCACCGCTGTCGGGCGCGCTTTTCGCCGAGGTGCTGCACGAGGCGGGGGTGCCAGCGGGTGTCTTCAATCTGGTGAACGGAACCGGGGCCGAAGTGGGCGCGCGCATCTCGTCACATCCCGAGGTGGATATGGTGTCCTTCACCGGATCGACGCGGGCGGGTATCCTGGTGGCGCAGGCAGCCGCTCCGACGGTCAAGCGGGTGGCGCAGGAGTTGGGTGGAAAATCGGCCAATATCATTCTTGGCAGCGCAGATTTCGCCGCCGCCGTCGCCGGCGGAGTCGAGGGCTGCTTTGGCAACACGGGGCAAAGCTGCGATGCACCGACGCGGATGTTCGTGCCGCGTAGCCGTCATGACGAGGCGCTCGCGATTGCCAAGGCCAAGGCGGAAGAATTCGTGACAGGCGATCCGCGCGACGCAGCCACCACTCTGGGGCCGGTGGTCAGCCGGATGCATTACGACAAGATCCAGGGGCTGATTCAGAACGGGATTGATGAGGGTGCAACGCTGGTGACCGGCGGATTGGGCCGGCCTGCGGGGCTGAACCGGGGTCATTTCGTCAAACCGACGGTGTTCGGGCATGTGACCAATGACATGATCGTGGCGCGCGAGGAAATCTTTGGCCCGGTGCTTGCCGTGATTTCCTATGATACCGTGGATGACGCCGTGGCGATGGCGAATGACACGGTTTACGGCCTTGCCGCCTTTGTGCAGGGCTCGCTGGAAGACGCGCGGCCGGTGGCCAGACGGCTGCGGGCCGGCACGGTGAACCTCAACTACCCCGACTGGGATACCTACGCACCCTTTGGTGGCTACAAGCAGTCGGGCAACGGGCGGGAATATGCGGATTGGGGGATCAACGACTTCTGCGAGGTCAAGGGCATCGTGGGGTACGGGGCATGATCCGCTACGGCTATGTCGGCCTTGGCAATCTGGGCGGTCATCTGGCGGCAAGCCTGCTGCGGGCGGGCTTTCCCGTCGTGGTCCATGACCGCGACCGGGGGCTGGCCGCACGGCATCTGGACATGGGGGCGGTCTGGGCCGACAGCGCCGGGGATCTGGCGGCGTCGGTCGATCATGTGATCACCTGCCTGCCGCATCCGGCGGCCTCTGAGGCGGTACTGCGCGAGATGCTGCCCCGGATGAAGCCGGGGGCAAGCTGGGTCGAGAATTCCACACTGGGGCGCGACGATATCCTGCGGCTTGGCGCGCTTGCCGCCGAGCATGGGGTGCGGTTGCTCGAGGCTCCTGTGACGGGGGGCGTGCATCTGGCGGCACGGGGCGAGATTACGGTGCTTGCGGGGGGCGATGCTGACCTTTTGGTGCTGCACCGTCCGGCGCTGGAGGTGATCGGGAACCGGCTTTTTCACATGGGGCCGCTGGGATCTGCTGCGGTGATCAAGGTGATCACCAACATGCTCGCCTTCATTCACCTTGTCGCGGATGGCGAGGCACTGATGCTGGCGAAACGCGGCGGCATCGACCTCAAGACGGCCTGGGAGGCGATTGCCGCGTCGTCGGGCAATTCCTTTGTGCATGAGACCGAGGGGCAGCTTGTTCTGAACGGCAGCTATGACATCGCGTTTACCAATGATCTTGCGCTGAAGGATCTTGGGTTTGCGCTCGGCTTCGGGCGCGAATTCGGGGTGCCGTTGGCGCTCGCAGGGGTGGTGGAGCAGACGTTCGTTGCGGCAAAGGCGGCGTACGGCGGTGCGGCGCAATCGACGCAGGTGGTGAAGCTGCTGGAGGATGTGCTGGGAACCGATCTGCGGGCCGAGGGGTTTCCGGCCCGGCTCACCTGATCTGCGTTTCATTTCTCCTTTGAGAAATATCCTCGGGGGGGGCACCTGCAAGGGCGCGGGGGGCAGCCGGCCCCCCGAAAAATCTTCCTCAAGATTTTTTCTCTCTCGGCCAACCGGGCCGTTGGTCAGATCAGGGCGGCGAGGCGGGTTGCTTCGCTATGCGGCGGGCTAAGGGTGCTGCGGTCTTCGCCGGGGAAAAACCGTGCTCGGGTTGCGGTGGGCATTGGTGTTGGTGTCTCGATCAGGATGCGCGGGCCGGTTTTCACCGTTTCGGTCTGCCAGCTGCGTACAAGCGCGATCTGGGCGGCTTTGGTCGCACCGTACGCGCCAAAGAACTTGGACCCGCCGCGCGGATCGTCAAGGAAAAGGGCAGTGCCGTTTGGCGCGGCCCGCAGCAGCGGCTCGACCATCGGGATCAGCACGCCAGTGGCGCGCACATTGGTGGCAATGGATTTGTCCCAGTCGCGCGCATCGAGTTGGGACGCAGGCGCAAGCGGGGCCACGTGAACCGCTGTGTGCGCCCAGAGATCGGCATGGCCCCAGCGGGTGTGGATGGACAGGCAGAGATGGCGCATGGCGTCGTCATTGGTCACATCCATCGGGGCGAGGGTGACCTCGCCACCGCCGGGCTGACGGTTGGACTTGATCGCATCGTCCAGTTCTTCAAGTCCGCCGACGGTGCGGGCGACGGCCACGATGTGCCAGCCGCGCGAGGCGAGTTCAACGCCAAGCGCAAAGCCAAGGCCGCGCGAGGCGCCGGTGATGAGGGCTATACGTTGTGTCATGGGGCGTCCTATCCGGCGATTTACCGGTGCGTAGGGGGGATGCAGGGAAATGGCAAGCGCGCGCCGCGATCAGGTCGTGTCGCCATAGCCTGCGCCAATCTCGGCCAATCGGGTGTCGAGAATGCGCCGGACCAGCGCATCGGGAAGCGGCTTGGACGGAGTGAAAAGGACTCCGCTTTTCGATGTCTTGAAGCCGGTGCATTCGGCCAGAAGCGTCGGGATGACCGATCCCGAATGCGGATAAAGTCCGAGATGCCTTTTAAAGGCAGCATATCCCGCCACCATCTTGCCGCCGGGATGCCGAAAGCCCGGCATGGCGTAGCTGACGCATTCGGTGCAATCCGGCAGGTGCCGGCGGATCAGCCTTTGCAACGCCCCGAGAGCATCGCGCTGGTCCGCAGGAAGGGCGGCGAGATAGGCTTCGACCGCGTCGGGCATCGACCTATTCTGCCGCCTTCATCTCGAAGCCCTTTTCGATCATGTCGGACGGGGCGACGGGGTATTGGCCAGAAAAGCAGGCGTCGCAGTATTGTGGCGCGTCCGGGTTCCGGCCTGCCGCCTCGCCTGCGGCGCGGTAAAGGCCGTCGAGCGAGATGAATTTCAGGCTGTCCACGCCGATCCACTCGCGCATTTCTTCCTCGGACATGTTGGCCGCCAGAAGTTTTGACCGCTCGGGCGTATCGACACCGTAAAAGCACGGCCAGGCGGTGGGGGGCGATGCGATGCGGAAATGAACCTCGGCAGCCCCCGCATCAAGGATCATATCCTTGATCTTGCGGCTGGTTGTGCCGCGCACAACGCTGTCGTCGACCAGGATCACGCGTTTCCCCTTGATCAGCGCGCGGTTGACGTTCAGCTTCAGCCGCACGCCCATGTTGCGGATGGACTCGCTTGGTTCGATGAAGGTTCGGCCCATGTACTGGTTGCGGATGATCCCCATCGCGTAGGGGATGCCCGATTCCTGGCTGAAGCCGATGGCGGCGGGGGTGCCGCTGTCGGGCACGGGGCAGACGAGGTCGGCGTCCACGGGGGCCTCACG
>JANNWS010000107.1:0-7657 GCA_031408575.1 Rhodobacterales bacterium
GCGTCGATGTGGGGCATCGCCGTGTTGGGCGGTTGATGCGTGAGAACGGGATCGTCGTTGAAAGGACACGCAAATTCAAGGCGACCACAGACAGCGACCACATGTTCAACATCGCGCCGAACCTGCTGGATCGTGACTTCATGGCAGATCGACCCAACCAGAAGTGGGCCGATGATATCAGCTATATCTGGACCCGCAAGGGGTGGCTGTATCTGGCTGTGATCCTGGACCTGCATTCGCGGCGCGTCATCGGTTGGGCCGTCAGCAACCGCATGAAGCGGGATCTGGCGATCCGGGCGCTGAAGATGGCCATCGCCCTGCGCTCCCCGCCGCGCGGCTGCATCTTCCACAGCGACCGCGGCAGCCAATACTGTTCGCACGACTACCGACGCATCCTGCGTGAGCATGGGTTCAACGCGTCGATGAGCGGAAAAGGCAACTGCTATGACAACGCAGCTGTTGAGACCTTCTGCAAGACCATTAAGGCAGAGTTGATTTGGCGCAGGTCATGGGAAAAACGTCGACAGGCTGAGACGGCCATCTTCCAATACATCAATGGCTTCTATAACCTGCGCCGTCGACATTCAGCATTGGGAGGAAAAAGCCCCTTGGCATTCGAACGTCAGGCGGCCTAAACGAGCACTTGGAGCGGCACAAATACGCGACAAGACCACTTGTCGTGTTCGGTGTTAATGAAGCCGTTGATGCCATTCGCGGCGACGAGCAACTCGCTCGGCGATTGGACGAACATTTCTTGCCGTTGTGGGAAGACGACGTCGAGTTTTCGCGCCTCATCCAGACCCTGATTGCGGCAATGCCGCTGAAACGGGGATCGGGTCTCAGCGTCCAATCACTTCGCACCATCCTGGGTATGACAGGTGGTGTCACGTCGCGCGTGTTCACGATGGTCAAGGCACTGGCCATCGAGGCGATCGAGATGGGTGAGGAACGGATCACGGATGAGGCTATTCAAGCCTGGCAACCAGTCTGGGCTAAGCACAGCTGGAACATCCGGCGCCAACCGCTGCCGGCGTTTCAGTGAACATCAGGCCGCTACCGAGGCGTCCGGCCCCGCTTCGAGATGAGCTCCTGTCGAGTTGGATCGCTCGACTTGCCGATGCGAACCATTGTTCGATGGCCGAGCTCTGCGGGTATTTGGGAATTGCTAGCGAACATCCGCCAGAAACGTTTGATGAATTGGCTGACGTCAACATCGAACGGTTTTGCGCCATCGCTCGATTGCTGCCGCATGATATGCACAGCATGTTGATCACGCGTCGCGCGGAATTTCCGATCGAGTGTGTTTCCTGGTCGGACTTCCAGCATTGTCCGACTTGCACCCACGCAACACCCGGCGTTTCACTGCGTCACTGGCGCCAAGCGTGGTCCTTGGTTTGCAATTCCTGTGCTTCCGGCTTGCTTCCTCTTCGCGATGACCCAAGGGACAAATACCAAGTTCCGTCTCGGCTGCAGGCTCGTGCCTGCGAAGGCGCAAGGCAGCTGGAGCAAGTCTATTTACGGGGAAACCACCACGCTGCACGACGGGTGGATCTGACGATCCTGGTTGTCGGCACTCTCGCGCCAGAATTCCGCCAAGGAATGCTTTTCACTCAAAATAGTCGAGATCGCTATTCGATGCTCTCAGCCCTGAACCACGGGTTGATGCGACCATTGCTCGCCACTGCACTCGCAATGCGCAACGACCCTGCCGCCGAATCCCGGCTTCGCGCGGCTTTCCCCCATCAACGGAAAATTCTGGATCGACTGCGTCGCCTAAAGGACAGTTTGCCGATAGGAAAAAATGTGTATGGACGCAGCCGCGTTGCTCGGAATTCAGGCCAAGGGGTCACCAACCCAGTCGCAGGCAGGCCCGAATATCTGGCAGCAGCAAGGCAAGCCATAGAACAACTCGGCGCAACCGCAGACCGCGGTGAGCTGCTCCAACACGCGGAGCGCATCTGGGAAACAGCACGAAAGAAGCCTATGGATATCTCATGAATAACGTTACCAAAATCGACAAGAATACCGTCAATATGAAAGAGTCCAGTTAATAACGTTACCATGACAGCCGTCACCGCGTTTTCCGCAGCGAGTAACGAGGCGCTGCGGGCGTCGAAATACTTGGCCCAAGCGCTGTGGCGACGATGGAGCCGACACCTTCGCAAAAGCCACATCGAAACGAAGTTGCATGGCGTGAAACTGTGGAGTCAGTGCCTCTTGGCACACGACGTCGAACGCACTGTCCCCGAATCCAAGTTGCGCTGCCATCTTGAACTGCTTCACTGCGTCCGGCATCTCCGTTATAAAAAGGCCGCGGGAAAAAACTGTCCTTGGTAAGGAAAAATAAGCACATCTAATAATTTTTACGAGGTGCTGGCCGCAATGACTTTTCCGCTATAGTTCCGTAACTTCGTGTTCGCAGCATGTCTCGGATGCGCGTCGGCGACGTGTCGATCAGTTCGCAGTTAACTTCAGTCAACCCGAAAGCCGTTTTCAACATGGGCTGAGAAATGGCGGCTGAGCTTGCAAGCTGCCCAATCCTAGGGGGCTGGATCAATCTCAAGCCTCCCACCCGTGGCAAGATCGAACACATGTAGCCGCGCTTGCGGCAGACTTAGCGTCAGGTCCGATCCGTCCTTGGGGCAATCATAGCGGTCGGCGATGCGCAGGGTTATCGGGCCAAGGGCGGTGTCGGTGAAGACCAGATATTCGTGGCCAAGATTTTCGGTGACTTTCACCTTTGCCGCAAGGGACAGGCCGCTTTTATCGCCGCCGTGTTCGGCCACTTCGATATGTTCTGGGCGAATGCCGACGACAACTTTCAGCGGCAGGGCGCGGGCCGTAGATATCGTTTGCCCGGCGATGGTCAGGCCCTTGGCGGCGGTTTCGACTTCAAACGTGTTCATCTTGGGGCTGCCGATAAAGCGCGCTACGAACAGGTTCGCGGGCTTGCGGTAGATCGTTTCGGGTGTGTCGAACTGCATCAGATTATGGGTGCCATTCACGCCAATCGGTGCCAGCACCGCGATGCGGTCGCCCTTCGTCATCGCCTCCACCTGATCATGCGTCACGTAGATCATCGTCGATTTTAAGGTCTTGTGCAGCTGGCGCAACTCCAACCGGATCGAGGCGCGGAATTCGGCATCCAGGTTCGAAAGCGGCTCGTCGAACAGAAACACTTTTGGATGCCGCACAATGGCGCGGGCCAGTGCCACCCGTTGCCGCTGGCCACCTGACAATTTGCCCGGGCGTTTGGACAGATGGTCGGTAAGGCCAACTGTGCGGGCCACGTCAGTTACGGCACTTTTGATTTCTGCCGGATCAATTTTGCGGATTTTCATGCCGAAAGCGATGTTTTCGGCGACTGTCATGTTGGGGTAAAGCGCGTAGTTCTGAAACACCATGGCCACGTTGCGCGCAGACGGGTCCGCGTCTGACACTACTGTGCCGTCGATTGTTACATCCCCAGCCGATCTTTCCTCTAACCCAGCGATCAATCGCAAAATGGTGGATTTGCCGCAGCCTGACGGGCCGACAAGAACAGTGAACTCGCCATCAGCGATGTCCATGTTCAGTGATTTCACCACCGTGGTGGAGCCGTAAGATATGTCGATATCTCGAAGTGAAACTGTGGCCATTTGGGTTCTCCGGTGGTGGGTTACTTGACGGAGCCGAGGCTAAGCCCCTGCACGATGTGGCGTTGCGCCAGAATGGCGAACAGCGCCATCGGCAGGATCACGATGATGGATGCCGCTGACATTGCCCCCCAGTCGATGGAGGCGTAGCCCCGGAACCCTGCTACCGCGAGGGTGACGGTCTGCGCATCGCTAAAGGTCAGGGCCAGCGCGATGGTCAGTTCGTTCCACATCTTGATGGCGTTCAAAATAGCCGTTGCCGCCAATCCGGGTGCTGCGATGGGGACATAGATCTTCCAGATGATCTGCCAGGTTGTCGCCCCTTCCAGTCGTGCGGCCTCAGCCAAACTTGCCGGAACATCAGCGAAAAAGGCGCGGACAAGCCAGATGGTGAAGGGCAGGGTGAAGATCTGATAGATAATGGCAAGGCCGATCACCGTGTCGTAAAGCCCGATCTGTTGGTACAGGACATAGACCGGGATAACGAACAGGAACTCTGGCAGCATATAGGAAATCAACAGCCAGACGAGGATCGCCTTGCGCCCCGGCACACGGCGCTGGTTCAGAAGATACGCTGCCGGAATACCAATGGCGAAGGCCAGTAAATTGCCCATCACGCAAACCATGACAGAGTTCATGAAAGCGCCCGAAAAGCCGCTGGTCGACCACGCTTTCACAAAATGGTCCCAGACCGGAGTGAAGAACCACACGGGCGGCATTGCAAAGGCATCGTCACGGTCTTTTAGCGCGATCATCGCAATCCACAGGATCGGAAAGAATGATACAGCGGCTGCAGTGATGGCTACCGTGTAGCGGCCAAACTGGGATAGGAAGTTCGGTTTCATGATGCGTCCCCTTCGTCAGTGTCCAGCCGCAGATAGGCCAAACACAGCACCAGAATGATCAGCGAAAAGACCACAGAAATCGTCGCAGATTCGCCGAAGCGGTGGAACTTGAACGCGGTCTGATAGGCCAGCGTCTGCACAACTTCGGTGGCGCGCATCGGCCCGCCGCCGGTGGTCCCGAAAATGATGTCAAAGACCTTGAGCGTATCGACGCTGCGGAAAATAATCACCGTAATCAGAACAGGTTTCAGCATCGGCAAAGTGATGTGGCGGAAGGTTTGCCAAGCACTTGCGCCTTCCAATCTAGCCGCCTCAAAGGGTTCAGCGGGCAGGCCCTTCAGCGCCGACGACAAGATGATGAAGCTGAATGCCGTCTGCCACCATGTATCTATCATAATGATTGACGGCATGGCGGATGGCACAGTGCCCAGCCAAGCCGGGCCTTCGATACCGATCAGCGACAGGAAATAGTTGATCACGCCCTGCGTTGGGTCCAACAGCACTTTCCAGACCAGCGACACGGCAATGCCTGACACCATTAGGGGCATCAAAAGCATGGTGCGGATCAGCCCCGCACCGCGCGTGATCCCGTTGATGGCCAAGGCAAGGCCAAGCCCCAGACAGGTTTCAATGACCACCGCAGAGGTCGCAAACACCAGCGTGTTCAGGAAAGCCCCGCGATACTGCGCCTTGGTCAGGACCGTTACAAAATTCTTGATCCCGACAAAGTTGCTGGTTTTGCCCCAATTCCAATCAGTGAAGGACAGGTAAACCGAATAGATCACCGGGTAAAAGGTATTGAGCGCCAGCACCGTTAGCGCCGGAACCAATAACCAATAGGGGCTGAACGCTTTTTTTTGCATAAACCTGTCCCGACCAAAGCTAAAGGGGATGGGCGGCGCAGGACGCGCCGCCCATTTTTGAGACGTTATTCGAAAGTTCCCGCCAGTTGGTCTTGCAGGGCATTGGTTGCTTCTTGCGGATCGGCACCGCCAGCAATCTGCTGGATCGTATCGACGATCTGCAGCACCACCTCGCTCCAGCCTTCACGGAACACCGATGTCGGGCGGGTGTTCTGCATCTGGGTCTGAACGGCGGTGATGTATTCAGGATTAAGCGCCGCCTTGTAACCCTCATCAGCCCAGGACGACAGGCGAGGTGCCCCCCCGGTCAATTTGCCGAATTCGGTCGTCATCGCCTTGCCCGTTGCCCATTGCACGAACAGCCACGCCGCATCCTTTTTCACCGAGTTCTTCGGGATCGACATCCCCCAAGACCAATGGCCACTATAGCCGATATCGCCTGCCGCAGGTGGCAGCGGTGCGTAGCCCACTTTACCAGAAACTTTTGAAGATTCCGGGTTCTCAAAGCTGGGCCCAAACACCGATGCATCGACGAAAAACGCCGCATGGCCGTCGGCAAAGAAGCGGCTGGCATCTTCCCAACCATAAGACATCACGCTGGGCGGGCCAGCTTTCAGAAGCCCCGCATAGTAAGCCAGACCCTTGGCAATCTTCGGGTCATTGAAGCGCGGTTTAGACCAATCGCCATCAAACCAGACGTTTTCAGGCAGCTTGATCGCGTCGCCACCCCACGCGTTGAAGGTGATACCGGTCATCGTATCGACCAGTTCCGCCGACAACTTGCCGCGCATGGATGCGCCGAAATCGTCGCCGTTGCCTGCCGCCGAAACAGTGGCGGCGGCGGTCATCAGATCGTCCATCGTGGCGGGAACCGTGCCACCCAGATATTTGGCGACCATCTCTTTGTTGTAAAACAGGATATATGTCTCAAACGAGATCGGGATCGAATAAAGCTGCGCCGCCGGATCATCGACCGGGAAGCTTGCCCCAGCGCGAAATCCTGCTGGATAATCTTCCAGATCATAGCCCGCGTCAGTCTTGGCCGCATCGGCGATATAGGGACTTAGTGGTTCGACCACATCGGCGCTCCACTGCTCGAAAACCGCAGAATCCATCGGGATCATATAGGCGTCGACCACGGGTTCGGTTGACCGCACGGCCAAATTCATCCGGTCGCCATACAGATCTTCGGCAAACGCAGCCAGATTGACCTTGATTCCCGTCTGCGCTTCAAACTCTGCCACATGTTCGCGCAGGCCGTTGGTCCAGGGGTTTTCACTGACCATGACAATGATTTCCTGGCCGGATTGTGCTTTCCAATCAAAGGCAAAGGCGGGTGCGGCTACAGAAGCCAGCGCCAGGGCCGATGCCAGAAGTTTTCCATGAATTCTTGTAATCACTTTGATTTACTCCCCGTATTGTTGTTCCGTTGACAATTTGTATTAACATGCTAATATGATAATGTCGAGTCAAGAGAGCCGACGCTTTCGCAGGGGTAACCGATGGCCGAGAAAAGTTTCCGCAGGATGGGTGTTCGCCGCACTGGCGGCGCGCCGATGTATGCGCAGGTGTCGGATATTCTTGCCGCCGAAATCGAAGGCGGGTCGCGCAATGACGAAGGACCGCAACTGCCGTCTGAAAACGCCTTGGCGCTGGAATTCAAAGTGTCTCGTGTCACCGTCCGCCAAGCCCTGAAACGGCTAGAGGCGCGCGGGTTGATCTATAGCGAACAGGGCCGCGGCTATTTCAAGACGGCCAGCCGCATGGGCGGGGTATCGGGCTTTCACAGCTTCACGCGCGAAGTGCAAAAGGCAGGCGGGGTGCCGGGCGCCGTCGTGCTGGAATGCAAAATCGTGGACCACTTGCCGCCCGAAATGGAACGCCATCTTAAGGTGCAGCATCCGGCCAATGTGGCGCTTCTGTACCTGAAACGCGTTCGCACGATCAATTCCAAGCCAGTCGCCGTTGAAGACGCCTATCTTCCAGTGAATATGTATCCCGGAATTGAATCTTTGACCCTTAGCGAAGGCTCGCTCTACAGCCAGATCGAGGAACGTTGGGGCGTTGTTCCAGCCTGGACCGATGCTTTGCTTGAACCTGTTGCGGCCACAGAAGAACAGGCGCAGGCACTTCATTTGCCTAAAGGTAGCCCCCTCTTGACCGCTTGGCGGGTGACCTTAACTGAAAACGATCAGGTCGCCGAATATGTGAAATCCACCTATCGCGGCGGCGATTTCATGCTGCATGTCAGCCGCTATCGCCTGACGGATTGAACGATGCAACCAGATCACTTCATCGGCATAGACATCGGCGG
>JANNWS010000108.1:0-21954 GCA_031408575.1 Rhodobacterales bacterium
CGCCTGCATTCGATGATCGCGGCGCGCCCCGACTGGGTGCTGTCGCGCCAGCGCGCCTGGGGCGTGCCGATGACCTGCTTTGTGAAAAAAGGCGCCAAGCCGACCGATCCCGATTTCCTGCTGCGCGACGCAGGCGTGAACGCCCGCATCATCGCGGCGTTCGAGGCGGATGGTGCGGATGTGTGGTATGTGCCGGGGTTCAAGGAAACCGTGCTGGGCAATGACCATGATCCGCAGGATTATGAACAGATCTTCGATGTGCTGGATGTGTGGTTCGACAGCGGATCGACCCATGCCTTCGTGTTGCGCGACCGGCCGGACGGGTCGGCGGACGGGATTGCCGATCTGTATCTGGAAGGCACGGATCAGCATCGCGGCTGGTTCCATTCGTCGATGCTGCAAGCCTGCGGCACGCTGGGGCGCGCGCCCTACCGGGGCGTGCTGACGCATGGCTTCACGCTGGACGAGAAGGGCATGAAGATGTCCAAGTCGTTGGGCAACACCACGGCACCAGAGCAGGTCATCAAGGAATATGGCGCTGATATCCTGCGGCTTTGGGTGGCGCAGTCGGATTATACGACCGATCTTCGCATCGGGCCGGAAATTCTGAAGGGAGCGGCCGACAGCTATCGCCGGTTGCGCAATACGATGCGGTTCCTGCTGGGCAACCTTGCCGGGTTCTCGGATGCCGAAAAGGTTGACGCGGCGGATATGCCCGAGTTGGAGCGTTGGATGCTGCACCGGCTGGCAGAGCTGGATGCCGAGGTCCGCAACGGCTATGCCGCCTATGACTTTCAGGGCGTGTTCCAGAAGCTTTTTCAGTTCTGCACGATCGACCTGTCGGCGCTCTATTTCGACATCCGCAAGGACTCGCTTTATTGCGATGAAGTAGATAGCCCGACGCGGCGTGCGGCGCGCACCGTGCTGGATCTGCTGTTCCACCGGCTGACAACCTGGCTGGCGCCGATCCTTGTGTTCACCGCCGAGGATGTCTGGCTGTCGCGCTATCCGGGGGACGAAAGCTCGGTGCATCTGCAGGATATGCCCGAGACGCCGGAAGGGTGGCTCGATGCCGACCTTGCGACGAAATGGGGTTATCTCCTGAAGGTCGTTCGCAAGAGCGTGACAGAAGCCATTGAGGTATTCCGTCAGAACAAGGAGATTGGCTCGAGCTTGGAAGCCCATCCAATCGTATACTTCGCTCAAGATGCGGCAATGCTTGATCTTTACGGCGGCGCCAGTGCTATGGAAGAAATTCTAAAAGACGTTTGCATAACCTCCGGATTGACGGTTTTGGAGGGCACCCCTGGGACTTGGGATCGGACTTCCAGCAACTCTGTCCCCGCACGGTTTGTTGAGTTCGGTCGCGCCGATGGCGATAAATGCCAGCGCTGCTGGAAGATCCTGCCGGATGTGGGGACGCATAAACACGCCCATGTCTGCGCGCGCTGTGACGCGGCACTGGGGTGACTGGGCGCGCTGTGGTCTGATCTCGGAAAACGGGCAAAGGATCGATCCTTTGCCCGTTTTTCTGTCAGGCCCCCGCGTCAGGCTCCATCTCGGCCTGTTCCCGGTTCCAGCGGATCGACGACCACAGCGAGATGCCGATAAGTCCCGCCCCGCCAAGGCCGGTGATCACTTCGGGTATCCGCACCAAGGTCTGGGCGAACATGATCACCGACAGGATCAGGATCGCATAGAATGCGCCATGTTCCAGATAGCGGTACTGCGCCAGAGTGCCCTTTTCGACCAGCATGATTGTCATGGAGCGCACATACATCGCACCGATGCCAAGGCCGATGGCGATGACGAACAGATTCTGACTTAGCGCAAAGGCCCCTATCACGCCGTCGAACGAGAACGATGCATCCAGCACTTCAAGATACAGAAACGCGCCCAGACCGCCCTTCGCCGCCGTGTGGAGAGCTTGTTGCGAAGCATCAAGAACGCCCCCCAGCACCTCGACAAGCAGGAAGGTCAGCAGACCGTAGATGGCCGAGCGAAAGAATACATCGGCCTCGTGCGGCTCCAGCAGTCGCGAAAAGCCAAGGATCAGGGCCAGAACGAAAGCCACCTCGATGCCGCGCACGGTGGCATATTCTGCCATCTTGGCTTCCAGCCACTGGACCCAATGCACGTCTTTCTCATGGTCGAAGAAATAGCTCAGGCCAACCATCATCAGGAACGTACCGCCGAAAGCTGCGATAGGCAGATGCGCGTCGTGCATGATGCGGGCATATTCCTCGGGGCGTGCGGCCGCCAGGATCATCGCGTCAATCGGGCCGATCTTGGCTGCGATCACGACGATCAGCAGCGGAAAGACGATCCTCATGCCAAATACCGCGATAAGGATGCCCCAGGTCAGAAAGCGGCGCTGCCACTCGGGCGTCATGTCTTTCAACTTGTTCGCATTCACGATGGCATTGTCAAAGCTCAGCGAAATCTCCAGCACCGCCAGCACCGCGCAGATGAAGAAGATCGTGACTGTCCCGCTCAATGTGCCGGTCGTCTGCCAGCCGAGCAATCCGCCGAGCAAAAGCCCGAGAGCGGTGACGATGAACGCCCAGCGGAAGTAGCTTAGAGTGGTCTTTTGGCCGGTTTCCTGCATCACCACGCCCCGCAACATGAAGAAAACAGATCAACCGCGCAGCGGGTCGTGCGAGCGTTTTGGATCATGGGCTTTGCTTCGGACGGCAGGCTGCGTTCATGGTGCCGACATCGTGAAAGTGCCGCAAGACTTTCACCAGAGGGGCCCGGTCACCTTGGAATTTGCCCGTATCCAGGCGAGCTGTACCTAATCGCGAACCCGCCGTCAGGGCAAGCGCTTTGCACTGTGCGCCCGTTCCGGCACGATTTGCTGCGCTATGCCTGCAACGCTGAGATAGACCGAGGTGATGATCAGTCCCCAATGCGCCCAGCTTTGCGGGTCAAACTCGACCCATGCGGCCCAGCCGGCAAAAAAAGTCCAGCCGAGTGCCATCGGCAGCGTCACCATCCGCCAGCGGTCGGTGCGGACGGGATGGATGAACTTGAGGTTGGTGAACATCGCAATGGTCAGGGCGATGACGATGGCAAGGATCGTCCACTCGCCGGGTTTCAGCGCGAACATGACCAGCACGACCATGTTCCAGCAGGCCGGAAAGCCGGCAAACGAATAGTCTTTCGTCTTCATTCGCGTATCGGCAAAATAGACTACGCTGCCGAACACGATCGCGATGATCACCAGCCAGCCGGTCCAGCCGGTCAGAAGGCCCGACTTGAACAGGGCAAAGGCCGGGATGAACACATAGGTCAGATAGTCGACGATCAGGTCCATCAACACGCCGTCATAGGTCGGCCAGTTCGCTTTCACGTCATAGCGACGCGCCAGCGGGCCATCTATGCCGTCCACGAACAGGGCGACGACCAGCCAGAGGAACATCAGGCTCCACTTTTCCTCAACGGCCGCCAGCATGGCCAGCATCGACAACACAGCACCCGTGGCGGTGAGCAGATGAACCGAGAGGGCCTTAATGCGTGGGGTCATTGCACCGTCATAGTGAATTGAGCACGCACCGCAACGGGTCAGGCGCGCGGGTGGGCTTTTTCGTAGACTTCCATCAGGCGGGCGGCATCGACGGCGGTGTAGGCTTGCGTGGTGGACAGTGACGCATGGCCCAGCAGTTCCTGAATGGCGCGCAGATCGCCCCCGGCGGACAGCAGATGGGTGGCAAAGGAATGGCGCATCGCGTGGGGCGTCGCGGTGGCGGGCAGGCCCAGTTGCAGACGCGCCGTTTCCATCGCTCGGGCAATCAGGCGCGGGTTCAGCGGGCCGCCGCGCATGCCACGAAACAGCGGGCCGGATGGTGTCAACTCGAACGGAGCAAGCTCGGCGTAGCGCGCGACGGCGTCGCGGGCGGCGGGAATGACGGGAACGATGCGGGTCTTGTTGCCCTTGCCGGTGATCCGCAACACGTCGGGCATCGGGTGCGCGGCACCGGTCAGCCCCAAAGCCTCGGATATCCGCAGGCCGCAGCCGTAAAGCAGCGTCACCACCGCCGCATCGCGGGCCGCGACCCAATCCTCGCGGGCTTGCGTGTCGACCATGCCGATCATGTCGCGCGCACCGTCTTCGGACAAGGGGCGGGGCAGCTTGCGGCGGTATTTCGGACCGCGTGCCGACAGGACGGTGGTTGCATCGACGCCGTCGCGTTCGGCCAGCCAGCCGGTAAAACCCTTGACCGCCGACAACGCGCGCGCAAGCGAGCGGGGGCCAAGCCCGCGTGTCCGCTCATGCGACATCCAGGCGCGCAGATCGGTCTGCGGCACGGTCAGGATCGCAGCGGTGCCCTCTGCGCCGCCGCGGTGACGCGCCAGGAAATCGAGATAGCGGGCCACATCGGTGGCATAGGCGGTCACGGTATTGGCCGCCGCGCCGTCCAGCGCCCTGATATGGCTGAGCCATTCCGCCAGTGCCGCCCTTTGGCCGGCCGACATCATGCCGGCTGGCGCGGGCGTCACGACAACCAGCGGCGCATCGACCGCTCGAACACGCTGCCGAAGAACGCGAGCAGGTCGGTGCCTTGCGCGGATTTGAACCGATGCGGGTCTTCGGCCCCCAGCACCAGCATGCCGGGCAGGCGGCCCTTGCCGAAATCGAGCCGCAGCAGCGCCTCTGACCGCACCCAGTCGGCCCGCTCGCCATAGATGACACTCGACGCCGGCATCGTCTGGCGCAGCGTCACCATCCGCAGCGGCACGTTGCGCCCACCGGCCAGATAGTCGGCGATGAACCCCGGTTCGGCCACGCAAAGAGTATCGCCCAACCGCTTCAGCGCCGGATCGTCGCCCTGCTGCACCGTTTCCAGCACAAGACGGATACAATCGACGCGCAGCGTTTGCGCCACATCGGTATCAAGACCCTTCAGGAAATCCCCGAAACTGATCGGATCAAGCATCTGCAGGATCGCCCGATGCACCTGATTGGTGCCGGCAAGGTTCTCGTAGGCCGCCGCGATCACCGACCGGTGGGTATCCTCCAACCGGTCAAGCCGCGCCTCCATCCGCTCCATCGCGATGCCACGCAAATCGACGATGTTCGATCCCATCGAACGCTCATTGGCGGCAACAAGTGCCGCCATGACATCGCGATCATCAAGAATGACCTCGGGTTCCGCGAGGATGACATCGCGCAGGTCCTGTCCGATCATCCTGTCCCTGTCTTGTGGCCGCCTTTGCATCACCATACACGCGTTCAGAGGATTTTCTGACCGGTTTTTGCCCAATCTGTCATGAATTGCTCCAACCCCTTGTCGGTCAGAACATGGCTGGCCAGCGCCTTGATCACGGCGGGCGGTGCGGTCACCACATCGGCGCCCATCAGCGCGCATTGCGTGACGTGGTTGGCGGTGCGGACCGAAGCTGCGAGAATCTCGGTCCTGAAGTCGTAATTGTCATAGATAGTGCGGATGTCCGCGATCAGATCAAGCCCGTCGAGGTTGATATCGTCCAGCCGCCCGATAAACGGGCTGATGAAACTTGCCCCCGCCTTGGCCGCGATCAACGCCTGATTGGCCGAAAAGCACAGCGTCACGTTGACCTTCAGACCGTCGCCCGTCAGCACCTTGCAGGTCTTCAGACCATCCCACGTCAGCGGCACCTTGACGACGATGTTCGGTGCGATATCGGCCAGCTTGCGCCCTTCGGCGATCATCGCATCGGCCTTCAGGGCGACCACTTCGGCAGACACCGGGCCAGACACCAGGGCGCAGATTTCTCTTGTGACCTCGACAATGTCGCGGCCCGATTTCAGGATCAGCGACGGGTTGGTCGTGACGCCGTCCACCATGCCAAGGTCGTTAAGCTCGGCAATCGCCTGAACGTCGGCGGTATCGACGAAGAATTTCATGGGATATGGTCCTTGATCCGGAACAGGGTTGCAGGGGGTGCGGCCTCGTATTAGCGCAAGATGCGGGCTGACGAAAGGTTTGGTTGCCAGGTGACGGATCAGGTGTTCCCCGAAGGTGAGCGTGTAGGTGTGATCACGACCGAACCCTTAGGCGGCGCTCGGGGGTTGCTGGACTACCGCGCCCCCGAAGGCGGCTGTGGCACGGGCGATTTTGTCGAGGTGCCGCTGGGGCCGCGCCGGGTGCTGGGGGTGGTCTGGGGGCCGGGCGCGGGTGGGTTCGATGCGGCAAAGCTGCGATCCGTTCTGCGGGTGCTTGACGCCGCCCCGATGCGCGAAGAATTGCGGCTGTTTCTGGCCCGTACCGCCGACTACACCCTGACCCCGCTGCCCGCGATGCTGCGCCTTGCCACCCGCGCGCCCGGGCTTGGCGATCCGCCTGCGATGCGCCGTGTGCTGCGATTGGGCGACGCCGTGCCAGAGCGGTTGACCGATGCGCGCGCCCGCGTGATTGCCGTGCTGGAGGAGTTCGGTGGGGCTGCGGTGACGCTAGGCGAGTTGGCGGCGCAATCGGGGGTCAGCACGTCGGTCATCAAGGGGCTGGTGAAATCGGGCGTCGTTCTGGAAGAGGATGCCCCGCGCGATCTGCCCTATCCGCCGCTTTACCCCGATTTGCCGGGGGTCACGCTGGCCGGTGAGCAGATCGCCGCCGCCGATGCTCTGGTGGCAAGCGTGGCGATGGGCGGCTATTGCACGACGCTGCTCAAGGGTGTCACCGGGTCGGGCAAGACCGAGGTGTATCTGGAGGCCGTGGCAGAATGCCTGCGGGCAGGGCGGCAGGCGCTTGTGCTGCTGCCCGAGATTGCGCTGACGGCCGAATTCCTGACGCGGGTGGAGGCGCGCTTTGGCGCGCGGCCTGCCGAATGGCATTCGGGCGTGACCGTGACCGAGCGTCGCCGGGTGTGGCGGATGCTGGCCGAGGGGCGGGCGCAGCTTGTGGTCGGTGCGCGGTCGGCATTGTTCCTGCCGTTTCGCGAGCTTGGTCTGATCGTCGTTGATGAAGAGCATGACAGCAGCTACAAGCAGGAAGAGGGCGTGCTGTATAATGCCCGTGACATGGCGGTGCTGCGCGCGGCCATCTGCGGCGCGCCCGTGGTATTGGCCTCGGCCACGCCGTCGCTGGAGTCCTGGGCCAATGCGGAAGCGGGGAAATACACCCGCCTTGACCTTGGGTCGCGCTTTGGCGTGGCGGAAATGCCGGGCATGCGGGCCATTGACATGCGGGCCGAAAAGCTGCCCTCGGACCGCTGGATTTCGGAAAGCCTTGCCAAAGAGGTCACCGCGCGGGTCGCCCTTGGGGAACAGGCGCTGTTGTTCCTGAACCGCCGCGGCTACGCCCCGGTCACGCTGTGCCGGGCCTGCGGGCATCAGTTGGGGTGCGAGCATTGCGACGCCCGGATGGTGGAACACCGGTTCCTCAAGCGGCTTGTCTGCCATCAGTGCGGGGCAACCAAACCGATGCCGCTCGCCTGTCCAAGTTGCAAGGTCGAGGGTCGCATGGCCCCGGTCGGGCCGGGGGTGGAGCGGTTGGCGGAAGAGGTGGCGGCACGGTTTCCCGATGCGCGGTTGGCGGTGTTGTCGTCCGACCTGTTCGGATCGGCCCGCGCGCTGAAAGAGCAGATCGGGGTGATTGCCGCTGGTGGCGCGGATATCATCATCGGGACGCAGATTGTCGCAAAGGGGCATAACTTTCCGCTGTTGACGCTGGTCGGGGTGATCGACGCCGATCTTGGTCTGCAAGGGTCCGATCTGCGTGCGGCCGAGCGGACGTTTCAATTGATGCGGCAGGTCGCGGGTCGGGCGGGCCGGGCCGAACGCAAGGGCGAGGCGTTGTTGCAGACCTATCAGCCCGAACATCCGGTCATCCGCGCTACTCTGGGTGGTGACGAAGAAGCGTTCTGGCGCGCCGAGGCGGAAGAGCGCCGCATCGCGGGCGTGCCGCCGTATGGTCGGATGGCGGGGATCATCCTGTCATCGCCCGATGTAGCACAGGTGTTCGACATCGGGGGCGAGCTTGCACGGCGCGACGGGCCACTGCGCCGGATCGGGGCGCAGGTGTTCGGGCCTGCGCCTGCGCCGATTGCGCGGGTGCGCGGGCGGCACCGGGTTCGGCTGTTGGTCAAGGCCGAAAAGACGGCACAATTGCAGGCGGCGCTGGCGGAATGGGTGGCGCAGGTGAAACTGCCGGCAAATGTGCGGCTGGCCATCGACATCGACCCGCAGAGCTTTCTGTGAACGCTCAGATCCGCGTCACCATCACGCCCGCCACAATGGTCAGCGAGGCCAGCGCCTTGCCGGGTGTCATCCTCTCACCAAAGGCCAGCCAGCCGATCAGGACTGCAAACAGGATCGAGGTTTCGCGCAACGCCGCCACCAGCGCGATCGGTGCAATCGTCATCGCCCAGATCGAGATGGCGTAGGCCCCGTAGGACGCGGCAGCCGCGATCAGACCGGTGATCCAGGGCCGCAGGCCGGTCGGCAGCACGGCCCAGCCCCGCATTGCAATCATGCCGGTGGAAAAGAACAGTCCGTCCGCCACGAAAACCCAGGCAACATAGGCTACCGCATCGCCCGACACGCGCGCGCCCAGCCCGTCGAGCATGGTGTAGCTGGCCGTGGCCAACGCCGAGCCAAGCGCGAAGGGCAGCATCCGCCGCTCTTCCCCATCCGAAAACACGCCCCGCGCCATCAGGGCGATGCCACCGCCCAGCAGGACGATTCCGGCATACTCCGATCCCGAAACCCGATCGGCCAGAAATGATGCTCCGATCAGTGCAACGATCATCGGTGCCGCCCCACGCGCGATGGGATAAACGCGACTCAGATCACCCCGATCATAGGCATAGGTCAGGAAAAACTTGTAGGCGAAATGGCAGCATCCGGCGGCAAGCACCCACGGCCAGACCTCGGGTTTGGGCAGGGGGCGGGTGGCGGCGACGGCAAGGCCGATGGGAACTTCGCCCAGCGACAGCACCACCATGCCCCCGACCTTGGAACTGCCAACCTTGATCAGCGCGTTCCACAGCGCATGCAGGAAGGCGGCGGCCAAGACGGAAAGAAGGACGCCGATGCTCACGCTTTGCCTGCCGGACTGTCATTAAACTGTTACATTTGCTACAGGCTGACCAGAGGGCGCGCAAGGCTTTGCCCAAGGTCCGACCACGCCCTGCGACTGGGGCGTCAGGCTGACCAACGCTGCTATTTGCGCGTGACACCGCCGTTGCGGCACCGCGATCTTTGGTTCTTGCGTGCTGCGCCGGATAGCGCGATCCGGGTTGCGCGCCATGCATTGCCGCCGCAACGCGGGGCAAGAAGCCGACCTGCCGCTTGACGCCCCCGGCCTGCGCGCGCTATCGCCCGCCAACACCTCGCAAGGACATGATCCGATGCCCACCTACACCGCACTGACCACCCTTGCCGGGAAAGAGGCCGCCGAGGCGCTGGCTGAAGCGCTGGAGGATCTGACACCCGAGCCGACCGGCGTCGGCGTGTTCGAGATCGAGGATGGATCGGGTCTGTGGGAAGTCGGCGGCTACTTCCTTGAGCCGCCGGACGAGATCGCGCTGACACTGCTGGCCATGGCTTTCCACGCGCAACCCTTTGCGCTGTCGGAATTGCCCGAGATCGACTGGGTTGCCAAGGTGCGCCGCGAACTGACGCCGGTGGAGGCGGGGCGGTTCTTTGTCTATGGCTCGCATGACGCCGACAAGGTGCCGGAAGGGCGCATCGCCCTGCTGATCGAGGCGGCAGTGGCCTTTGGCACGGGGCATCACGGCACCACGCTTGGCTGTCTGCGCGCGCTTGACCGGCTGGTGGATGAGGGGGTCGTCGCGCAGAATGTGGCCGATATCGGATGCGGCACGGCGGTTCTGGCAATGGCCGCAGCGCGGGTCTTTCCGAACCCGGTGATCGCGTCGGATATCGACGAGGTAGCCGTCGACGTGGCCCGCGCCAATGCCGAAGTCAACGGCATGGTCGGCCGGATTACATGTCTGGAAGCCGCCGGTTTTGATCATCCTGACATTGCCGCTGCGGCCCCGTTTGATCTGGTGTTTGCCAATATCCTGAAAGGCCCGCTGATCGAGCTTGCGCCGCCGATGGCCGCGCATGTGGCCAAAGACGGGCTGGTGATCCTGTCCGGTTTGCTGGTGTCGCAGGCCGATGCCGTTCTGGCGGCCTATGCGGCTGCCGGTTTCGCCCGGAAGACGCGAGAAGATATTGGCGAATGGTCTACGTTGGTCCTGCAACGGATCTGAGAGCACTTTTTTGCCGTCTTTGCCCAATTGATGCCACAATCCAAGCACATAATCTGTTTAGGCGGGGGCCTCAAGATTGGAGTTTTGATCGTGGCCGACCCGAATTTGCGCGATTTTTATGGCCGTGTCACGCGCATCGAAGAGGCGCGGGCGCAGGGCTATGGCTTTGAGGCCGCCGGGACACTTGGGCTTTCCCACTACCACAAGACGGCGCGGAGGCGCATTCCGGTGTTTGGCCCGCTGTTCATTGCCGTTGTGATGGCTCTTGGTCTGAAAGGCGCTATCCACTACAAAGTGGGTGCTGCGACCTATGACCAGCGCGTCGAAAGCTTGATGGCCGGACAGAACTTTGACCGGTTGGGGGGCTGGCTTATGCAAGCTGATCCCGCCACACTGTGGGTCTCTGAATTCATCGGCGAAATGACTAAGTAGGCGACGCTGCCCACCGGGTCACCACGCACGGCTAAATGACAAAGGCCGCGTCCCAACAAGGGCGCGGCCTTTTTCCTGCGGTCCGATCAGCGCCGGTCGCGGTTCGGGTCCGTCCGCGCTTAGCCGCGCAGATGGTCGATGTCGCCGCGGCACAGACCGATGTCATCAAGCTCGCGGTCGGAAAGGCTCGAAAGTGCCTTGCGGGTGACGCGGGCATCGTTCCAGTTCTTCACCGACACCAATGCGCTGCCTACGAACTGGAAGAAGTGGTATGTCGGTGCTGCACCCAATGGCGCCCGGCGGGATGTTTCAAACGCGGCCATGATTTATTCCTTTACGCACTGCCTGATTTGGGGGCGTTTTTGCCCTCTCGCAGCCATTTAGGTGTGCTGCATGTGCAAAGCAAGTTGGCGCAACATCATGCCGCCCTTGCGCGGCGTGCATACCTTCATTCACAATTTAGCCATGAATTTGAAGAGCCTGGCAGAGAACGTCGGTTTCTGGCGTCGGCAAGTCGCAATTTGCAGGTGCAGCATCGGGCACCGCCACGGGCCGCCAAGGCGGCTAGAAGATGTTCTTGGTTCGTGCTAGTCGGTTGAGAAAGGCAGGAGGCAGGCGATGAGGGTTCTGGGAATTGATCCGGGGTTACGCAACCTTGGCTGGGGGCTGATCGATGTCGCAGGTGCGCGGCTAAGCCATGTGGCCAATGGTATTTGCCATTCGGAAAAAGGCGATCTTGCCGACCGCCTGCTGAGCCTGCACACCCAGTTGACCGAAGTGCTGCGCCGCTATGCGCCCGAGGCGGCGGCGGTCGAGCATACTTTTGTAAATAAAGATGCAGTGGCCACGCTGAAACTGGGTCAGGCGCGGGGCATCGCCTTGCTTGTGCCGGCGCAGTTCGGGCTGACGGTCGGGGAGTATGCCCCGAACGCAGTCAAGAAAACCGTTGTGGGGGTTGGTCACGCCGCCAAGGTGCAGGTCGATCACATGGTCCGGTTGCATCTGCCGGGCGTCGACATTGCCGGGCCGGATGCGGCCGATGCGCTGGCCGTAGCAATCTGTCACGCGCATCATCTGCAATCGGCGGGGCGGTTTCAGGCGGCACTGGACCGCGCCGACCGGCACGCCGGGGCCGCACGATGATCGGAAAATTGTCGGGGCGGCTGGAATACCGCGCGTCAGACCATGTGCTGATCGACGTGCGCGGGGTTGGGTATCTGGTCTATGTTTCCGACCGCACGCTGGCTGCGATGCCCGCAGCGGGCGAGGCGGTCGCACTTTTCACCGAACTTCTGGTGCGCGAGGATCTGCTGCAACTGTTTGGCTTTCCGACCCTGCTGGAAAAGGAGTGGCACCGCCTCCTGACGACCGTGCAAGGCATCGGTGCCAAGGCGGGGCTAGCCATTCTGGGAACGCTTGGCCCCGATGGTGTGGCGCGGGCGATCACGCTGGGTGATGCGCGGGCCATTCAGGCCGCACCCGGCGTTGGTCCCAAGCTGGCGCAGCGCGTCGTGCTAGAGTTGAAGGCGAAAGCGCCCTCGGTGATGGCGCAAGGCGTGGCTCTGTCGGCGACCGCGACTGCGGATGTGCTGGAACCTGATCCCGCGCCAGACCCTGTTCGCCGCGCTGCACCTGCCGCCCCTTCGGTGGCGCAGTCGCGCGCAGCCTTTACGGCGGACGCGCTTTCGGCGTTGATGAACCTGGGCTATGGCACGGGTGACGCAGCACAGGCCGTGGCCACGGCGGCGGCTGACGCGCCCGGCGCGGATACGGCCAGCCTGATCCGCCAGTCGCTGAAACTGCTGGCACCAAGAAACTGATCCGCCCCTTGCGCCGATTTGGCCGCAACGGAACCGTTCCACCCTATGCAAGGCAAGCGCCGTGTCCGACCCTGATCCCACCCTGCGTCCCCAGACGCTGCCCGAGGACGCAGACCGAAGCCTGCGTCCTCAGGTGCTGGAGGAATTCATCGGGCAGGCCGAAGCGCGGGCCAACCTGCGGATCTTTATCGAAAGCGCCAAGATGCGCGGCGCGGCGATGGATCACACGCTGTTTCATGGCCCGCCGGGGTTGGGCAAGACCACACTGGCGCAAATCATGGCACGGGAACTGGGCGTCGGGTTCCGGATGACAAGCGGCCCGGTGCTGGCCAAGGCGGGCGATCTGGCGGCGATCCTGACCAATCTGGAGCCGCGCGATGTGCTGTTCATCGACGAGATTCACCGGCTTTCGCCGATTGTCGAAGAAGTGCTTTATCCCGCGATGGAAGATTTCGCGCTGGATCTTGTGATCGGGGAAGGGCCGGCTGCGCGGACGGTGCGGATTGATCTGCAGCCCTTCACGCTGGTGGGGGCGACGACGCGGCTGGGGTTGCTGACCACACCGCTGCGCGACCGGTTCGGGATACCGACGCGGCTACAATTCTATTCCGAGGATGAGCTGCACGAGATTGTCACGCGGGGGGCACGATTGCTGGGAATACCGGCGGCGACGGACGGGTGCCGCGAGATCGCAAAGCGGGCGCGCGGAACGCCCCGGATTGCGGGGCGGCTGTTGCGCCGGGTAGTGGACTTTGTTCTGGTCGAAGGGGACGGCACGCTGACGCGGGCAATCGCCGACAGCGCGCTGACGCGACTGGGGGTGGATCATCTGGGGCTGGATGGGGCGGACCGGCGGTATCTGGGGTTGCTGGCCGAGAATTACGGCGGTGGGCCGGTGGGGGTGGAGACGATCGCCGCAGCGCTGAGTGAGGCGCGGGATGCGATCGAAGAGGTGATCGAGCCGTTCCTGTTGCAGCAGGGGCTGCTTTTGCGAACCCCGCGGGGCCGCATGCTGGGGGCGAAGGCGTGGCGGCATCTGGGGCTGGAGGCCCCCAGGGCGATGCCGCAGGCAGACCTGTTCGAGGGGTAGGGTCGCGCCAGCGATGCGTGGCGCTGGGTTCTGAAATTCAAGCTGTGGTCCGGCTGTTTGTCGATTGTCACCACGGATGTTGTGCCGGCGCCCGGTGGGACGCCACCGCTTTGCCGCGTGTTGCCGCCAAGGCTGCTGCGCTGAAGCGCCGTCCGGCGGCGTGAAGGGGTGAGGCAAGGTTTCGATGTCTTCGGCGGGGCCAGATGGACAAGGATGCAGGGTGCAGGCGTGACAGCGGACGAGATTGCGGCACTTTTTACACGGGCAGACGGGCAGTATCTGTTTGCGCGCTGGGGTCGGCCTGTCGTGCCGGTGGTCTTCGGGGTGGATGATGCCACCTTGCAGGCCGTGAAGGCCGCGCTCGAGGCGGTAGTAACGCTGGCCGACCACAAGATCGAAGGGGCGGACCCCGAACTGGGTGCGAACCTGATGATATTCTTCGTGCGCGACTGGGCCGAGTTGCCCGCCGTGCCGAATCTTGACCGGATGATCGAGGGTCTCGCGGCGCTGTGCGACCGGCTTGCGCGGGCCGGGGCGAACCAGTACCGCATTTTCCGGTTTGATGCGCGCGGCGCGATCATGGCGGCGTTTGTCTTTGTGCGACTGGATGTGCATCTTGCAGCCGTGTCTGCCGAAACGCTGGCGCTTTCGCAGGCCGTGCAGGTCATTTTGCTGTGGTCAGACCGGGCGTTTGTCGGCGTGTCACCTTTGGTGCAGGTGGGTGACACGGTCATGCTGCGGCCCGAAATTGCGCGTGTGATCCGGGCGGGATATCTGTCGGTGCTGCCCGATGTGGCGCAGGATGCCAGCCATGCGCTGCGGCTGGCTGCAAGGGTTGGGGCGGTGATGTAAGCGCGCAGTCGAAAGATGTTGGTCTTTCGCCCGGCTGCGGACTAGCGTTCGGATCGTAGCCTTTAAGGAAAGATTTCGATGAAGATCACGATTGCAATTTTGACCCTGATCTTGCTGGCCGCCTGTGGCGGTGTCCCCATTGTTCCGTTTATCTGAGTCACTCGGGCGGGCGAGCGGGATATGACCCACAGCGTCGGAATGCGCGTTTACTACGAGGATACCGACGCGGGCGGTGTCGTCTATTACGCCAATTATCTGAAGTTCATCGAACGCGCGCGCAGCGAATGGGTGCGCGGGCTGGGCGTCGATCAGGTCCGGTTGCGGACCGAGGAGGGCATCGTCTTTGCCGTGCGTCGTGTCGAGGCCGACTATCTGCGCCCGGCCCGGCTGGAAGACTGGCTGGAGGTCACGACAGCGCTGGTTTCGGTGACAGGTGCGCGGATCGTGCTGGATCAGGCGGTGCTGTGCGGTCCCGTACGGCTGTTCACGGCGAGGGTCACGCTTGTGGCGCTTGTGCTTGGGTCTGCGGGCGCGGACGGCACGCCGGGGATGGCCGTTGCGCGGCTGCCCGACAGTTTGCGGCAGCGGCTTGCCGGCGGCTGAACTGCGCGCCCCATTGCTGCAATGCGGCGACTGACGGTGGCGACGGCGCGTCAATCCGCTGGCCGGGGCCGTTGGTGACGCAGATGTGTTGGCATTCCCCTTGGTTTGCGGATAGAATCATCATCAAGAAGTCGCACGGGTCAGATGCGGCACGGCAAACGAGCAGGCTTTATGGATACCCAAACCCTCGCGACCGCGCAGGAGATTGATTTCTCGCTGATCGCCCTTTTCTTCCGCGCGACCTTCACGGTGAAGGTGGTGATGCTGATGCTTCTGGTATCGTCGTTCTGGTCCTGGGCGATCATCATCCAGAAGCACATCCTGTTCCGCAAGGCGCGCGGCGAGGCCAGCATCTTTGACCGGGCCTTCTGGTCGGGCGAGCCTTTGGACGAATTGTTCGAGAAGATCGGGTCGGCCCCGCAGGGTGCGAGCGAGACGATCTTTGCCGCCGGGATGCTGGAGTGGCGGCGCAGTCACCGGCAGGACGGCGGGCTGATTGCAGGCGCACAGGCGCGAATTGACCGCAGCATGGATGTGGCGATTGCCAAGGAAAGCGAGCGGCTTAACGCAGGGCTTTCGTTTCTGGCAACAGTCGGATCAACCGCGCCCTTCATCGGGCTGTTCGGGACGGTCTGGGGGATCAAGCATTCGTTCGAGCAGATCGCGATTTCCCAAAACACCAACCTGGCCGTTGTGGCCCCCGGTATAGCCGAGGCGTTGCTGGCAACCGCGGTGGGTCTGATTGCCGCAATTCCGGCGGTGGTGTTCTACAACAAGCTGAATGCGGACAGCGAGCGGATCATCGGCGGGTATGAGGCCTTTGCTGATGAGTTCGCGACCATCCTCTCGCGCCAGCTGGACGCCTGAGATGGGCGGGGGTGTTGCCAAAAGCGCATCGGGTGGCGGGCGACGGGGGCGGCACCGGCGCGGCAAGAGCGTTGCGATGTCGGAAATCAACGTAACACCGTTTGTCGATGTGATGCTGGTGCTATTGATCATCTTCATGGTGGCGGCCCCGATGCTGACCGTTGGCGTGCCGGTGCAATTGCCCGAAACGGCGGCGACCGCCCTGCCGACCGAGCAGGAAGAACCGCTGACCATCACAATCACTGCCGATGGCCGCCTGTCGATTCAGACGACCGAGACGCCCGAGGCCGAACTGATCCCCAAGCTGCTGGCCATTGCGGCCGAGCGGACCAGCAACAAGGTGTTCCTGCGGGCCGATGGTGCCGTGCCGTATGCGCGGGTGGCGCAAGTGATGGGCGCACTGAACGCGGGCGGGTTCCGCGATATCGGGCTGGTGACGGATACCGACGGGCCGACCTTCGGCGCCGGCGGCGGCTAAGGCCGGGCGGGCATGGACAAAGGGCAGATCATCTCGGGCGCGGGTCATGCGGGCCTGATCGTCTGGGTGGTGGTCGGGGGGTTTTTCTCGACCCCCGAGGATGCGCCTGCGGTGGCGGCAACATCGGTCTCGCTCTTGTCGACCGCAGAATATGAAAAGCTGGCCGAGGCGGCCCCCGGCAAGCCTGCCACTGTGCCGGAGATTGCGGCCCCCGAACCAGTTGAGCCATCGCTTGATCCGGCGCAGTCGCCGCGCCCCGAGGCAAAGCCGCAACCGGTGGCCGAACCTGCACCGGAACCTGCGCCGATACCGGATGCCAACCCCGATGTGACCGAGATTGCCGCACTGCCCGAACCGGAGGTGGTCGAAGCGCCCGAGCCGCTGGCCCCTCCGGCCGAGGTGGAGCAACCCGTGGTGGTTCCACAGACCGAAGAGGCCAAGCCCCAGGATGCGCCGCGCGTGGCACCCACGCCAGCTGAGGCGCCCGCGCCCGATGCCGAGATCGCCGAGACGCCGACACCCGCCGTAAGCCCGGACGCGGCCCCCGATGCGCCGGTGGTAGAGGAAGATCAGCCCGAGGCGGCCCCGCAAGAGGCGACGACCCAGATCGTGACCGAGGCGGTGGAAACCGAGGATGCGCCCGCGCTGGCCCCGACCGCTAGCGTGCGTCCGCGCACCAAGCCGCCCGCGCGCGCGGCCGAGGCCCCCGCCGAAGACGCGACGCCAGCAGCAGCGGAGGTCGCGGCAGATACCGCAGCCGAGCCCGCCGAAGACAGTATTGCCGATGCCGTTGCGACCGCTGTTGCGGACAGCGAACCGGCGGGAACGGGCGGCACCGAGGCAGACGCCGGGCCGCCGATGACGGACGGCGAAAAGGACGCGTTGCGGGTGGCGGTGCAGGCCTGCTGGAACGTCGGATCACTGTCGTCGGATGCGCTGCTGACCACGGTGACGGTCGGCGTGTCGGTGGCACAGAACGGTGTTCCCGATGCGGGGTCGATCCGCATGATCGGGTTCGAAGGCGGCACCGAAGCCGGGGCGCGGCAATCTTATGAAGCGGCGCGGCGGGCAATCATCATCTGCGGCAAGAATGGCTTTGAGTTGCCTGCCGAAAAATATGAACAGTGGAAAGACATCGAAATGGTATTCAACCCGGAAAGAATGAGGATCAAATGACCCTGTTCAGAACCCTTGCCCCTGCGCTTGCGCTGGCTTTGGTCGTGTTCGCCGGGCAGACGCCCGCCGCCTTTGCGCAGAACGGCCCGCTGCGGATCGAGATCACCGATGGCGTGATCGAACCGCTGCCCTTTGCGGTGCCGGATTTCATCGCCGAAAATGCAGGTGCCGCCGAGCTTGCGCGGGATATCGCGCGGGTTGTCGCGTCAGACCTGGAGGGGACCGGGCTGTTTCGGGAGATCCCCGCCAGCGCGCATATAAGCCGCGTCACCGGTTTCGATGCGCCCGTGGCCTATGCCGACTGGAAGGCGATCAACGCACAGGCGCTGATCACCGGGGCGGTCAGCGCGTCCGGTGACAGGGTGTCGGTCAAATTCCGGGTCTATGACGTGTTCTCGGGCCAGCCGCTGGGCGAGGGGCTGCAATTTGCGGGTTCGGCGCAGGGCTGGCGTCGGATGGCGCATAAGGTGGCGGATCAGGTCTATAGCCGGATCACCGGCGAAGGCGGGTATTTCGACAGCCGCGTGGTCTATGTCTCGGAATCCGGGCCGAAGAACCAGCGTGCCAAGCGGCTGGCCGTGATGGATTACGATGGTGCCAATGTGCAGTATCTGACCGACAGTTCCACCATCGTGATCGCACCGCGCTTTTCCCCTGATGGCGGTCGCATCCTTTATACCTCGTTTGCAAGCGGGTTCCCGCGGATCGTCGAGATGGACATCGGCAGCGTGCAGTCGCGCCCGCTGGCGGAGCAGCCCGGCACGATGACGTTTGCCCCGCGCTATGGACCCGACGGGCGCACGGTGGTGTTCTCTCTGGAGCAGGGCGGCAATACCGATATCTATGCGATGGACAGCCAGTCGGGGTCATCGTCGCGGCTGACATCTTCGCCGTCGATCGAAACCGCGCCCAGCTATTCCCCCGATGGCAGCCAGATCGTGTTTGAAAGTGACCGGTCCGGGACGCAGCAGATCTACGTCATGTCGGCTGGTGGCGGCGAGCCGGTGCGGATCAGCAATGGGCCGGGGCGCTATGGCACACCTGTGTGGTCGCCGCGCGGCGATTTGATTGCCTTTACCAAACAGCACCAGGGCCGGTTCCATATCGGGGTGATGCGAACGGACGGATCGGAAGAGCGCCTTCTGACCGCCAGCTTCCTGGACGAGGGGCCAACCTGGGCACCGAATGGCCGTGTGATCATGTTTACCCGGCAGGGGGCGGGGGCGAGCGGCGAGCCTGCGCTGTATTCGGTGGATATTTCCGGGCGCAACCTGCGCAAGGTGACATCGGAAGGCCCGGCATCCGACCCCGCATGGTCGCCGCTGCTGCCATGACCGGACGCGCCGCCGGTGGTTTGCAGGGCGGCGCGATCCTTGCTATCTTAGGCCAATCGAGCAAATTCCCACGATCAAGAAGGAACCGCCCATGACGATTTTCCCCAAGGCCCTGCTTCTGGTGGCCGCACTAAGCCTTGCTGCCTGCAACAACCCCAACCGCTTTGGTGCGGGCGGGGCCGGGGGTGCGGGCGGGGCAGGTTCAGGTGCCGGTGGTATCGGCACGACGGGTCTTGGCGATGCGTCCGACCCCCGCTCGCCTGCGTTCTTCCAGCAGACGGTGGGCGACCGGGTGTTCTTTCTGGTGGACCAGAGCACGCTGACCGATGCGGCGCGGACCACGCTGACGGGGCAGGCCCAGTGGCTGAACAGCAACGCGGACTATGCCGTGATCATCGAAGGCCATGCCGATGAACAGGGGACGCGGGAATACAACCTTGCCCTTGGCGCGCGGCGCGCAAGCGGCGTGCAGGACTTCCTGATCTCGCAGGGCGTCGCCCCCAGCCGGATGCGGACCGTCAGCTATGGCAAGGAACGCCCTGTTGAAATCTGCTCGGTCGAGGAATGTTACACTAAAAACCGGCGTGCAGTGACGGTGCTGTCAACGGGCGCGGCGGGCTGAGGAGAGGTTGATGCGGCTTTTCGGCGTTCTTTTGTTTGTGCTGCTGCCCGTGGGGGCGGTGGCGCAGGACCGTGCTCAGACCCTCGCCGACCTGCGGGCCGAAGTGCAGCTTTTGTCGAACGAGGTGACCAGCCTCCGACAAGAGCTGGTCACCACGGGCGCAAGCCAGTCGGGCGTCGGTGGCGCGTCAGCGTTGCAGCGGATGGATGCGATGGAGGCTGCGCTGTCGCAGCTGACATCGAAAACCGAGGCGCTGGAGTTTCGCATCAATCAGGTGGTGGCGGACGGGACGCGGCGCGTCGGCGATATCGAGTTTCGCCTGACCGAACTTGAGGGCGGCGATGTCAGCGCGCTGCCGGTAACGCCGCCGTTGGGGGGCGAGGCCGGTGCGCCTGCCGCTGCGGTAGTGGCGCCGGCAACCGGCAACGATGCCCCGGAACTGGCAGTGGGCGAACAGGCAGACTTTGACCGGGCGCGGGAGGT
Organism: Rhodobacterales bacterium; assembly: GCA_031408575.1. GTDB lineage: Bacteria > Pseudomonadota > Alphaproteobacteria > Rhodobacterales > Rhodobacteraceae > Aliitabrizicola. The sequence goes on from JANNWS010000108.1 coordinate 19,958, forward strand.
GCTCGGCACGGGTGACTTTCGCGCCGCCGCTGACCAGTTTACGACCTTTACCCAGACCTATTCGGGTGGCCCCCTGAGCGGCGAGGCGTATTTCTTGCTGGGTGAGGCGCTAAGCCAGACCGGCCAGACGGCAGATGCCGCGCGGGCTTATCTGGAAAGCTTTTCCGGGACGCCGAACGGGCCAAGGGCCGGTGAGGCCTTGCTGAAACTAGGGCGCAGTCTGGGGACTCTGGGGCAAGTGCCGGAGGCTTGTGTGACGCTGGCCGAGGTGGGCGTGCGGTTTCCGGGATCGGCACCCGCGACCGAGGCGCAATCTTCGATGCAGGGGCTTGGCTGTTCTTGAGCGGGGCGCGCGATGCGCTGATTGCGAAATTTGTGACGGCGCTAGGCCCGGTGGATCATCCGCTGGGCCTTGCCGTTTCCGGGGGCGGGGATTCGGTGGCACTGTTGTGCCTGGCGGTAGACGCCGGACTGTCGGCTTCGGTGGTGACGGTGGATCACGGCCTGCGCCCGGAGGCGGTAGCGGAATCCCGGTGGGTTGGCAGGCTTTGCGCCGATTTGGGCGTTCCGCATGAGGTCTTGCACTGGCAGGGCTGGGACGGTGCGGGGAACTTGCAGGACCACGCTCGGCGGGCGCGGCTGACGCTAATCTCGGACTGGGCCTTGGGGGAGGGGATCGGCGCGGTGGCGCTGGGACATACCGAGGACGATCAGGCCGAAACGGTGCTGATGCGTCTCGCGCGGCGGGCGGGGGTGGACGGGCTGTCTGCGATGGCTGTGCGGCGCGACCATCTGGGCGTGACGTGGCTGCGGCCGTTGCTGGGGGTGCCGCGCGAGGCGCTGCGCGACTATCTGCGCGAACGGGGGCAAGGATGGATCGACGATCCGTCGAATGACGCGCAGCGGTTTGACCGGGTCAAGGCGCGGCGCGCGCTGAAGGCGCTGGCACCGCTGGGGCTGGATGCCGGGGCGCTGGCGGGGGTGGCGGCGCGGATGGCCGAGGCGCGGGCCGCACTGAACGTGCAGACCGAGGCCGCGGCGCGCCGGGTGGCGCGGATCGACGCGGGGGATGTGGTGATTGAGCGCGCGGCGTTTCTGGCGCTGCCCGCCGAGGTGCAGCGCAGGCTACTGGTGGCAGCACTGGTCTGGATGGCGTCGGCGGAATATGGCCCCCGCGCGGAGCCGGTGCAGGCGCTGCTGGGCGCTATTGCCGCAGGGCGTGGCGGGACGCTGGCGGGGTGCCGGGTGCTGTGCCGTAAGGCCGAGGTGCGGGTGGTGAGAGAGGTTCAGGCGCTGCGCGGTGTAGTCGCCGTTCCGGGGTCTGTCTGGGACCGGCGCTGGTGCGTGACGGGGCCAGAAAACAACGGCTTGGAAGTGCGCGCGCTGGGTGCCGCGGGGCTGGTTGAGTGTCCGGGCTGGCGCGTGACAGGCCGGCCAAGGGCGGCAGTATTGGCCTCGCCCGCGGTGTGGCGCGGCGATGTGCTGGTTGCAGCGCCGCAGGCGCGGGCAGAAGGTCTGTGGCGGGCAGAGCCCGTCCGCGACCCTGATGCCTTCTTTCTTTCCATTTTATCGCATTGAACCGTCCGGTTTAATGGCTATCTTACGCTCAAAGCCGTGGGCAACTGGGTCTTGCGGCGCATTGGGAGGTATTTCGTGGGTAACGCACGAAACATCGCGTTCTGGGTCGTTCTGTTTCTTCTGATCCTTGCACTGTTCAACTTGTTCAGCGGCGGCCAAAGCACGGCATCGTCGCGGTCGATCTCGTATTCGGATTTCATCTCGCGCGTCGAAGCGGACGATGTGTCAAGCGTGACGCTGGATGGCGAGCGGGTTCTGATCCGCACCAAGGATGGCACCCAGTTGGTGGCGATCAAGCCGGATGGCGAAGAGATCACCGACCGGCTGATCGCAAAGAACGTCGAGGTGCGGGTCGAGGCGCAGCAGCAGTCGGGGTTCTTCTCGTTGATCTCGCTCTGGCTGCCGTTCCTTGTGCTGAT
>JANNWS010000109.1:0-37226 GCA_031408575.1 Rhodobacterales bacterium
CATCAAGCGCGGCGATACCAGCCCCGCGATCATCTACGCGCTTGACCCCGCGACGGTGAACCTGACCGGGGCCACCGTGCTGGTCAAGATGCGCGCGCGCGGCGGGGCGATGCTGTTCAGCCGGGCTGCGGTGGTCGTGACCCTGACAGGCACCCCGACGGTGCGCTACAACTGGCAGGCCGGGGATACGGCGGTGGCGGGCAGCTTCGAGATGGAGTTTCAGGTCACCTACGCCGATGCCACGATTGAGTCGTTTCCGAATGACGGGTTCATCCCCGTGCGGATCACAGAAGACATCATCTAACATGATCGAGATTGACCGCGACCGGATGAAAGTCGGCATCGCCGGGGAATGGGTGCCTGTCACCGCCTCGCAATATGCGCTGGTCGAGTATCTGATGCAGAAGCCCGGCTTTGTGCGGTCACGCGCGCAAATCATGGACGCGGTGCATGGGCAGAACATCTTTGTCGATGATCGGACTGTCGACACGCTCGTGCGGCGGGTGCGCGCGGTGTTCCGCCCGTTCGGGATCGACCCGATAGAGACGCGATCCGGCTTTGGCTATGCGTGGCGCGATGCGCGCGATCAATCAGCGAAGTGCTCTCAGGTTCGTTGAACCTGTGCAAACCTGAGAGCCTGAGCCAAACGGGGAACGCGGCTTGTTACAAAGCGCGCGCTTGGCCATAAATCAATAGCTTGGCTGGGGCGCGGTATCTTTACACCGAAGATGTCGGCGGTTCGAGACCGTCACAACCCACCATACCCTCTCGACGCCGCGCGTGTGATCTGTAACGATATTTGCAGAAATGCAGTGATCGGGGGTCAGAGCGAATGGCGAAGCAGGTGATCCGGCGCCGGTCAAGGCTGCGCAAGACGGTGCTAATCATTCTGTCCGTGATCGGTGTTTACGTCCTGCTCGCCTATCTTGTGATGCCCCGCCTTTGGTTTCACCGCGAACATCAGCCCGGCCTCGGCGCGAAAGAGGCGCTGACCCAGACACCCCAGGGTATCCCCGGTGATCCGCTAAACATCGGTCTTGTCGGCACCGAGGACGAGATCCTGTCCGCCATGCATCGCGCGGGCTGGTCGCCTGCCGATGCGATAACCCTGAAGAGCAGCCTGCGTATTGTTGAAAGCGTGACGCTTGACCGGCCCGACGTCGAGGCCCCGGTCAGCACACTGCTTTATGAAGGGCGCAAGCAGGATCTCGCGTTCGAGCAACCGACCGGCAGCAGTGCCGACCGGCGCAACCATGTTCGTCTCTGGAAGGTGCTCGACACCGGGGCCGAAGGGCGCCCGGTCTGGCTTGGGTCCGCCACGCAGGACGCCGGGGTGGAGCTAAGTCGTGACACAGGTCAGGTCACGCACCACATTGCGCCTGATATCGACGACGAGCGCAACCGCCTTGTCGCCGATCTTACGAGCGCGAAGATCGTCGAGGAACTTTATCAGATTTCGGGGATCGGACCGACCGTCGCAGGCCGCAATGGTGGCGGCGATCTGTACTACACAGATGGCGAGATACACGTCGCTGTTCTCTCCAAAGGGGCTGTCCCGGTGTCGGGCGCTCCGAAAGTATTGGCCGATCCGCCGCTGGTCGCGGCCAAGAATCAACTTTGGGCGACAGCTACCAAGCTGATTTCCGCACCTGCTAGCCCATAGAAGGTACTGCGCCCTAGCCCCAGTCCAGAACCACCTTGCCGCTTAGCCCGCCCCGCATCGCGGCAAATCCGGCCTGAAACTGATCCACCCCCATCCGGTGCGTGATCACGCCGCGAATATCCAGCCCGTTTTCCAGCATCGCGATCATCTTGTACCAGGTCTCGAAGATCTCGCGCCCATACACCCCTTTTATGGTGATCGCCTTGAAGACGATCCGGCTCCAGTCCACCGGGCTTTTCCCCGGCGGGATGCCCAGCAGTGCAATCCGCCCGCCCATCACCAGCGCCTCGACCATCTGATCCATCGCGGCCTGATTGCCTGACATCTCCATCCCGATATCAAAGCCCTGCTGCATCTTCAGGCGTGCCATGACCTCGCGCAGATCCTCTTGCGCAACATTCACCGGCGTCACGTCTGCTACCTTCGCCGCCAGTTCCAGTCGCGCGGGGTTCACATCCGTGATCACCACATGACGCGCACCGACATGGCGCGCCACTGCCGCGGCCATGATCCCGATCGGTCCCGCCCCGGTGATCAGCACATCCTCGCCCACCAGATCAAAGCTGAGGGCGGTATGAACCGCATTGCCCAGCGGATCGAGGATCGCCCCGATTTCATCGTCGATCGTATCGGGCAGGGGGACCACGTTGAACGCCGGCAGCCGAAGGTATTGGGCAAAGGCGCCGGGTTCGTTCACCCCCACCCCCCGCGTCTCGGGATCGAGGTGAAAACGCCCCGACCGAGACTGACGCGAATGCTTGCCGATCAGATGGCCTTCACCAGAACAGCGCTGACCGACCTTCAGGTCATCGACATTGCGCCCCACCTCGACAATCTCGCCGGCGAATTCATGCCCGGTGATCAGGCCGACGGGAACCGTGCGCTGCGCCCAGTCATCCCAGTTCCATATATGAACATCCGTTCCGCAAATGCCTGTCTTGCGGATGCGGATCAGCACATCGTCGGGGCCGATGTCCGGCACCGGACGGTTCTCCATCCAAAGCCCCGGCTCGGCCTTTGCCTTTACCAAGGCGGTCATCATGTTGGTCATGCCAGCACCCCTGTAGCCTTGCCTGCGCCGCGAAACGCATCAAGCGCGAAATCGAGATCGTCCGTCGTCAGCCGCGCATTCATCTGCGTGCGGATGCGCGCCTTGCCCTGCGGCACCACCGGGAAGAAAAAACCCGCCACATGCACGGCGCGTGCAAAAAGCGCGCGCGCCATGGCCTGAGCCAGCGGTGCGTCGCCCAGCATCACCGGGATGATTGGATGTTCGCCCGGCAGTAAGGTGAACCCGGCATCTGTCAGCCCCGCCCGCCAATAGGCCGCGTTCGAAAAAAGCTGCGCGCGCAAATCATCGGCGGCCTCGACAATGTCCAGCGCCGCGAGGGCGGCCCCGACGACGGCCGGTGGCAGAGCATTGGAAAACAGATAGGGCCGCGCCCGCTGGCGCAGCAGGTCGATCACCGGCTGCGGCCCTGCAATATAACCGCCAAGCGCCCCACCCAGAGCCTTGCCCAGCGTCCCGGTCAGAATGTCCACATCGACCCCGAAATGCGACGGGGTGCCACGCCCACCCCGCCCCATGAAGCCGGTGGCGTGGCAGTCATCGACCATCACCATCGCGCCGTATCTGGTTGCGAGGGCCGCCACCTCGGGCAGCTTCGCCAGATAGCCGTCCATCGAAAAGACGCCATCCGTTGCAATCAGGATGAACCGCGCCCCGTCGGCCCGCGCCTGCACAAGTTGCGCCTCGAGATCGACCATGTCGGAATTGGCATAGCGATAGCGCCGAGCCTTGCACAGCCGGATGCCGTCGATGATCGAGGCGTGGTTCAGCGCGTCGGAAATGACGGCATCTTCCGGCCCCAGAAGCGGCTCGAACAACCCGCCATTCGCGTCGAAACAGGCGGCGAACAGAATAGAATCGTCCTTTCCCAGATATTGGGCAAGGCGCATTTCCAGCGCCCGGTGCAGATCCTGCGTGCCACAGATGAACCGTACCGAGGCCATGCCATAGCCGCGGCCGTCTATCGCGGACTTGGCTGCAGCGATCAGCGCAGGGTGATCAGCCAGCCCAAGATAGTTGTTGGCACACAGGTTCAGCAACGGCTTCTCCGCCCCCGCCATCTGCACCCAGGCGCCTTGCGCCGATGTGATAAGGCGTTCGGTCTTCAAAAGCCCGTCGGCTTCCAGTCCCGCCAGAACCCCGCCGAGATGGGCCAGAAACGTCGCGCGGTCTGTCATGCTCGGATTCTCCCATTGCCGCCCGACAGTGCGGCGGGCTGGGTGGCCCGTCAACGGGCATGGGCCACGAAGGAGTTGGAAATGATCTGCACGGATGGACAAAGGCGGGCAGCGCAGCGCGGCACGGTGCTAGGTGGGCAAACGGCGTTCGACGGCCAAACCGAATTCGGCGGGCAGGAAGGCGGGTTCGCTTGCTGCGGCTGTTCAAGGGCGCACAAGGCGATACCCTCTTGGCCGGTGCCTGCGGGTTGATCGGCCGGCCGTCGTTTGCTTGCGCGTCAGGTCAGCCAGCGCGCATCGAACGGTGCCGTCGTGCCGTCGCTCAGGACCACGGTGTTTTCGGCAATCGCCACACCAAGCGGGTGATCGGCTGCCGTCGGCAAGGCCCCCATTGCGGTGGCGACGCTCACCACGGGGGCTGCCCCAAGGTCGATGGCGGTTGCGATGCCCTGTGCGGTCAGGCGATTCGGGGCAAGCGCTGCGGCCCAGCCTTCAGAGCCCAGCGCGCACCCTTCTTCAATGCCCAGAACGCCGACATGCTGGCCGCACCAGGGCGCCTCATCCCGTCCGCCGTTCGAGAACCAGAGCATCGTCTGGGGCAGGCGCGCCACCGATTTCAGCAGGATCGCCACATCGGCGCAGGCCGGGCGCAGGGCGGTGACCCAGCCGATTTTCTGCGCCGGATCGTCAATCAGCATGGCAAAATCCTCATGCCGGGTGCCGATCGGATAGCGGGTCAGGTTGACCGGGCCGTGCCGTCCAGGAAACGCGGCAAGATCAGCGTGTTTCGCCGGATAGGACAGCGCATTGCGGCCCGGTTCCGGCATGGTTGCCGGAGTTTCCGCCCAGAGTTTCGGCGAAAACCCAAGCAGCCCGCCGGTACGCAGATCGACCATGGCATGGTGGGCGACCGGGATCGCCCCGGTGCCGCCGATGAAGTCGTGGCGCTGATACAGGAACGGATGGTCGTCGCGCAGCGTCCAGATCTTTTCGACGGTGGCCCCGGCGACAGGCCGGGTCAGGCGAAAGCGGGTGCTTGTGCCATCTGGCAGGGCGGTCGTGTCGACCACCTCCCATGCGGCATTTGCGGGCCAGCCGTGGAACGGTGCGCCGGTTGGGTCCACATCGCAGAACGGCGCGCAAAAGAAATCGCCCGACATGGCGCGCAGGTGGGGGTCCATGCCCTGCGCAAAGCGCGACGGGTCTTCGGCATCGGCCCAGGGGACGCGCGCGAAGGGGGCAATGCGCCGGGGCCCGCGTGTGACCTCGAACAGGGCAATCTGGCCTTGCGCAAGGTCAAGCGTGGCGCGGATGCCACGAGCCTGCATCGGGTGGTGGGTCATGTCATTCCCCTTGCGAAAGATGATCGGTCATTGCGGCACGCATACCGCGCTGTCGAACGGCCACGGGTGGTGCCGTCTGCTGATCTGCTGCGCCCCGCAGGCGAGCGAAGCGGGGCAGAACACCCAACCCGCACAGGCAACGCCGCCACAGAGACGGCCATGCTGTTCGCGGTGTCAGGCGGGAGGTAGGTTGCTGCATGCCGGATCGTATTGGTGATGGCCGGGCCGGGCCGCTTCGCGTTGTGGCCTGCACATGCCATCCGGCTGGCCGGATCATCCGTTTGCCCCAAGTACGCGTTGTTCAAGTTCGGTCACCGTGCCGGTTTGCAGGCCCGAAAGGTCGGACAGCAGATACAGTGTCAACCGGGCTACCTCGTCCATCGAAAGAAGCCGGCCCAAAGGCTGGGCCTTTTCCGCCCGATCCAGCCATCCCGAGCCATGATCAAGGGTTTCGGATTGCATTTGCTGCTCGGCCGGTGTGGCGACCCAGCCCATATTGATGCCGTTGACCCGGATCCGGTCAGCAAGATGGGCGTTGGCAGCGTTTTTTGTCAGCGTCTGCAGCGCGCCCTTGGTGGCGGAATAGATCGCCAGTTCGGGCGCGCCGCAATGGGCATTGATCGACTGGATATTGACGATGGAACCGGGACTTTTGCGGTCGAGCAAGTGCCGGATCAGCGCTTGCATCAGCATGTAGGGTGCGCGGGCGTTGACCGAAAAGAGGCGGTTCCACAGTTCCGTCGTGCCGTCCAGCATCGAGGCGCGGCTGGTCAGGGCAGCGGCGTTCACCAGCGCATCAACGCGGCCCATCGCGGCACGACTGGCCGCGAAAAGCTGCGCCGGCGCGTCGGGAAGGACAAGATCGGCGGCATGGAAATGCGCGCGCGGGCCTAGTGAGGCGGCGAGCGCCACGCCCCGCGCGGTGTCGCGGCCAGAGAGGGTGACGCACTCGGCGCCGCAGGTCAGCGCGAGGCGGGCGATGGTGGCACCCAGTCCCTGGGTGGAGCCTGTCACAAGCAGGCACTTGCCGGTAAGTGATATCTGCATGATGCCCCCTGCTGCCGCGACATGCGACCAGACGACATGCTAAGGTCTCGGGTTTGGGAGCGCAATTTCAGTTTTGTGATATTGATGATCGGGCAATGCTGTGCGGTGCAGCACAGAAAATGAGCGTTTTTGTGCCTTTGTCTGCACGCCTGCACAGTGCTACTGTGCAAGCAATATTGGAGGTGATGATGAGCTGGAACCCCGCACTCGACCCCGACATTCCGCTTGGCGATGCGATTGACGCCATCGAGACGGTGATTGTGCCGCGCGCCCGCGATCTGGGCGGCTTCGAGGTGCGCCGGGCCTTGCCCTCGGCGCAGCGTCAGATGGTGGGGCCCTTCATCTTTTTCGACCAGATGGGGCCTGCCGAATTTCTGACCGGTCAGGGGATCGACGTGCGCCCGCACCCCCACATCGGGCTCGCCACTGTCACCTATCTGATGAAGGGTCGCATCCACCACCGCGACTCGCTGGGTACCGATCAATGGATCGAGCCGGGGGCGGTGAACTGGATGGTGGCGGGGCAGGGGATCACCCATTCCGAACGGACCGATGGAGACGTCCGGGCAAAGCCGCATTCCCTGTTCGGGTTGCAGACCTGGGTGGCCCTGCCCAAGGACCGCGAGGATGATCTGGCGGCGTTCGTTCATGCGGCCGGTGATGTTCTGCCGCTGCTGGAGGGCGAAGGCAAAGAGGTGCGCCTGATTCTGGGCGATGCCTGGGGCGCGCGCGCGCCGGTGGAGACGCCCAGCGAGATCTTTTATGCCGATGCCGTGTTGCAGGCCGGGGCGGCCCTGCCATTGCCAGACAATCATGAAGATCGCGGCGTCTACATTCTGGGCGGCGATGTGACGGTCGGGGGCCAGACCTTTGAGGCGGGGCGGATGCTGGTGTTCCGGCCCGGCGACCGTATTTCAGTGAAAGCGGGCGATCAGGGCGCGCGTCTGATGCTGTTGGGCGGGGCCACGATGGACGGCCCCCGACACATCTGGTGGAACTTTGTCGCCTCTAGCCGCGAGCGGATTGATGCCGCGAAAGAGGCGTGGCGTGCAGGCGACTGGGCGCATGGCCGGTTCCGTCTGCCGCCGGGGGACGACGCCGAATTCATGCCCGCACCGGAGTGATGGCGGCACATATTCCGCCGGGGTGCGCTTGACGGCGCACACGGGGATGCGTAATAGGCTTCCACGCTCGGGCGATCGGGTGTGGTGTCTACGCGGTTGTAGCTCAGTTGGTTAGAGTACCGGCCTGTCACGCCGGGGGTCGCGGGTTCGAGCCCCGTCAACCGCGCCATTTAGTTTTTTTTGTAAGTGTCTTGATGCCTGATCGCTTGACGGCTCAGAGCGTCAGACGATAGCGGATATGGCCGTCTGCGGGGGCGTAACTGTCATACAGGGCGCGGGCGCGGCTGTTGCCCTCATCGGTATGCCAGTAAAAGCGACCGCAGCCTGCGGCACGTGCAACGTCCGCCAGATCGTCGATCAGGGCGCGTCCAAGGCCCGTGCCGCGTGCGCCGGGCGCCACGAACAGGTCTTCAAGATAGCAATCGTCCGTCAGCGACCAACTGGCGACATGGCGGTGCCAGACGGCAAAACCCTGAAGGCCGGAGTCGGTGACAGCCAACCGGCACGCAAGGCGGCTGGCGGGATCAAGGATGCGAGACCATGTGGCATTGGTCACATCGGACGGAAGATCGACGGTGTAGAACGCCAGATACTGCGCCCAGAGGCCGCGCCATTCCGCTTCATCCGCCGGGGTGGCATCACGGATCATGTCAGGCGCGCCAGAATGCGCGCCCAACTGCGGATGCCTTTGCGGAAACTTTCCACATCATATTTTTCATTGGGCGAATGGATCAGGTCATCGTCTTTCGCAAAGCCGATCAGCATCGCATCCATGCCGAGTACGGTCTTGAAATAGCCTGCGATTGGGATCGAGCCGCCTTCGCCGACAAAGGCGGCGGGGCGCCCCCATTCTTCGGTCAATGCCGCGCGAGCTTTGTCAAAGGCGGGATTGGTGAGGGCCATCTGGCTGGCGGGCGAGCCGCTGATGTTGTGGAACGTCACCGTGCAGTCGACGGGCAGGCGCGCCTGAACAAAGGCACGGAATGTGGTGGCGATGGCGTCGGGGTCCTGGTTTCCCACAAGGCGGAAGCTGACCTTGGCATGTGCCTCGGACGGCAGCGCGGTCTTGAAGCCCGCGCCGGTGTAGCCGCCCCAAAGGCCGTTGATCTCGGCGGTGGGGCGGGACCAGAGCATTTCCAGCGGTGTGCGGCCCTGCTCGCCTGCGGGCTGCGACAAGCCCACATCGCCGAGGTACTTGGCGTGGTTGAAGGCAAGGCTTTGCCATTGGGCGCGAATCTCGTCGGTCAGTTCGGGCACGGCATCGTAGAAGCCGGGCAGGGTGACGCGCCCCGTATCATCGTGCAGGTCGGCCAGAATGCGCGTCGTCACGCGCAGCGGGTTGATCGCCAACCCGCCATAGGAACCGGAATGCAGATCCATGTCCGGCCCGTAGATCGTGAACTCGGCTTTGACAAGGCCACGCAGGCGGGTGCTGATGGCGGGGGTGGCATCCTCGAAAAGGCCGGTATCGCAGATCAGGGCGATGTCGGCGGTCAACTCGGCCGCGATGGCCCGCAGGAATGGGACAAGCGACGGCGAGCCGGATTTCTCTTCGCCTTCGATGAACAGGGTCAGGTGGCCGGGAAGCTGGCCGTGGACCGACCTCCAGGCACGGCAGGCCTCGATGAAGGTCATCAACTGCCCCTTGTCGTCGGACGCACCACGGGCGCGGATGACGGGGCCTTTGGGCGTGTCCTCGATTGCCGGGTCAAACGGATCACGGTGCCAAAGCGACAACGGATCAACGGGCTGCACGTCATAGTGGCCGTAGAACAAAAGGTGCGGGCCACCGTCGCCGGTGTGGGCCACGACCATCGCATGGCCTGGGGTGGCGCGCTTTGAGGCAGTGAAGCCAAGCCCGGCAAGATCGGCCACCAGCCAGTCGGCGGCACGGTCACAATCGGCGGCAAAGGCAGGGTCGGTGGAAATGGACGGGATGCGCAGCAGATTCATCAGCCGGTCCAGCGCCTCGGGCAAGGTGTTGTCGATCCGGGCCAGGACGGCATCGAGTGTCATCGCAGTCTCCACTTCGTGAATGTGGCGCGACCGTAACAGGCAATCCGGCCCTGTCCAGAGTGGCGCGATTGCGCTAGAGACCCGCCCAGAGTTGCACGGCAAGGGAGTTGACGATGGTCCGGTTGCTTCTGAAAGCAGGTTTGATGATCGGTCTTGCGCATGCTGCCCATGCACAGGCGCCGACCGGCGAAGTGGTGGCGCCGTTGCTGTTCGCGCCCACCGGCGCGGTGGTCGAGATGATCCAGCCGTCGGTTTTGCCGGCCGATCAGGCCGAGATCCTGAAGCAGGTCGGGGCGGTGCAGCCGTATTACGGCGCGATTGCAGTCTCGCCCGATGAGGGGATCATGGTCGAGGCCACCGTCGCTGCTGCCAACCACCATTCGACGGATGCCGCGTCGGCGCAGGCGCTGGCGGCGTGCGATGCCAAGCGCAAGGGCGCGAAGCCATGTGTCATCGTGGCGCTGATCCGGCCTGAAGGCTGGGTGGCGCAGCCGTTTCAGTTGTCGTCTGGTGCCACGGCGGATTTCGCAGACTATGCAAAGGTGCGGCGCGACAAGGCTTTCGCGATCTCGCCGTCGACAGGGCTTTGGGGACAGGCCAAGGGCCGAGACGCGGCTGCAAAGGCGTTGGCGGACTGTTCAGCCAAGGGAGAAAAACCGGCAGATTGCGCGGTAGTCGTTCAAGACTGATCCCGCCTCGGCAGGTAGTGTGCCGGGGTCTGGTGGCCGATACGTCCGATTTCCAGCCCGAGGCGACGTCGGTACCTGCAGGTCGTTTAAGGAGCGCGAGCGACGGCTCGCTGGGCGGATACTGGCCCTGGCGGTGCCGGATATCTGCCCGGTGACCGGCAATGGTTGCGCCAGCAGCATGACGAGGGGCGTTCTTGCCCCGTGGCTCGGACATGTGGCGACCGGATCCACCATCCGGTTAACACGATGTTCACTTACTGCGCCGATTGTGCGCTGAATCGCGCTTAGGATGCAGAGCAGCCTTGTGACGGGGTGCGCGGGGTCTTGTCCTGTGATACGCTTTCGTGAATAGCGATGTGGCGAGTCGGCGCAGACCGACTCAGCGCAAGACGTGGGGCAGTAGGGGCAAGAGCATATGATCGGGCGAAGGTCGCATCCTTCGACGCCAAAAGTCGACAAGCCCAAGGGCTTTGACGATTTTGAGGTGCGTCTGGGTGACGTGATGCGCGGAGAGCGCGCGACGCTTGGCCGGTCCCTTCTGGATGTTCAGCGCGAGCTGAAGATCAAGGCAACCTATATTGCGGCAATCGAGAATTGCGATGTATCCGCCTTTGAAAGCCAAGGCTTCATCGCAGGATATATCCGGTCCTACGCCCGCTATCTGGGGATGGACCCGGAATGGGCTTATGCGAAATTTTGTGATGAGGCCGGGTTTGCGACCGCGCATGGCATGGCGCAAGCGGCATCCTCGCCGCGCCCGCAGCGCACAATAGCCGGCGGTCCCCTTGGAAAACACGGTCGAAAAGACCCTTATGCCGATCCGAATGCAAGTTTCGTTCCGCGCGGGCCAAGCGTGCTGTCGCGGGTGGAGCCGGGGGCTGTTGGCTCCATGCTTGTGCTGGTGATGCTGATCGGGGCAATCGGCTATGGCGGCTGGTCTGTGCTGCAAGAGGTGCAGCGGGTGCAATTGTCCCCGGTGGATCAGGCCCCTGTGGTGGTCGCCGAGATTGACCCTCTGGGCAATGTAAGTGGCGATGCACCCCTGATCCGGTCTGCCCCCGCGGTGGCGGTGGCGGATGCGGGACAAGATCCAGTGGCAGAGGGCGCGCAGGGCTATGACCGACTCTACCGGCCACAGGCGCTGGATATGCCTGTGATGGTGGCGCGCGACGGCCCGATTGCCGGGATCGACCCGCGCACTGGTGGCGCGCTGAACTCGGCCGAGGAAAGTGCGATTGCGATTGCGGCAGCGGTGCTGGAAGGCGTCGGTGGCGCACGTGATGCTGTGCAGGTCGTCGAGGCCGGTGCGCCGGCTGTCGAGTTGCTTGCCGTGCGGCCGTCGTGGGTGCGGGTCCAGTCCGCCGACGGCACGGTGCTGTTCGAAAAGGTTCTGGATGCAGGCGAACGCTATGTCGTCCCCCAGATGGAAGCGCCGGCCGTGCTGCGCGCGGGCAACTCGGGCTCGGTCTATTTCGCGGTCAACGGCCAGACTTTCGGGCCAGCCGCACCTGGGGCGCAGGTCGTCAAGAACGTGGCATTGTCACCCGAGGCGCTGCAGGCAACGTATCAGCTTGCCGATCTGACGGTGGACGCTGATCTTGCCGCGATTGTTGCGCTTGCCGATGCCGGCGTCGTCGAAGCGGTGCCAGCGTCAGACTAGGCACCGGTTGCCGAGGCTTGCCTGCGCGGCTATCTAAGGGGTGACTCTGGATCTTCGAGGCTGCTTTCCCATGTCGCACAACCCCATCCGTCCGTGGCGCAATATCGAGCGTCGAAAATCGCGCCAGATCATGGTAGGCCGCGTGGCCGTCGGGGGTGATGCGCCGATCTCGGTCCAGACAATGACAAACACGCTGACTACAGATGTGGCAGGCACGCTGGAACAGGTGCAGCGCTGTGCGGTGGCCGGGGCGGATATTGTCCGCATATCAACGCCGGATCAGGAGTCGACACGGGCGCTGCGAGAAATCGTGGCGGAAAGCCCGGTGCCAATCGTGGCCGACATCCATTTCCACTACAAGCGCGCCATTGAGGCGGCCGAGGCGGGGGCGGCCTGCCTGCGGATCAATCCGGGCAATATTGGTGATGCCAAGCGGGTGCGTGAGGTGATCAAGGCCGCAAAGGATCATGGCTGTTCGATCCGTATCGGCGTGAACGCGGGGTCGCTGGAGCGTCATCTGCTGGAAAAATACGGCGAGCCTTGCCCGGATGCGATGGTTGAATCCGGTATGGACCACATCAAACTGTTGCAGGACAACGACTTTCACGAATTCAAGATCAGCGTGAAGGCATCGGACGTGTTCATGGCGGCCGCGGCCTATCAGCAACTGGCCGATGTTACCGATGCGCCGATCCACCTGGGGATCACCGAAGCCGGGGGGCTGGTATCCGGCACGGTGAAATCGGCCATAGGACTGGGCAACCTGTTGTGGAGCGGGATCGGCGATACGATCCGCGTGTCGCTGTCCGCCGATCCGGTCGAAGAGGTGAAGGTCGGCTTCGAGATACTGAAATCACTGGGCCTGCGCCACCGCGGCGTCACCATCATTTCCTGCCCCAGTTGCGCGCGGCAGGGGTTTGATGTGATCAAGACTGTCACGGCACTGGAAGAACGGCTGGCGCATATCACCACGTCGATGAGCCTGTCGATCATCGGCTGCGTGGTGAACGGGCCTGGTGAGGCGCTGATGACGGATATCGGCTTTACCGGCGGCGGGGCCGGGTCGGGCATGGTCTATCTCGCGGGCAAGCAAAGCCACAAGCTGGGCAATGACAGGATGGTCAATCACATCGTCGAACTGGTCGAAGCGAAAGCCGCCGAGATCGAGGCAGTTGAAGCAGCGCAGGCGGCCGAATGACGCAGTGCGTCGTCGGCACCGATCCGTGCGGCTTCACGTCGTGCGTGGATCAGCCTTCGCGCTGTTGGCGGACAATCTCGCGCATGTCGTCAAGCGGCAGATAGCCGCGCACCATCGCACCTTCGATCACAAAGGTCGGTGTGCCACTGATCCGCAACTTGTCCGCCAGAGCATGATTTGCTGCGATCACGGCGGTGACTTCGGGGCTGTCCATCCGCGCAAGGATCGCTGCGGGGTCAAGCCCAAGGTCGGTTGCCAGACCTGACAGAGCGTCCGGTGTGGGATCGCCGCGCAGGGTGGTCAGCGCGTCGTGCGCGCGCGCATAGGCGTCATTTCCGGCTGTTTGCAGAACTGCGATGGCAAAGCGCGACGACAGCACCGATGCCTCGCCCAGAATCGGATATTCCTTGACGACAAAGCGGATGTTGCCATCCGATTTCAGCAGTTCTGCCACCTCTGGCGTCGCCTTGCGGCAATAGCCGCAGCGATAGTCCATGAATTCGACTACCGTGATGTCGCCGTCGGGATTACCGCCGACCCAGCTTGCCGGGTCGCTGTAGATTTCGGCGGCGTGGGTTTGCAGAAGGGTCGCGTCATTCGCCACCTCGGCGTCGGCCTGACGGTTCTTCAGCACGTCGATGGCTTCCATCAGCACTTCGGGGTTTTCCATCAGGTAGGATTTCACCTCGGCCCGGAAGGCATCGCGCTCGGCCGGGGTCATTGCCCCAAGGTCGGTCGCGTACACCGGGGCGGCTAGGGTCAGGGCGATCAGGGCGGCGGTCAGGCGGATCATGCGTGTCGGACTCCGGTGATGGCAGGGCAGCATCGCAGATTGGCGTGCGGCGGCAAGGCTGGCTTGACCCCCGCTCGGGGGGCGGACACTGTGTGTGCAGTCTTACGGGGTGCGGGATGCGGGTTTCAAGACGCGGCGAGGTTGATCCCTTCATTGTGATGGACGTGCTGGAGGCTGCGCGCGCGCTCGAAGCCTCCGGTCGGTCGGTCATTCACATGGAAATCGGCCAGCCGGGAACGCCTGCGCCAGCGGGTGCGCGCGACGCGGTGGCGCGTGCAATGGCGGCGGGATCGCTGGGCTATACTGTTGCGCTGGGCCTGCCTGCGCTGCGCGCCGGGATCGCAGCACTTTACGGGTGCTGGTACGGGGTTGATCTGGACCCGGCACGGGTGGTGGTCACGTCGGGATCGTCGGCGGCGTTTCTGCTGGCCTTCACCGCGCTGTTCGATGCGGGCGACCGGGTGGCCCTGGGCGAGCCGGGCTATCCGTCGTACCGCCAGATCTTGCGGGCGCTGAGCCTTGAGCCGGTGGGGGTCCCCTCATCGCCGGACAACCGATTTCAGCCGGTGCCGGAGGATATTGCCGGGGTGGAGGGGCTGGCCGGTCTGATCGTCGCCTCGCCGGGCAATCCGACCGGCACGATGTTGTCGCGCGCGGCACTGGCGGCGCTGATCGGTCATGCGTTGGGGCGCGAGATCAGCTTTGTCTCGGACGAGATTTATCATGGGCTGCACTATGGCGCGCGGGCGGTGTCGGCGTTGGAAATCAGCGATGATGTCTATGTGATCAACAGCTTCTCGAAGTATTTCAGCATGACGGGTTGGCGGGTCGGGTGGATGGTGGTGCCGGAGGGGCACGTGCGGCTGGTGGAGCGGCTGGCGCAGAACATGTTCATCTGCCCGCCCCATGCCAGCCAGATTGCAGCACTGGCCGCTTTGGAGTGTATCGACGAGCTGGAGGCGAACCGTGCGGTTTATGCCGAAAACCGCCGCCTTATGCTGGAGGGGTTGCCGCAGGCGGGCTTTGGCCGCATCGCGCCGCCAGATGGCGCGTTCTATGTCTATGCCGATGTCAGTGATCTGACCGGCAACAGCCTGCGGTTTGCCTCCGAAATCCTGCAAGGTGCGGGCGTGGCGGTGACGCCGGGGCTGGATTTCGATCCCGTGCGGGGTGGGCGGAGCTTGCGTTTTTCCTATTCGGGGGCAACGGAAGACATTGCCGAGGGGCTGGCGCGGTTGCAGATGTTCATGGGCGCGCGTTAGGGTCTGGCGTCGCGCGGGTGGTGCGCGCGGATGCCTTCGGCGAGGATATTTTTGCAAAGATGAATGGGTTCTGTTTGCGTGCGATCTGGGCGGTGCTTGTTGTGGTCTGGCTTGCGGCGGGAGCGGTTGCGCAGGATCTGTCGGCCATTGCGCGGCTTGACTCCGAAGCATCCTCGATCCGCGATACCGGGGCAGGAGTGTCGATCACGCTGGCGCTGTCGCAGCCGGTGCCGTGGCGGGTGCGGGTGCTGAATGCGCCGCCGCGTGTGGTGATGGACTTTCGTGAGGTGGACTGGACCGGGATTGACCGGGTGGCGCGGTCGTCAGACGCGCTGGCCGACCTGCGGGCGGGGGTGTTCCGGTCGGGCTGGTCCCGGCTGGTGTTGGAGTTGACCGGGCCGTTTCTGGTGAGTGAGGCGGAGATGGCGACGGCGGGCGGGGCGGCGCGGCTGACGCTGCGGCTGGAGCCGGCAGGCGAGGCTGCATTCGCCGCAAAGGCGGCACTGCCCGAGCCTGCGGATTGGGCGATGCCCGCTGTGGCTGACTTGCCCGCAGCGACCGTGCGCGGCACTGGTCCTCTGGTTGTGGTGCTGGACCCCGGCCATGGGGGCATCGATCCGGGGGCGCAGAGCGGGGACGTGACCGAAGCCGCATTGATGCTGACCTTCGCGCGCGAGTTGAAGGAGGCGCTCTTGCGCGCTGGCGGCTTTGCGGTGGTTCTGACGCGCAACGAGGATGTGTTCGTGCCGCTGGAGGCGCGGATTTCGGCGGCTGGAGCGGCGGGGGCGGATGTGTTCTTGTCGCTGCATGCCGATGCGCTGGCGGAAGGCGAGGCGGTCGGGGCCACGATCTACACCCTGGCCGAAGAGGCGAGCGATGCGGCCGCCGCAACGCTGGCCGAACGGCATGACCGCGACGACCTGCTGTCGGGCGTCGATCTGACCGGGCAGGATGATCTGGTGGCTTCGGTGCTGATGGACATGGCGCGCACAGAAACCGCACCGCGCACCGAGGTGCTGGCCGACACGCTGGCCAATGCGATGAAGTCGGAAGGCGTGAAGATGCACCGCATTCCGCGTCAGTTCGCCAGCTTTTCGGTGCTGAAATCCCCCGATATCCCGTCTGCGCTGATCGAGTTGGGGTTCCTGTCCAGCGCACGCGATCTGGCACGGCTGCAAGACCCGGAGTGGCGCGCGCGGATGGCACGGGCGATTGTCGCGGGATTGCAGGGCTGGGCGGTCGAGGATGCGGCCCGTGCATTGCTGCGCCGCCAGTAGCATCGGCGCGATCACGCGCGCGGGTTTTGACCTTTGCGCGCGTTTGCCTGTATAGGAAATTCACGCGGGCAGGAGTCGGTTTTGGTCAGGTTCATCGGGTCATTCTTTGGCGGTATTTTCACCGCGCTGACGCTGGGGTTGCTGTTTGCGGCGCTGTCGGTGGGCGCGGTGTTCTGGATGTATGGCCGCGACCTGCCCAGCCACGAGAGTCTGGCGCAGTATGCGCCCCCGACGATCAGCCGCGTCTACTCCGGCGAGGGCCGGATCATCGACGAATTCGCCGAGGAACGGCGGCTATTCACCCCCATCGAGGATATTCCCGATTTGGTGAAACAAGCCTTCATCAGCGCCGAGGACAAGAATTTCTACAGCCACAAGGGTTATGACGTGACCAGCATCGCGGCGGCCGCGCGCGACGCGATCGTGTCGCGGGGCGAGAATGTGCGCGGGGCGTCGACCATCACCCAGCAGGTCATGAAGAACTTTCTGCTGGGGGGCGAGCGTACGGGCGAGCGAAAGATCAAGGAAATCATCCTTGCGACCCGCATCGAAGGGGTACTTAACAAGGATAAGATCCTTGAGTTGTATCTGAACGAGATCGACCTTGGGCAGCGCAGCTTCGGCGTGACCGCCGCCGCACAATCCTATTACAACAAAACCCTGGTGCAGTTGTCGCCGGGCGAGGCGGCCTATCTTGCCGCGCTTCCGAAGTCGCCCGGTCGGGGACTGCATCCGGTGCGCGATTATCAGGCTGCTGTCGACCGGCGCAACTATGTGCTGCGCGAAATGTGGCAGAACGGGCATATCGACGAGGCGACCTATCTGGCAGAGCGCGAGACGCCGCTGCGCACCGTTCAGAACGGCGACTACCCTGCGTTCTGGAAGGACTTGCCGCCGCGCGACTATTTCACCGACGAGATCGGGCGGCAGCTTTCGGGCAGTTTCGGCAAGCAGGAACTGTTCACCGGCGGTCTGACCATCCGGGCGACGGTCGACCCGGAATTGCAGAAGGATGCTGCTCTGGCGCTGCGGACTGGGCTGGAGAAATATGACCGGGGCCTTGGTGTCTGGCGCGGGACGCGCAAGGTGATCGAGGCGTCAAAGCTGACCTCCGAGGCTGACTGGCGCGCGGCACTGTCCGACGTGAGCGTATCGCGCGATATCGAAGGGTGGTCTGCGGCCGTGGTTCTGTCGCTGGGCGACAGCGCGGCGCGAATCGGGATTGAAGGCGTCGAAGAAGACCAGGACGGCCATTTCATACCCGCCGAGGATGTGACCTGGGCGCGCAAACGCCAGTCGGACGGGCGGCTGGGACCAAAGGCAAAATCCGCGTCTGATCTGGTATCGGTTGGCGATGTGGTGTTGGTGCGGGCTGTCACCAGCGATGAGGACGGCAGTTTTCAACGCTGGTCGCTGCGGCAGGTGCCGGAAATCGAAGGCGGGTTCATGGCGATGGACGTGAACACGGGCCGCGTCATCGCCATGCAGGGCGGCTTCAGCTTTCAGGACAGCGAATTCAACCGCGCAACTCAGGCGCAGCGCCAGCCGGGGTCAAGCTTCAAGCCCTTCGTCTATGCAGCAGCGCTTGATTCGGGCTTTACGCCCGCGACGATCGTCATCGACGCGCCGATCGAAGTGGATACGCCCGAAGGGCTGTGGAAGCCGAAGAACGCATCGAACAAGTTCTACGGGCCGGCCCCGCTGCGGACCGGGATCGAGCAAAGCCGAAACCTGATGACGGTGCGGGTAGCACAGGAAATCGGGATGGACGTCGTCGCGGGCTATGCCGAGCGTTTCGGCGTCTATGACCGGATGAACCCGTTCCTCGCCAACTCGCTGGGGGCCGAGGAGACAACGTTGTTCAAGATGGTCGCGGCCTATGCGATGTTCGCCAATGGCGGCGAGCGGGTTGAGCCGACGCTGGTGGACCGGGTGCAGGACCGCTTTGGGCGCACGGTCTATCGGCATGATCAGCGCAAATGCGATGATTGCCAGTTGGCAAGCCTGAGCGTCGGTCGTACCCCACAGATCGTGTCGAACCGCGACAGGGTGATGGACCCGATCACCGCGTTTCAGCTAACCTCGATGATGGAAGGTGTGGTGCAGCGTGGCACCGGACGGGGCATCAACCTGCCGGTGCCGGTTGCGGGCAAGACCGGGACGACCAACGATGCCAAGGATGTGTGGTTCATTGGCTATACCTCGAACATCGTCGCGGGCTGCTATATCGGGTATGACCAGCCGCGCAGCCTTGGGTCGGTGTCGGGGGGCGGGCTGTGCGGGCCGGTGTTCCAAAGCTTCATGACGAAAGCGGTGGCGAAATACGGCGGCACACAGTTTGCCGTGCCGCCCGGTGGCTATTTCCGCAATATTGACCGCTTTACCGGATCACCGCTGCCCGATGACGCAAGCGGCGAGAATGTGGTGGCCGAGTATTTCCGCGAGGGCGAAGACCCGCTGTTCGGCTTTGCCGTGGTGGATGGCGGTTTTGCGATGGGGTCCAACCTGCCGCTGTTCGCTTATGGCGAAACCGACGGGTCCGAGGGGGGCGTGACGGTGACCACCTCGACCGGCGAGACGCTGATCATCCCCAAGAAGGCCGATTTCGGGACCGTCAGTTCGGGCGGGCTTTACTGACGCGCGCTCATCCCTCCCGTCCGGTCGGCCTTCGCTCAGGCGAGAAGCCCCCGGCAGGGAGCGGCGAGCACCCGGCCTTGCCCCGCGCGGCCCGACCCGCTATCACCCGCCGCTGAACCCTGCAGAGAAACGGACGAAACTGATGCGCGCCGAGACGCAGAACAATGTGGAAGCGATTGCAAAATCGCTCAAGCTTCTGGGCCAGCGGATGGATTGGGAAACCGCCCCGCACCGGCTGGAAGAATTCAACGCCATGCTGGAGCATGGCGACCTGTGGTCCGACCCGACACGCGCGCAGAAACTGATGCGCGAGCGGCAGGCATTGCTGGATGCCATCTCGACCTATCGCCATATCGACAGCGGCCTGCGTGACGGTGTGGAACTGATCGAGCTGGGCGAGGCCGAAGGCGATACTGAAATCGTCGCGGATGCCGAAGCGTCGCTGCGCGATCTGGTGACGCTCGCCTCGGCCAAAGAGCTTGTGGCGTTGATGAATGGCGAGGCCGATGGCAACGACACCTTCCTTGAGGTAAACGCGGGCGCGGGCGGTACGGAAAGCTGTGATTGGGCCAGCATGCTGGCGCGGATGTATGTCCGCTGGGCCGAGAAAAAGGGCTACACGGTCGAGCTGCAATCGGAAAGTGCTGGCGAAGAAGCGGGGATCAAGTCTGCCGCCTACAAGATCAGCGGACCGAACGCCTATGGCTGGCTGAAATCGGAATCGGGAGTGCACCGGCTTGTTCGCATCTCGCCCTACGACTCCGCGGCGCGGCGCCATACCTCGTTTTCGTCGGTCTGGGTTTATCCGGTCGTCGATGATGCGATCGAAATCGACATTCCCGACCGTGACATTCGCATCGACACTTATCGGTCGTCGGGCGCTGGCGGGCAGCATGTCAATACCACCGACTCGGCGGTGCGGATCACCCACCTGCCGACCAACATCGTTGTCACCTCGTCGATGAAGTCACAGCACCAGAACCGCGAAGTTGCGATGAACGCCTTGCGATCGCGCTTGTACCAACTGGAGTTGGACAAGCGGAACGCCGCGGTCAATGCCCAGCATGAAAACAAGGGCGATGCCGGGTGGGGAAACCAGATCCGGTCGTATGTGCTGCAACCTTACCAGATGGTGAAAGACTTGCGCACCGGCGAAGAAACGTCCGATACGCAGGGCGTGCTGGACGGCGATCTCGACCGGTTCATGGCGGCGACGCTAGCGCTGGACGTTGCAGGCAAAAGCCGCGCCGAGGCGAACGCGGAATAGGCGCTGCACCTCAGTGCAAGGCGGTTGCACTGAGGCCCTATCATCGGCCACTATCCTGCCGTTCCGGTTCGTTGATCGGATAAGCTGGGGGGGAGTTGCACCGATGGCCGCCAAGACCATACTGATGCTGACCGGAGAGTTTACCGAGGAATACGAAATTTTCGTGTTTCAGGCCGCGATGGAGGCTGTCGGGCATACCGTTCACGTCATCTGCCCCGACAAATCGGCGGGCGACATGATTGCGACCTCGTTGCACGATTTCGAGGGGCATCAGACCTACACGGAAAAGCCGGGCCACAATCATCTGATCAACAAGACATTCTCTGAAGTACGGCTGGATGAGTATCACGCGGTCTATTGCGCCGGGGGGCGGGGTCCGGAATACATCCGCACCGATCCGCGCATTCAGGCGATGGTCCGGCACTTTCACCAGACCGGCAAGCCGATCTTCACCATCTGCCACGGGGCCCAGATCCTGATCGCCGTAGATGGCGTGGTGCGCGGCAAATCGGTCGCGGCGCTGGCGGCTTGCGCGCCCGAAGTGGCGCTGGCCGGTGGCACCTATGTCGATCTGTCGCCGACGGCGGCGCATGTCGATGGCAACATGGTTTCGGCCAAGGGCTGGACGGCGCTGGCCGCCTTTATCCGGGAATGCCTGAACGTGCTGGGAACCGAAATCCGCCACGGTTGACGCAGGCTGCCGCACAAGCCGCGGAGGGGGCTGTGAGATGGATGTGATCCGCCCCGGCGGCCTGATCAGAAAGGATACGACATGGCAGAGCAGTCTGTGGAGGCGTCGGCCGTGCCGCAGATCAACCGTATCGGGTTTGGCGACCTGTGGGCGGTGGTCGGGCTGGGCTGGCGGGATTTTCGCACGGCCCCTGTCTTTGGGCTGTTCTTCAGCACCGTGTTCGTGCTTGGCGGCTGGATCATGTGGTATGCGCTGACAGGTGCTGGGCAGATCTGGTGGAGCCTGGTCGCCTCGGCCGGGTTTCCGATCATCGCCCCCTT
The DNA here is from genome assembly GCA_031408575.1 of Rhodobacterales bacterium. GTDB lineage: Bacteria > Pseudomonadota > Alphaproteobacteria > Rhodobacterales > Rhodobacteraceae > Aliitabrizicola. The sequence goes on from JANNWS010000109.1 coordinate 21,235, forward strand.
TCTGGCCTGCGGTCTTTATGAGGTCAGCCGAAGGATCGAAACCGGGTTGCCGCTTGGGTGGGGCGCAGTTCTGGGGGTGGTCTGGAATGAGCGGAACCGGCAGATCCCGTCGATGGCGGTGGTGATCGTGGTGTTCTTCCTGTTCTGGAACTTTTTAGGCCACATGATCTTTGCGTTGTTCATGGGATTGCAGGCGATGACCGATATTTCCACGTCATTTGCCATCTTTCTGACGCCGAACGGGCTTGCGATGCTGGCTGTGGGATCACTCATCGGCGCGGTGTTTGCGTCCGTGCTGTTTTCACTGACCGTCGTCAGTCTGCCCTTGCTGATGGACCGCGAGCTTGATTTCGTCACTGCCATGATCACCAGTTTTGGCACCGTTCAGGTCAATCCGACGGTCATGCTGTGTTGGGGGCTGATCATCGCGGTGGCGGTGTTCGTGGCGATGGTGCCGGCGTTCCTGGGGTTGTTGATCGTGCTGCCGGTGCTGGGGCATGCCACATGGCACCTCTACCGGCGCGCCCTGACGTAATACAAAAGGGCGCCCGAAGGCGCCCTTTCGGGGTTGCAAGCCACATTGCCGGTCAGATCGTGTCTGGATTTGCGGCAGGGGGTGAAATCGCCGCTGTCGGTGCGGCAAGGGCGGCGCGACCGGTGGCCAGTGGATCTTCCTGACGCTGAACCGAGCCTTCGAAATGCGCACCGCTTTCAATCGCGATGGTCTTGTGGATGATGTCGCCTTCGACGCGGGCGGTCGACGTGAGGCGTACTTTCAGGCCGCGGACGCGGCCGATCACGCGACCATTGACCACGATATCGTCGGCAACAATCTCGCCCCGGATCGTGGCGCTTTCGCCAACAGTCAACAGATGTGCGCGGATATCGCCTTCGACAGTGCCTTCAATCTGGATATCGCCAGATGTCTTGAGGTTGCCGACAACCGTAAGGTCCGACGAAAGAACAGAGGCCGCAGGTTTGGCCTTCGGGGTGCTGGGTGTGAAATCCATTGCGGTCTTTGGCTTGTCCTCGGGGGTCTTCGGGCGATCGGGTTCGCCTGCCTTGGGACCGGGTTCGTTGATTCTGCTTTTAGAAAACATCTTTCGCCGCCTTGATGTAGATCATGGGGTTGATGGCGTCGCCGCTCAGCCGGATCTCGTAGTGAAGATGCGTGCCGGTTGACCGACCTGTACTTCCCATATCACCGATACGGTCGCCGCGCGATACCCTGTCACCGACACTGACGCGGATTCGCGACATATGGCCGTAGCGTGTCTCGATCCCGAAGTTGTGCCTGATGCTGACCAACTGGCCGTATCCCGACTCCCAGCCCGCATCAATCACCACGCCGTCAGCAGTTGCATAGATCGGAGAGCCTTTGGACCCGGCCATATCGACACCCTCATGCATCCGGCGACCGCGCCCCAAAGGGTCGGTGCGGCCGCCAAAAGGCGAGGTGTAGCGGAACGAGGTCTTGACCGGCATGGCGAAGGGTGCCTTGGACGCCGCAATCCGGTAGAGATTCATCCGGTCGAGGCCGGACAGGATTTCATTCGCCCGGAGTTCTTCGGCGGTAGGACCGCCAGCCGCGCCTTTGGTGGACAAGGTCAGCGGCACCAAAGGGCCGCCCTGGCCGGAATAGCCCCGACGGACCTGATCAATTACGGTTTCTGGCGACAGGCCAACCGATTTGAACATCTTGTCCAGCGGTTCCATCGACACCGCAACGGCATCTTCCAGTTTTTCGAAGATCGCATCGTTGCGCTCTTCCATCAGGCGCATGTCTAGGGCGGTCTCTGCCGCCTCGTCGCGCGCCAGTGAGGCGTCGGCAAAAAGCGTGTCGCGCTGCTGGGCTGTGTCGCCAAGCGCGTCGGTCAGAATCTCCAGCGTCGCTTCGATATCCCGTGACCGGCCTTCGTCTGTTCTGGTGGAACCGGTCTGTTCGGCAAGGGCAAGCGTGACACGAGACACCTCGTCACGGGCATCATCCCGTTCAGCGATGCTGCGGCGCAACGTTTTCTGGATCACCTCGATCCCGGTTTCCAGTTCCTTGCGGCGGTCTTCAGACGCAAGCAGGCGTGACTGCATGTCAGAGACCTGCGCCAGTGCCAGGTTGAACCGTTCCTGCGCCCGCACCGCTTCTTCGGCGCGCAGATCGCGATCGCCTGACAGCGTGGTCAGGCGCTGCTCGTAGACAATTCCGGCGCGTTGCGCCTGTTCACGGGCCGAACCGGCACCGATCGAATCCATCATCAGAATGGCCGAAGCAATGATCGTCCAGGCGACGAACACACTGCTGCCGACGACCGCCACGGCCTGCGTCACCGGCCTGAGGCGGATGAAGCGCGTTTCGGTATCGGATTTAAGGAACAGGCGCTGTTCCGGGAACCAGCGCTCTAGCGCCGCATTCAGCTTGTAGGAGAGATGCCCCGTCACGTGACCGTCCCGTGTTGTTTCCCCAAAGGTCAGGGCTGGCAGGCCCCGTGTCGGCGCCGACATCCCCATGTCCACGCCCATGCGGCAGCTAACAGAGGCTTGCCCAAAGCCGCAACGGATTTGAAAGCCACGCGCCGGATTGACGCCATTCTGTGGATAAATGAGCGAATTCCCGCCGATACGAAGCGGGCTTTATCACGTTGCCCCCGCGTCAGTTTTCGGTCCCGGCCCCTGTAGTTTCGGTCAGCGGCCAATAGAAATCCGGCGGAATCCCCGCTTCGGCCCGCTTCTCCTCGTTGAACGGGGGCTTCAGCGCGCCGTGGAAGTAGTGCCGCACCAGACGGTGGAACTCTACCTTGGGGTCGGTATCGTTGCGCCCGCAGAGAAAGTGAAACCACTTGGAGCCATAGGCAACATGCGCCACCTCTTCGGAATAGATCACCGAAAGCGCCGCCAGCGCCTGCGCCTCGCCCGCCTTGGAAAAGATGTCGATCATGCCCGGCGTCACATCCAGACCCCGCGCTTCGAGCACCATCGGTACAACCGCAAGGCGACCCATCAGATCGTCCGCGGTGTCCTCTGCCGCGCGCCACATCCCGGCATGGGCGGGCAGCGCGCCATAGTGACTGCCCATCGCCTCAAGGCAGTCGCAGATCAGGTTGAAATGCTTGGCCTCTTCATCGGCGGCCTTCACCCAGTCGTCGTAAAAGCCCATCGGCATCGGCACATCGGTAAAGCGGGCCAGAATGTCCCAATGCAGATCGACCGCATTCAGTTCGATATGGGCTACGGCATGCAACAAGGCGATCCGCCCGGCAGGTGATCCGGGGCGGCGGCGCGGCACATCCCGCGGTGACAGAAGTTCCGGCGCGTCGGGCCGTGCAGGTATCAGCGGCGGTGTGGCATGGCCCAACGGGATCGGGGCATCGGTGGTGCGCGCGGCAAACCACGCGGCAGCATGGCGGCGGCCAAGTGCGGTTTTCGCCCGACCGTCGGCGGTCGTCAGCACTTCAACCGCCATGCCCGCCAGCGTCAGGCTCACAGCGCCTGTGCTGCTGCCAGCACCTCATCGACATGACCCTTGACCGTGACTTTGGGCCAGGCACGGGCGATGTTGCCCGATGCGTCGACCAGGAAGGTTGCCCGCTCGATGCCGAAATAGGTTTTGCCATACATGCTTTTCTCGACCCAGACGCCCCAGTCTTCGCAAGTCGTGCCTGTCTCATCTGACGCAAGGGTGATGCCCAGAGCGTGTTTCTTCACAAACTTGTCGTGGCTTTTCACACTGTCTTTTGAAATGCCGATAACGGTCGTGCCGGCGGCGGCAAACTCGGTCCCCTTTGCCGTAAAGTCGATGGATTCGATGGTGCAGCCGGGCGTGTCATCCTTGGGGTAGAAATAGATCACGACCTTGCCGGGCCGGAAGGACGACAGGCTGACGGTGCCGCCGCCGTCTCGGGGCAGGGTGAAGTCGGGGGCGGTTTGTCCTGTCAAAGGCATCGGTGGCTCCTTGGGTGAAACGGTTGAGGGAACAGTTGGCGCTTATTTGAGTTTTAGTTGCCTTCGGAGAAAGATAAAGGCAACCCCGGTCGATGTGGTGCGAAACGTCCCGACTGTGCCGTTCTGCAAGCAGGAGATGCCGCGATTTTACCGAACGACCCGGACCAGCCACAGAACCAGACGCCGTTGCCCGCGCGGCACGGGCGACGTGGCCTTTGGCTGTCGCTTGGTCTTGTGGCGCTGCTGACGGCGGTGGCGTTTGGGGTCTTGGCGCTGACCGGCAAGCCGATCCGATTGCCGGTCTGGGCCGTGGCCGAAGCCGAAAGCCGCGTGAACCGCGCGATCGGCAACACGCTGGAGCCGGGGGCGTCGGTGGCGCTTGGCGGGGCTGTGGTGCTGGTCGGGCGCGACTGGGTGCCGCGCCTGCAACTGGAAGACCTGCGCCTGTTGACCGCAGCAGGGCGCACCATCGCCATGTTGCCCGAGGTGCAGGTGGCGATTGATCCGCAACAGCTTGTCTCGGGTGTGGTGCGTCCGAAAACGCTGCGTATCATCGGGGCGCAGGTCACCTTGCGCCGGCTTGCCGATGGTCGGTTCGACGTTGTGCTGGGCGCAGATGCGGCAGGACCGCCGCCGGGCAGCCTGGCCGAGGTGCTGGACCGTATCGAGGCTGTGTTAGCGTTGCCCGCCCTCAGTACGCTTGCCCGGATCGAGGCCGAGGCGCTGACGCTGACGCTGGACGACCGGGGGGCGGACCGGGTCTGGCAGGTCGGCGACGGTCGCCTTGCACTGGACAACCGGATGGACGAAGTGGCGCTGGCATTGGGGTTCGGTCTGGTTGGTGGCGGTGCGGCGCCAGCACGGGCGGATGTGACCTTTGTCAGCCAGAAGTCGTCTTCAGCGGCCCGGATCGTGGCAACGGTCGATCAGGTTGCCGCCGCCGATCTTGCCGCTCAGACCCCGGCACTGGCCTGGCTGGGTGTTCTGGACGCGCCGATCTCGGGTCGGCTTTCGGCAGCACTTGATGATGCGGGCCGCCTGTCCGGCACCGATGGCACACTGGCAATTGGCAGCGGCGCGCTGCGCCCGACCGATCAAACCCGCCCGATCCCGTTCGCGCAAGCGGGCCTGAGTTTTGCGCTGGATACCGCTGCCGAAACCATCGCCTTCACGGATCTGACCGTGGAAAGCAGTACTTTACGGCTGTCTGCATCGGGCAAGACACGGGTTCCCGGCCTGGCCGCAGGCCGCCCCGAAGCCTTCATAAGTCAGGTTCGGATCAGTGATCTGCGCGTTGATCCCGAAGGGCTTTTCGAGGAGCCGGTCCGCTTTTCGGACGGTGCGGTTGATCTGCGACTGACCCTTGATCCGTTCAAGTTGGAAATCGGGCAGCTGGCGCTGCGCGAAGGTTCCCGGCGACTACTGGCCAAGGGGGCGGCAACCGCCGAGCCAAAGGGGTGGAGCCTGTCGCTGGACATCGACCTGAACGAGATCACGCATGACCGTCTGTTGGCGCTTTGGCCGGTTGGTCTTGTGTCAAAAACCCGTGTGTGGCTGGTCGACAATGTGCAAGAGGGGCTGCTCTTCGATGTGGCCGCGCGCCTGCGCCTGCGCCCCGAGGCAGAGCCGCGCCTGTCCTTGGGTTATGAATTCGCCGGGGCGGATGTGCGCTTTGTGCGGACCCTGCCACCGATCCGCGATGGCTATGGCTATGCGACCCTCAGCGATCAGACCTATACGATCGTGCTGGACAAGGGCGGCGTCACGCCGCCCGAGGGCGGCCGTATCGACGTGGCGGGATCGGTATTGCGTGTGGCGGATATCACCCAAAAGCCGGCGCAAGCCGAACTCACGCTGAAAACCCATAGCTCGATCACCGCCGCGATGTCGCTGCTTGATGAACCTCCCTTCGGATTTTTGTCCAAGGCGGGCTATCCCGTTTCGGTGGCAGAGGGGCGCGCCGCGATGGTGGCGCGGCTTAACTTGCCCTTGCAGAAAAAAGTGCTGCCGCAAGACGTGATCTACACAGTCGAAGGTGTGCTTTCGGATGTCAGTTCGGATCAGTTGGTGAAAGGCCGGGTGTTGCGCGCCGACCGGCTGGAGTTGCGGGCAGATAACGCGGGCCTGACAATCGGCGGCCCCGGATTGCTGGGCAAAGCCCGGTTTGATGCCGTGTGGACACAGGCGTTCGGGCCGGCGGCAAAGGGCAAAAGCCGGGTTGAGGGTGTGTTGGATATGTCGCCAGCCACGCTGGATGAATTCGGCATCCGTCTGCCGGAAAATACCGTGACCGGGCGCGGATCGGGCCAGATCGCACTTGATCTGGCGAAGGGTGGCGGCACGTTCCGGCTGACTTCCGACCTGAATGGGTTGGACCTGCGCCTTGCCGCCATCGGTCTTGCGAAGGATGCCGACGCAAAGGCGCTGCTGGAGGTGGAGGGGCGGCTGGGCCGCCCTGCGGCAATCGACCTGCTCCGCCTGGAAAGCGGCGCGGTATCGGTTCTGGGCACGGTTGCGCTGCGGCCCGAGGGCGGGCTGGACGTGGCGCGGTTTGAAACGGTGAAAAGCGGCGATTGGCTTGATGCCGCGATTGAACTGACGGGGCAGGGGCCGGGCACGCCGGTGGCGATCGCCATAACCGGTGGTGCCGTTGATCTGCGCTATCTGCCTGCGGGGGGGGGCGGAGGGGATGGCCCGCCAATGGACGTGGCGCTGGACCGGCTGACCGTCACCGCAGGGATCGCCCTGACCGATCTGCGCGGACGTTTTGCGTCAAAAGGCGGCATGAACGGCGATTTCACTGCGCAGGTGAATGGGGCTGCCCCTGTCACGGGTGCGGTGGCCCCGACGACCGAGGGGACCGCCGCCCGCATCCGGTCAGCCGATGCGGGGGCGGTGCTTGCGGCGGCGGGGATCTTCGACAAGGCGCGGGGCGGCACGCTTGACCTCACGCTTCGGCCGCGTGGGGGAAAGGGGATCTATGACGGCACCGCCACCGTCGGCAACATCCAGATCCGTGACGCCCCGATTCTGGCCGCCCTGCTGGGTGCGATCAGCGTGGTCGGGCTGCTTCAGCAACTGAACGATTCCGGTCTTGTCTTTTCATCGGCCGAGGCGCAGTTCCGCACCTCGCCCGAAGGTGTCACGATATCGCGGGCGTCTGCGGTCGGGGCGTCTTTGGGTGTATCACTCGGCGGTACTTACCGGACAGCGACAGGGGGGCTGGATATGCAGGGCGTGCTCTCGCCAATCTACATATTGAACGGTATTGGCAGCATTTTGACTCGTCCGGGCGAAGGACTGTTCGGCTTCAACTTCAAGCTTGGCGGGACGGCAGCCGCACCCGATATCTCGGTCAATCCGTTGTCGATCCTGACACCGGGGATGTTCCGCGAGATTTTCCGGTCCGCGCCGCCGGGGGGATGAACACAGTTGCAATTGTCTGACTTCGATTTTGACCTGCCCGAGGCGCTGATTGCCACGCGTCCCGCGCGGCCCCGGACAGCCGCCCGCCTGCTGCTGGCCGAGGGCGATACGATCCGCGATCTGGTGGTGCGCGATCTGGTCGAGGTGTTCCGCCCCGGCGATCGCCTCATCTTGAACAACACCCGCGTTATCCCGGCGCGGCTGACCGGTGTGCGGCGGCGCAATTCGGCACAAGGCGCGGTCGAGGCGCGCGTGGAAGTGACCTTGCTGGAGCCTGCACCTGATGGCTGGAGGGCCTTGGCCAAACCCCTTCGGAAACTGGCGCTGGGAGAGGTAATCCGGTTTTCGGACGCGCTGTCGGCCACGGTCGCCGAAAAGTCCGAAACTGACCTGCGGCTGGTGTTCAACCTGACGGGCGATGATTTCGACGCAGCACTTGAGCAGACGGGTGCAATGCCACTGCCGCCCTATATCGCGGCCAAACGAGCCCCCGATGCGGCTGACCTGACCGACTATCAGACAGTTTTTGCCCGTCATGCGGGTGCTGTCGCCGCGCCCACGGCGTCACTGCATTTCGATCAGGCGCTGCTGGCCGCGCTTGCCGAGCAGGGTGTTTCGTTTACCGAAGTAACGCTGCACATTGGGGCCGGCACGTTCCTGCCGGTAAAGGTCGAGGATGTGACAACCCACCGGATGCATGCTGAATGGGGCGAGGTGACAGAGGCCGCCGCAGCCGAGATCAACGCGACGCGCGAAGCGGGTGGGCGGATCATTCCGGTCGGCACCACGGCATTGCGCCTGATCGAAAGTGCCGCCGATCCGCAGGGCAGGATGCATTCATGGCAGGGTGCTACCGACATCTTCATCTATCCCGGCTACCGCTTTCGCGTCACTGACGCGCTGATGACCAATTTCCATCTGCCGAAATCGACGCTGTTGATGCTGGTTGCCGCGTTGATGGGGCAAGACCGTATGCGCCGGGTCTATGATCATGCCATAAAGACAGGGTACAGGTTCTTCTCTTACGGCGACTCTTCGCTGCTGATCCCGCCTGCCGGGGATGGATCGCCGGATGTCGCGCCGGAGAGGGTGCAGAAAAGCAGACCCGCGTAGCGTTGCGGGGCCGATCAAAGCGGAGAGTCGGATGCTGAAGGTTCTTGCCACCACCTGGCCCTTGCTGCTGGGTGTCATGCTGCTGATGGTCGGCAACGGCATGCAGGGCTCGCTTCTGGGCATACGCGGCACGTCCGGCGGGTTTTCGACTTACGAGATTTCCTATGTGATGTCGGCCTATTTCGTCGGTTTCCTCTTTGGGTCGCGGATGGCCCCCGAGATGATCCGCCGAGTCGGCCATGTGCGGGTGTTTGCGGCACTCGGTTCGCTGATTTCGGCGGTTCTGATCTTGTTCCCGGTGGTGCCGGACTGGGTGTCATGGTCGATCATGCGCGCCCTGGTCGGGTTCTGCTTTTCCGGCGTCTATGTGACCGCCGAAAGCTGGCTGAACAATACCGCAACGAATGAGACGCGCGGGCAGGCGATGTCGCTTTACATGATCGTGCAGATGGTCGGCATCATCACCAGCCAGGCACTTCTGAACATTCCCGATCCATCAGGCTTTGTGCTGTTCATTCTGCCGTCTGTTCTGGTGTCGCTGGCCTTTATGCCGATCCTGCTGGCCCCCACGCCGGCCCCGGTGTTCGACACGATCCGGCCGTTGCCGTTTCGCAGGCTGTTCAAGATCTCGCCGCTCGGCTGCGCCGGAATGCTGCTGACCGGGGGTATTTTTGCCGCGATGTTCGGCATGGCGGCGGTCTGGGGCGCGATGGTCGGGCTATCAGTGCGCCAGATCACCATTTTCGTGGCCGCAATGTATGTCGGCGGGCTGATCTTCCAGTATCCGATCGGCTGGGCGTCGGACCGGATCGACCGGCGTAAGCTGATCCTCGGCGTGTCGGTGGTCGGATCGGTCGCCATGCTGCTGACCTTTGCGCTGACGTTGCCGTTTGTGGTGCTGGTCGGATCGGCGGTCGTGCTGGGCGGAGCGATCAACCCGCTGTATTCGTTGCTGATCGCCTATACCAATGACTACCTCACCAAAGAGGATATGGCGGCGGCCAGTGCGGGGATGATCTTTCTGAATGGTCTGGGTGCCATTGGCGGGCCGGTCGTGGCAGGCTGGATGATGACGCAGGTCGGGCCGAGCGGGTTCTTTTTGCTGATGGGTCTGCTGTTCGGGGCGCTGGCGCTTTACGCCGCGTGGCGGATGACACGGCGTGCTTCGGCACCAAGCGCCGGGGGCTTTGCGCCGATGGTGCCGTCGGCCTCGGTCATGGCGGTTGACGCGGTGCGTGACCGTGCGGGCGCTGCGCGTGGCTGAATCGGTACCGGTGTGGGGCGGTTGCAGGGGCGGGCATGGCGTGGCAGGGTGATGCAGAACTGAGCGGAGGGCGGCAATGGCGGACCCGGTCGAGATTCTGGATTTCTGGTTGGGCGATCTTGGCCCCCAAGGCTGGTATGCGGGCAGCGCCGAGATTGACGCCGATTGCCGCGCCCGGTTTCTGGAAGTCTGGCAGGCGGCCGCGGATGGCGGATTGGACCACTGGATCGAGGGCGCAGTTGGGACACTCGCCTTCCTGATCGTGACCGACCAGTTGTCGCGCAACATGCACCGTGGCACCGCGCTGGCCTTTGCGACCGATCCTTTGGCGCTGGCCGCTGCCCGCAAGGCAGTGGCCGAGGGTTGGGATTTGAACGCCCCCGAGCCGGAGCGGCAGTTCTTCTATCTGCCGTTCGAACATAGCGAGGATCTGGCCGATCAGGATCTGGCCGTCGCCCTGACCTCGGAACGCCTGCCCGAAACCGGGGCGGATATTGCGCTGCACGCCCGCGCGCACCGCGAAATTATCCGGCGTTTTGGCCGGTTCCCGTTCCGCAACGCCACCCTTGGCCGGGTCAGCACGCCAGAGGAAGAGGCGTTCCTTGCGGCCGGGGCCTATGGTTCGGTTGTCGCGGCGCTTCGGGCCGAAGCCATGCAGTGACGGCAAGGGGGCGCAGCGCGCGCCGCGTTGCTGAATTTGCTGAAATGGTTTAATGGCAAACTACTTTTGGGGAGGAATGCCATGGCTGCCAAAACCTTCGACGTGATCGTGATCGGTTCCGGCCCCGGCGGCTATGTCGCCGCGATCCGGGCTGCACAACTCGGCAAGTCCGTTGCCATCGTCGAGCGCGAAACATTGGGCGGTATCTGCCTGAACTGGGGCTGCATTCCCACCAAAGCGATGCTCCGCTCGGCCGAAGTGTTCCACCTGATGCACCGCGCCAAGGAATTCGGGCTGGCGGCCACCGGTATCAGCTATGATCTGCCAGCCGTCGTGGCCCGCTCGCGCGGGGTGGCGAAACAACTGTCGGGCGGCATCGGCCACCTGATGAAAAAGAACAAGATCACGGTGTTCATGGGGGTCGCCACGCTTCCCACCAAGGGACGCGTCACCGTCACCACCGACAAGGGCGCCGAAGACCTGACCGCCCCTGCCATCATCCTTGCCACCGGGGCGCGCGCGCGTGAATTGCCGGGGCTGGAAGCGGACGGCGTTCTGGTCTGGACCTATCGCCATGCCTTGCAGCCGGTGCGGATGCCGAAAAAGCTGCTGGTCATCGGGTCGGGCGCCATCGGCATCGAATTCGCCAGCTTCTTCAACACGCTTGGGGCAGATACCACGGTGGTCGAGGTGATGGACCGCGTCCTGCCGGTGGAAGACGCCGAAATCAGCGCCTTCGCGAGGAAAGCCTTCGTCAAGCAAGGCATGAAGATCTTGGAGAAATCCACAGTCAGGAAGCTGGACCGCGCAAGCGATGGCAAAGGCGGGGGCAAGGTGACCGCCCATATCGAAGCGGGCGGTGTGACCCAGACGATGGAGTTCGACACGGTGATCTCGGCCGTCGGCATTGTCGGCAATACCGAAAACCTTGGGCTGGAGGCTTTGGCTGTCAAGATCGACCGCACCCATGTTGTGACCGACGAATTCTGCCGCACTGGTGTCGACGGACTGTACGCAATTGGCGACATCGCGGGCGCGCCCTGGCTGGCCCACAAGGCCAGCCATGAGGGCGTGATGGTTGCCGAATTGATTGCAGGCGGGCATCCCCATCCGATCAAGCCAAATTCCATCGCGGGCTGCACCTATTGTCAGCCGCAGGTCGCAAGCGTCGGGCTGACAGAAGAAAAAGCCAAGGCGGCAGGTCACGAGATAAAGGTTGGCCGCTTTCCCTTCATCGGCAATGGCAAAGCCATCGCCCTGGGCGAATCCGAAGGCATGATCAAGACCATCTTCGACGCCAAGACCGGCGAGATGCTGGGCGCCCACATGATCGGGGCCGAAGTGACCGAACTGATCCAGGGCTATGTCATCGGTCGCACGCTTGAGACGACCGAGGCGGAACTGATGGAAACAGTATTCCCGCATCCGACCCTCAGCGAGATGATGCACGAATCGGTGCTGGATGCTTACGGCCGGGCGATCCATTTCTGATCGCAGAGTTTAATGTCTGATCGCCCTGCCATTCTGATCATCGCGCTCTGGGCGGCGGGCCTTGGGGCCGCCGCCCAGTTTGGCAAGATCAGCGTGATCTTTGACATGCTGACCGGCATCTATGGCGGGACGGGCCGCGTCGCGCTGATGGTATCGGTGGTGGGCTTTGTGGGGCTGATTTTCGGCACCACGGCGGGGATACTTGTGCAGCGCCTCGGCCTGCGACGGGTCATGCTGGGCGCGCTGGTAATGGGTGCTGCACTTTCGGCGTTGCAGGCCACGTTGCCTGCTTATCCGGTGATGATGGCCAGCCGTGTGTTGGAGGGGCTGTCGCACCTGGCTATCGTCGTTGTGGGTCCGGTGATGATCGCGCAGACCGCCCCGCTGCGGCATCAGGCGTTGGCGATGACGCTGTGGTCCAGCTTTTTCGGTCTGTCCTTTGCGGGTCTTGCACTGATCGGCCCGCCTCTTGCCGCCGCGTGGGGGCCGGGAGGGCTGTTTCTGGCCCATGCCGCCTACATGATGGCGATTGCGGCGGTGCTGTGGGGGCTGTTGCCGCAAACTGCGGCCCCTGCGTTTGTGCAGGTGTCATTGCGCGAGGTGCTCCTGCAGCATGGCGTGATCTACCGGTCCGCCCGAATTGCAGCCCCTGCGACAGGGTTCGTCTTTTATACGATGATCTATGTGGCGATCCTCACGCTGTTGCCTCCGATGATGGGGGCCGATCAGGCCTTTGCGGCGTCGGCCATGCCGCTTGTTTCGATTGCGGTGTCGCTGACGCTGGGCGTCTGGCTGTTGCGCCACATGAGCGCGGCACGGCTGGTTCAGGCGGGTTTCGCGGCAGCACTTTTTGGCGCGCTGATCATGGGGCTCGGCTGGGATGAAGGGATGATGCGGCTTGCTGGCGCGCTGGTGTTTGCGGCGGCGCTTGGCATCGTGCAGGGCGCGTCCTTTGCCGCAATCCCGCAGTTGAACCAGGGGGCGGAAGACCGGGCGCTGGCATCGGGTGCGGTGGCCCAGTTGGGCAATCTGGGAACGACAGCCGGCACACCGGTGCTTGCGCTGCTGATCAACGGCTTTGGGCTGGCTGGTGTGATGGGTTTTGTTCTGCCGCTTTGCATTGGTGGGATGGTGATCCACGCGGTGCAGGCCCGCAGGCGCACGAGGGGTGAGCACTGACGCCTGGACAATCGCCGGGGAAATCACCAAAGTTCATCCTTTGTTCACATATTCCGGTTGGAGACTCGGCCAGCCTCGCCTATATCGAAGCCTTGGGAATATGGGGGCTGGGCATGGCCGAGCAGAAATTCATCGAGGTGCGCGGCGCGCGCGAACATAACCTGAAGAACATCGACGTGGATATTCCGCGCAATCAGCTTGTGGTCATCACCGGGCTGTCAGGTTCGGGCAAGTCCAGCCTTGCCTTCGATACGATCTATGCCGAGGGCCAACGGCGCTATGTGGAATCCCTCAGCGCCTATGCCCGCCAGTTCCTTGACATGATGGGCAAGCCCGATGTCGATCACATCTCGGGCCTCAGCCCCGCCATTTCGATCGAGCAGAAAACTACGTCGAAGAACCCCCGCTCGACCGTCGGCACGGTGACAGAGATCTACGATTACATGCGCCTTTTGTTCGCGCGCGTCGGCACACCGTTTTCGCCCACCACGGGTCTTCCGATCACGGCACAGCAGGTGCAGGACATGGTCGATGGCGTCATGGCCATGCCCGAAGGGACCCGCGCCTATCTGCTGGCCCCGATCATCCGCGACCGCAAAGGCGAATATCGCAAGGAATTCCTTGAACTGCGCAAACAGGGGTTTCAGCGGGTCAAGGTCGACGGCGCGTTCTACGAGCTTGAAGACGCCCCGACGCTGGACAAGAAACTGCGCCATGACATCGACGTGGTCGTTGACCGCATCGTGGTGAAAGACGGAATCCAGACCCGCCTTGCCGACAGCTTTCGCACCGCGCTCGACATTGCCGACGGCATAGCCATATTCGAGACGGCCCCGGCGGACGGCGAAGGCGACCCGGTCCGCACCACCTTCAGCGAGAAATTCGCCTGCCCGGTCTCGGGCTTTACCATCCCGGAGATCGAGCCGCGCCTGTTCAGCTTCAACGCCCCCTTCGGGGCCTGCCCCGCCTGTGACGGCCTTGGGGTCGAGTTGTTCTTTGACGACCGCCTCATTGTGCCGGATCAGGGCCTGACGCTGCTGCAAGGCGCGCTGGCCCCTTGGGCCAAATCGAAGTCGCCCTATTTCACACAGACCATCGAGGCGCTGTCGAAACACTACGGCTTTGACCGCAAGACCAAATGGAAAGACCTGCCCGAACAGGTGCAAGAGGTGTTCCTGCGCGGCTCTGGCGAGCAGGAAATCAAGTTCCGCTACGACGAGGGCGGTCGTATCTATGAGGTGAGCCGCGTTTTCGAAGGTGTGATCCCCAACATGGAGCGCCGCTACCGCGAGACGGATTCTGCCTGGGTCCGTGAGGATTTCGAGCGCTTTCAGAACAACCGCTCCTGTGGCACCTGCAACGGCTACCGTCTGAAACCCGAGGCGCTGGCGGTAAAAATCGCAGGCATGCATGTCGGGCAAGTGGTCCGTATGTCGATCACCGAGGCTTTTGCCTGGATCGGCACCGTGCCGGACACGCTGGGTCAGCAAAAGAACGAAATCGCCCGAGCCATTCTTAAGGAAATCCGCGAACGCCTTGGTTTCCTTGTGAATGTCGGGCTGAACTATCTGACCCTTTCACGCAATGCAGGCACGCTTTCAGGCGGGGAGTCGCAACGCATCCGGCTTGCCAGTCAGATTGGATCAGGCCTGACCGGCGTGCTTTATGTGCTGGATGAGCCGTCCATCGGCCTGCATCAGCGCGACAATGACCGCCTGCTGACCACGCTGAAAAACCTGCGCGATCAGGGCAATACCGTGCTGGTGGTGGAGCATGACGAAGAGGCGATCCGCGAGGCGGATTACGTCTTCGATATCGGTCCCGGCGCGGGCGTGCATGGCGGGCAGGTTGTCAGCCACGGCACACCGGAACAGGTCGCGAACGATCCTGCCAGTCTGACCGGCCAGTACCTGTCTGGCACCCGCGAAGTTGCCATTCCCCGCACCCGGCGCAAGGGCAACGGCAAGAAGGTGACCGTGGTGAATGCCACCGGCAACAACCTGCAAAACGTCACCGCCGAATTTCCGCTGGGCATGTTCGTCTGTGTTACCGGCGTGTCGGGCGGCGGCAAATCCACCCTGACCATCGAGACACTGTTCAAAACCGCCGCCACCCGCCTGAACGGCGCGCGCGAAACCCCGGCACCGTGCGAGACGATCAAGGGGTTCGAGCATCTCGACAAGGTTATCGACATTGATCAGCGCGCGATTGGCCGCACGCCCCGGTCCAACCCCGCCACCTATACCGGGGCCTTTACCCCGATGCGGGATTGGTTCGCGGGCCTGCCCGAGTCCAAGACGCGCGGCTATCTGCCCGGCCGGTTCAGCTTTAACGTCAAGGGCGGGCGGTGCGAGGCCTGTCAGGGCGACGGTGTTCTGAAGATCGAGATGAACTTTCTGCCCGATGTTTACGTCACCTGCGAGACGTGCAAAGGCGCGCGTTACAACCGTGAGACTTTGGAAATAAAATTCAAGAACAAAAGCACAGCAGACGTTCTTGATATGACAGTTGAAGAAGCGCAGGGCTTTTTCCAAGCCGTTCCCAGCATCCGGGAAAAGATGGATGCGCTGGTGCAGGTCGGCCTTGGCTATATCAAGGTCGGTCAACAGGCGACCACGCTGTCGGGCGGCGAGGCGCAGCGGGTGAAATTGTCAAAGGAACTGAGCCGCCGTGCCACGGGCCGCACATTGTATATACTGGATGAACCGACGACCGGCCTGCATTTTGAAGACGTTCGCAAGCTGATGGAAGTGCTGCACGAACTGGTGGAGCAGGGCAATTCCGTGGTGGTGATTGAACACAACCTGGATGTCATCAAAACTGCGGACTGGATCATCGACATCGGGCCAGAGGGCGGCGACGGCGGCGGGCGCATCGTCGCTGTTGGCACACCGGAAGCGGTTGCCAAGGTCGAAGGGTCTC
>JANNWS010000110.1:0-4144 GCA_031408575.1 Rhodobacterales bacterium
GCGCCCGCCAAGCAGGCGCGACGGGATTTACAACGGACAGCCTCCTGCACCGCGCCGCTTGCCTAACGGCCTTCGGCCTTATGTGCAACGAACCGGGCACCTCTGCCCTGCAGAGGTGCCTTTCGGCTCGGAGCCCCATGATGATTGAAGGGGGCGTACGACCGGGCGTCATGTGGGTGTGTTGGAGCGCGCCGGAGCGGGGGCTGTGTGGTCCCGACCCGGGTTCTTGTTGAGAGCGCCGGGGCGGGGGCTGTCAACCAGCACAGCCCCGGACCCCACCCCCGAGGATATTTCTCAAAGGAGAATGGAAAAGGAATGTGCCCTTTTCCAACAAGGAGGCGTGGGTGGCGACGGCATATTTCTCGCATGACGATTTTTCCGGGCATCTGACACCGGACGGGCATCCCGAGCAGGTGGCACGAATGGCTGCCGTCGCGCTCGGTTTGGCCGGGATGAAGCTTTTGCGGCTGGATGCGCCGGTGGGGGACGAAGCGGATATTCTGCGCTGTCACCCGGCAGGGTATGTGGAGCGGTTGCGGCAGGCTGCGCCCGACACGGAGATCGTGCCACTGGATGCCGATACATGGATGTCACCTGGAACGATGGCCGCGGCGCTGCGGGCTGTTGGCGGTGTCTGCGCGGCGGTCGATCTGGTGATCGCGGGCGGGGCGGCCAATGCATTCGTCGGGTCCCGCCCGCCGGGGCATCATGCGGAGCGCGAGACGGCGATGGGATTCTGTCTGTTCGGGAATGTAGCAATCGGGGCTGCGCGGGCGCTTCAGGTGCATGGGCTGTCCCGCGTCGCGGTGGTGGACTTCGATGTGCATCATGGCAACGGAACGCAGGATTTGCTGTGGGATGAGGCGCGGGTGCTGTTTATTACCTCCCAGCAGATGCCGTTGTGGCCGGGTTCCGGAGATGTGTCCGAACGGGGCGCGCATGGACAAGTGCTGAATGTGCCGCTGCGGCCCGGCTCGGATGGGGCGGAAATGCGGGCGGCCTATGAGGCACAGGTGTTTCCGGCGCTGGAGGCGTTTGCGCCGGAGTTGGTGCTGGTTTCGGCGGGGTTTGACGCGCATGCGGATGATCCGCTGGCGGGGTTGAACTGGCGCGAGGCGGACTATGACTGGCTGACGCGGCGGATTTGCGATGTGGCGGACAGGCATGCCGGGGGGCGGGTGGTTTCCGTTCTGGAGGGCGGCTATGATCTGGCGGCGCTGGCGACCTGTGTCGCCGTGCATGTGGGCGTTTTGAGGGAGCGGGGCGCATGAGCGAGACGGCGATTGGCGCGATGAGTTTTGAAGAGGCGATGGCGGCGCTGGAACAGGTGGTGGCGGCGCTGGAAAAGGGCGACGTGGCGCTGGAGCAGTCGATCGCGCTTTATGAGCGGGGTGCGGCGCTGAAAGCGCATTGCGCAGGAAAGCTGCGCGAGGCCGAGGAAAAGGTGGAACTGATCCGCGCTGCCGAAGGGCGCGCAGTGGGGGTGACGCCGGCGGAAGGGCTGTGAGTTTTGCCGGCGCTTTGGCCGAGGCGGCCTTTGCGGTACAGGGACGGCTCGATTTGGCGTTGGCGGGGCGGGTGGATGAGCCTGTGATCCATGCGATGCGCTATGGCGCCCAGGGCGGCAAGCGGCTGCGCGGGTTTCTGGTACTGGAAGGCGCGCGTATGCTGGGGGTTTCGCAGGAACGGGCCGTGAGTGCGGCGGCGGCGGCAGAGTCGTTGCATGCTTATTCACTGATTCATGATGACCTGCCCTGTATGGATGATGACGATCTGCGGCGTGGCCAGCCGACCGTGCATGTGAAATGGAATGAGGCGGTGGCGGTGCTGGCGGGCGATGCCTTGCAGACGCTGGCGTTCGAATTGCTGTGCGATCCTGCGCTGGGGCCTGCCGAGGTGCGGATTGCACTGGTGGCATCCCTGGCCAAGGCGTCGGGCGCCGAAGGCATGGTGCTGGGTCAGGCGCTGGATATTGCCGCAGAGACGGCGGTGGCACCCCTGACGCTGGGTGCGATAACCGCGTTGCAGGCGGGAAAAACCGGCGCGCTGATCCGCTGGGCGGCCGAAGCGGGGGCGGTGATTGCGGGGGCGGAGACCGGACCGCTGGGGCGCTATGCCACGGCGCTGGGGCTGGCCTTTCAGATTGCGGATGACATCTTGGATGTCGAGGGCGATGCGGGCAAGGCGGGCAAGCGGCTGCGCAAGGATGCGGGCGCGGGCAAGGCCACGTTCGTGTCATTGCTGGGGATGGACGGGGCCAAGGCGCGGGCGCAGGATTTGGTGCATGAGGCCGAAGCGGCGCTTTTGCCGTATGGGGCGAAGGCCGAAACCTTGAAGGCGGCGGCGCGGTTCGTTATTGCGCGCGAAAGCTGATGTCCCTGGAGGGGCTGCGATGAGTGAACGACCGAAAACCCCGGTGCTGGACCGGGTGACGTTGCCTTCGGATATGAAGGGTTTAAGCGACCGTGAGTTGCGGCTGCTGGCGGATGAGGTGCGGGCCGAGACGATCAGCGCCGTGTCGGTCACCGGCGGGCATCTGGGCGCGGGTCTGGGTGTGGTGGAACTGACCGTGGCGCTGCATGCGGTGTTCGATGCGCCACGCGACAAGATCATTTTTGACGTGGGCCATCAGTGCTATCCGCACAAGATCCTGACCGGGCGACGCGACCGGATCCGCACGCTGCGGATGGAGGGGGGCCTGAGCGGCTTCACCAAACGGTCGGAATCGGCCTTTGACCCGTTCGGGGCAGCGCATTCCTCAACCTCAATCAGTGCGGCGCTGGGCTTTGTCATGGCGCGCGAACTGGGCGCGGGCGGCGGCGATGCGATTGCGGTGATCGGTGACGGCGCGATGAGTGCCGGGATGGCGTTCGAGGCGATGAACAACGCCGGCCATCTGAAAAAGCGGCTGATCGTGGTGCTGAACGACAATGAGATGAGCATTGCGCCGCCGGTGGGGGCGCTTTCCAGCTATCTGTCGCGACTTTATGCCGGCGAGCCGTTTCAGGAGTTGAAGGCTGCGGCGAAGGGGGCCGTCAGCCTGCTGCCCGAGCCGTTCCAGATGGGCGCGCGGCGGGCCAAGGAAATGCTCAAGAGCATGACCGTCGGCGGGACATTGTTCGAGGAACTTGGATTCAGCTATCTGGGGCCGATCGACGGGCATGATCTGGACCAGTTGCTGCCCGTGCTGCGGACGGTGAAGGCGCGGGCGACGGGGCCGGTGCTGATCCATGTGATCACCAAGAAGGGCAAGGGCTATGCCCCCGCCGAAGCCGCGCGCGACCGGGGCCATGCCACGGGCAAGTTCGATGTGCTGACCGGGGTGCAGGCGAAGGCATCATCAAACGCACCGGGCTATACCAAGGTATTCGCCCAGTCGCTGATCCGTGAGGCCGAGGGTGACGATAAGATAGTGGCGGTGACGGCGGCGATGCCCGACGGGACCGGGTTGAACCTGTTTGCGGAACGCTTTCCCCAACGTTGTTTCGATGTGGGCATTGCCGAGCAGCATGCGGTGACCTTCAGCGCCGGTATGGCGGCGGGGGGGCTGAAGCCGTTCTGCGCGCTGTACTCGACGTTCCTGCAGCGCGGCTACGATCAGGTGGTGCATGACGTGGCGATCCAGCGCCTGCCGGTGCGCTTCGCCATTGACCGGGCGGGGCTGGTGGGCGCCGACGGGGCGACGCATGCCGGGGCATTCGATGTGGCATTTTTGGCGAACCTGCCGGGCTTTGTGGTGATGGCCGCCGCTGACGAGGCGGAACTGGTGCATATGGTGGCCACGGCGGCGGCGCATGACGAAGGGCCGATTGCGTTCCGGTTTCCGCGTGGCGACGGCATTGGGGTCGAGATGCCCGCGCGGGGCGCTCCGCTGGAGATCGGGCGCGGCCGGGTTATCCGCGAGGGCGCCCGCGTGGCGTTGCTGTCATTCGGGACGCGGCTGGCCGAAGTGCTTGTGGCGGCCGATGCGCTGGCCGCGCGGGGCATCGCGCCAACGGTGGTAGATGCACGCTTTGCCAAACCGCTGGACCGGCAATTGATCCTGCGCCTGGTGGCAGAGCATGAGTGTCTGATCACCATTGAAGAGGGCGCGATAGGCGGCTTTGGGAGCCATGTCGCCCAACTGCTGGCCGAGGCGGGTGTG
>JANNWS010000111.1:0-47140 GCA_031408575.1 Rhodobacterales bacterium
ATTGCGCGCGCCACTTTTGGCTGTCTGCGCGGACGCCGGAGTGACGGGAACGCTGCTGCTTGCGGCCGAGGGAGTCAATGGCACCATCGCGGGAACGGGTGCCGCGATTGCCACGGTGCTGGCCCATCTGCGCGCCCTGCCCGGCTGCGGGGCGATGGAGTGGAAGGAAAGCCTCGCCGCGACGATGCCCTTCACCCGGATGAAGGTCAGGATCAAGCGTGAAATCGTGACGATGGGCCAGCCGCACGTTGATCCGCTTGCGGGAACCGGGCGCTATGTTTCCGCCGGGGACTGGAATGCGCTGATTGCACAGCCCGATGTGGCGGTGATCGACACGCGCAACGAATATGAAGTGGCGATCGGCACTTTTCGGGGGGCGGTAGACCCCAAGACCGGTAGTTTCAGCGATTTTCCGGCCTGGTGGGCGTTGAACCGGGACCAGTTCGCCGGCAAGCGCATCGCGATGTTCTGCACCGGGGGTATCCGCTGCGAGAAATCCACAAACTACCTATTGGGTCAGGGTGTGGACGCGGTCTTTCACCTGAAAGGGGGCATCCTGAAGTATCTGGAAGAGGTTTCCGAGGCCGAGAGCCAGTGGCAGGGCGAATGCTTTGTCTTCGATAAACGCGTCTCGGTGGGTCATGACTTGCGTCCCGGAGAATTGTCGAGTTGCGGCGCGTGCCGCCGCCCGGTCAGTGCCGCAGACCGCGCCGATCCGGCGTTTGAAAAGGGGGTCGTCTGCCCCGCCTGCGTTGACGAGTATGCCGAGGCCGACCGCGCGCGGTTCCGTGAGCGTCAGCGCCAGATCACGCTGGCTGCCGCGCGCGGTGGACGCCACCTTGGCGCGCCCGGATAGTCAGGCAAAGCCAAGCCCGATACCGCCAAGCATCGTTGCGCCACCGAGGCCCGCCATGATCCGACGGCTGGTCTGCACCGGAAAACGCGACAGCGCAGTGGCGACAAGCAGGCCACAGCCGTGCAACCCGGCCGTTGCCAGAATGAAGCCCGCCCCAAAGCCCAAAACCTGTCCGGTCCCCATCTCGGTACCATGCGCGTATCCGTGGAACACACCGAGGATGGCCACAAGCGTGCAGGACACGCCCAACGGCAGCTTTGCGGCGACGGCCACCAGCAGGCCCAGCACGATGACAGATACGAGGATCATCGGCTCGACCAGCGAAAGCGGGATTGCAGCCAGAGCCATAGCGAACCCCGCAATCATGCCGCCGACAAAGGCGGATACCACAGCCCAACGCGCCCGCCCGCCAGCCAGGGCAGCCCACATCCCGACCGCCACCATCGCCAAAACATGATCCGGCCCAAAAACCGGATGCGCCAGCCCCGCCGCGAACGAAGCCTGCGACATAGGATCGACATGCGCCAAGGCAGGCGCGCCAGAGACGACAAGCAATATCAACGGCAGCATGTTTTTCATCATTCGATCCCTTAGGCGTCCACAGGTTTCAGACTGTTGTGCAGTTGCAGTGCTGGCAAGGCTGTTGCATTGCGCGACATGCTGAAATCCCCCGAGGGGACACGTTTTCCGGCCCGATGCACAGTTCAGTGGCAACGAGCGAAAGCGCGGTCATTCCCAATCAAAAGAATCAGGCTTTACAAAACTTACTATTTCAGTCAGGTTTAGTCTTGCATCCCAGCCAACCAAAAACGGTGAGCCCGGACCAGCTCTGTCACAGGAGATCGAGATGACCCGCACCGCCCCGATGCAACACGCTGTACCCGACCGCCGCCGCGAGACCGATGCCTGGCACCGCGAGCTTTTGCTGCGCACCCTGGACAGCGTTTTTCCGCTTTCAATCCTTGACACCCTGCTCGACCGGATGGAGCAGCGGACATGAACGCGCGGCCTGACCCCGACATGCTGACCAACCTTACGACCGAACCACCGCTGCATGATGCCGTACGTTTGACCGGCGGCGGTGTACAGGCACGAATTGCTCTGAACGGGCAGATCTACAGCCTGCGGATCACCCGCGCAGGCAAGCTGATCCTGACAAAATAGCCACGCGCCCAGCGTCGCCTTGCAAATGGACTGAACCGGATGAAACCTGCCCTTTTTGCTGCTTTGCTCTGTGCAACCGCCCTGCCCGTTTGGGCGGCTGACCCTGCCGGGGTCGTTGCAACCTATGCCGATATTGCTGCAGCCGCCTATGGCGACAGCCTGACAACTGCCCGCACGTTGCAAGCGGCGGTCGACCTGCTGGTGGCGATGCCGTCAGACGAGGCATTGCGGGCGGCGCGCTTGGCGTGGATCGCGGCGCGGGTGCCGTACATGCAGACCGAAGTGTACCGCTTTGGCAACCCGATCGTGGACGAATGGGAAGGCCGGGTGAATTCCTGGCCACTGGACGAGGGTCTGATCGACTATGTGGCAAACAATTATGGCGGGCCGACCGAAGAGAACGCGTTCGCCGCGCTGAACGTGATCGCAACGCCGGTCTTCACCCTGTCGGGCACCGAAGTGGACGCCACGACGATCACGCCACAGCTGATTTCGGGTGACTTGCACGAAGCTGACGGGATCGAGGCCAATGTTGCCTCTGGCTACCATGCCATCGAGTTTCTATTGTGGGGGCAGGACCTGAACGGAACCGGCGCAGGGGCGGGCGTACGGCCCTACACCGACTATCTTTCGGATAACGGATGCAGCGGGGGTAATTGTGACCGCCGGGCAGCCTATCTTCAGGCCGCAACACAACTTCTGGTGTCGGATCTTGAAGAGATGGCGCAGGCCTGGGGCGACGGCGGCGCCGCCCGCGCCGCCGTTACCACCGACCCTGCGGCGGGCGTCACGGCCATGCTGACGGGAATGGGCAGCCTTTCCTATGGCGAGTTGGCCGGAGAGCGGATGAAACTGGGCCTTATGCTCAATGATCCGGAGGAAGAGCACGATTGCTTTTCCGACAACACCCACAACAGCCACTACTATGACGGTCTGGGGATTCGAAACGTTTATCTCGGCAGCTACACCCGCGTTGACGGCAGTATCGTTTCTGGCCCGTCCTTGTCTGAACTGGCGGCGGCGGCAGATCCGGCAGTCGACACGCGGTTGAAAGCGGAACTTGATGCCACGATGGTCGCGCTCTGGGCGATCAAAGCGGCGGCTGAAGGCGGCTTTGCCTATGACCAGATGCTGGCGGCAGGCAATGTGGAGGGTGAGGCGCTTGTGATGGGTGGGGTCAACGCTCTGGTGACGCAGACCGCGTCCATCGAGCGGACCGTGCAGGCCCTGAAAATTGCCGAGGTCGCGTTCGAAGGCTCTGAAAGCCTCGACAACCCCAACGCGGTGTTCCAGTGATCCGTTGTGAATTTATCACCGGTACGGCAGAGGATCACGGACCTTGGCGCTGTCATCACAGATCAGGATGGCGGAGAATGTTGTGACCAGTGTGCTGTTTGATACCCTGACCGCCGACGTCAAGGGCCAGATCGACGTTCTGGATACGCGGATCGGGCTGTTCGACACGCCGGGGGATGACGGGTCTGGCCAACTGAGCGCATCATCAACCGAAAGGCGGAAAGCTGATGCACGACCGGCCGCTGAAAGACCGGAATGATCGACAAGACTGCACTTGTTGTTGCCCTCGCGCTTTGCATGCCTGCTGCAGCACAGACGCTGGGCGATCCGCATCTGGACGTGGTTCCGCGCACGGCGGATGAAGCTGCCCGCATTGCCGCCATCACCGCACCAACCCGCGATTTCAGCAAGGCAGAGCCGTTCGAGGCGCTGTCCGGCGGCGCAGCGACGGTGCGGACCAGCCCTACGGCAGACGCCTTTTCGCACCCATCCGGCAACATCTCGTTCGAGCGGGAGATGGATTTCAAGCTGGGCAATGGTCTGTTTCGAAAGCTGTGGGTTGCGGCCCCCGCGACGACTCTGGCGTCGGACGGGCTGGGACCGCTGTCCAATGCCCGCGCCTGCCAGAACTGCCATCTGAAAGACGGACGTGGTCGCCCGCCCGCGACCGCCGATGAACCCGCGGTGTCGATGTTCCTGCGCCTTTCGGTGCCGGGTGGCACCGGCCCGGAGGGTATCGCAGGCTATCTGGCCACCCTGCCGGACCCGACCTATGGCGGCCAGTTGCAGAATTTTGCCAGCCGGGGTCTGGTTGCCGAAGGTCGCATGGTGATCACGACAACCAAACAGACTGTGGCCCTGGCCGATGGCACGGTGGTGACCCTACAGGCGCCCGCCTATGCGGTGGCTGACGTGTCGCATGGCCCGCTAGATGCCGCTGTCATGCTGTCGCCGCGTGTGGCGCCGCAGATGATCGGGCTGGGGCTGCTGGAGGCGGTGCCTGCGGCAGACATTCTTGCCGGTGCCGACCCCGAAGACGCCGACGGTGACGGCATCTCGGGGCGGCCAAACATCGTCTGGTCCATCGAGCATGACGGACCGATGCTGGGCCGCTTCGGGCTGAAGGCCGGGGCGCCCACGGTAAAAGAGCAATCGGCAGGGGCCTTTGCGGGCGATATGGGCCTTTCGACGCCGTTGCACCCCGATCCCTGGGGGGATTGCACCGCCGTGCAGACCGATTGCCGCAGCGCCCCGCATGGGCAGGAGCCGGGCCTGCGTGACGGGCTGGAGGTGGATGGCCAAAGTCTTGATCTGGTGACCTATTATTCGCGCAACCTAGCTGTGCCAGTGCGGCGCGACGTGGCTGCGCCCGATGTGCTGCGCGGCAAGGCTTTGTTCGATCAGGCGGGCTGCGGCGGATGCCACACGCCCAAGTTTGTCACCAACCGGCTGACAGACCAGCCCGAGCAGAGCTTTCAGTTGATCTGGCCCTACACCGACCTTTTGCTGCATGACATGGGCGAAGGCCTTGCCGACAATCGCCCCGAGGCGCTGGCGACGGGGCGGGAATGGCGCACGCCGCCCCTGTGGGGCATCGGGTTGACCGAAGCGGTCAGCGGCCACACCCGGTTTTTGCACGACGGTCGGGCGCGCAATCTGCTGGAGGCGATCTTGTGGCATAGCGGCGAAGGTGCATCAGCCCGTAACGCGGTGATAAAACTGCCCGAGCCAGACCGCCAAGCGCTGATCACCTTTCTGGAGAGCCTGTGATGCTGCGCTATCTTGCCCTTGCCACAGTTCTTGCGACACCGGTTCACGCGGATGTGGCCAAGGCGGTGGCAGCCCATGTGCTGCCCGGATACGCCGCCTTCACCGAGGCCACAGCGGCACTGAGTGCGGCGGCGCAGGGCAATTGTGATCCGGCGGCCCTGCAACCGGCCTATGACGCCGCCTTTGATGCCTGGCTTGGCGTGTCTCATCTGCGCCTTGGCCCGGCAGAGGCTGACGGGCGGATGCTGGCCATTGCGTTCTGGCCCGATCCAAAAGGGCTGGGCAAAAAGGCCGTCGCCGCACAGCTTGCATCGCAAGACCCGTCGGTGACCGATCCCGGCGCGTTTGCTCAGGTTTCGGTCGCGGCGCGGGGGTTGTTCGCGATGGAGCGGCTGCTGTACGGCGAAGCGACGGGCGACTATGCCTGCACCTTCACGCGCGCGATCGCCGCCGATCTTGCGCGCATGGCAGCCCAGACCGAGGCAGGTTGGACGGGTGGCTTTGCCGAGGCGCTGACGATGGCCGGTGCAACGGGGAACACGCAGTTTCTATCACCCATCGAGGCGCGGCAGACGATGTTCACCCAACTTATCGCGGGGCTGGAGTTCAATGCCGAACAGCGGATCGGCCGCCCGCTTGGTAGCTTTGACAAGCCGCGCCCAGAACGGGCCGAGACGCGGGCTTCGGCGCGCTCATTGCGGAACCTGCAATTGTCCCTGACGGCGTTGCGCGGGCTGGCGGTGGCCTTAGCGGCCGACAGCCCGCAGGCACAGGCGGCGTTCGACCGGGCGATCGGCCTTGCCACCACGCTGGATGACCCGGTGTTTGCCGGCGTGACCGAACCGCAGGGCTGGCTCAAGGTGAAGATCGTGCAGCAGGCCATCCTTGCCACCCGCGACGCGGCGCTGGCCGAGATCGGGCCGGCTCTTGGGGTTGGCATCGGCTTTAACGCCGGAGACGGGGATTAAGATGACCACACGCCGCACCGTGCTTGGCGGGCTTATCGCTTCGGCCCTGCCCAGGCTGTCTTGGGCCGAGATCGGCAGCCCTGCTTACCTTGCGGCCGCGCGTGATCCGGATGGTCAATGCTGGCTGCATGGGCTGTCGGGCAACGGACAAGGCCTGTTCCGGCTGGCCTTGCCCGCGCGTGGCCACGCGGCGGCGGCCCATCCGATACGGCCCGAAGCAGTGGCCTTTGCGCGCCGCCCCGGCGTCTTTGCCCTTGTGATAGACTGCGCGACCGGCACGGTTCGCGCGCGCCTGTCACCGCCCGAGGGGCGGCAATTCAACGGGCATGGCGTGTTCTCAAAGGATGGCAGCCTGCTTTACACATCGGAAGTCGTGTCGCAAACCAGCGAGGGTCGCCTTGGCATCTGGGACGCCGAGGGCGGCTATGCGCGGTTGACCGAAGTTGCGACCCACGGGGTCGGCCCGCATGACGTGAAGCGATTGGCCGATGGCGGCTTATTGGTGGCAAATGGCGGCATCCGGACCGACCCGGACGACCGCGAAAAGCTGAACATCGAAACGATGCGACCGAACCTGAGCTATCTGTCAGCCGATGGCAGACTGGTGGATCAGGTGGAACTTGAACACCAATACCACCAGAACTCGATGCGCCATCTGGCACTTGGCCCCGACGGGCTGGTGGCCATTGCGATGCAGTGGGAAGGCGATCCGGGCCTGACAGTACCGCTTCTGGGCCTGCATCGGCGGGGTGCGCCGATCCGGCTTTGCCCAACGGCAGACCAAGACGCAATCCTGATGCAGGGCTATGCCGGGTCGATTGCCATCGACGCGACGGGTAGCCGGGTCGGGATCACATCGGCCCCCGGCGGGGTCGTGATGATCTTTGGAACGGACGGCCAGCCGCGCGCGACGATCCGCCGACAGGACGTGTCGGGCATTGCGGCGGGGAAGGGCGGGTTTGTCGTGACCGACGGGCTGGGTGCGATCAATGCCTGCGACGACACCGGATTGCACCTGCTGGGCACCGCAGCAACCGCTTGGGACAATCACCTGATAGCCATCGGCTAGGCCGTCAGCTCACGCTGTTCCGATTGAACTGTCACGGGAAAAAGGCGGTGGCATCGCGGCGCGCGGGATAACCGCACCGTAGTGGCCGATCACGGCCGAGGCCAGCTTATGGCCCGCGTCCGCCGCCTGCACAGGAGCCATCCCTTGCAGACGCGCAGCCAGATAGCCGGCATTAAAGCTGTCGCCCGCTCCAGATGTGTCAACCACCCTGTCTGCTGCCGGCAGGGCGGTTTGAAACGTCTCGCCGTCAAAGCGGATCATCGGCCCCCGCGCCCCGTTTTTCAGCACCACTTCGGCTGGCCCGAATGAGGCAATCCGGTCGATGACCTCCAGTGGCGACAGGCCGGGGAAAAGCCGTTCTTCGTCGTCGTAGGACGGCAGGGCAAGGCTGGTCGCCGCCCACATCGCTGCAAAACAGGCTTGCGCTGTCGCGGTATCCGGCCAGAGCTGCGGGCGATGGTTGGTGTCGAATACCACGTGCTTGCCCGCGTCCTTCAGTTTCCCGGCGGTGGCAATCAAGGCAGAGCGAACGTCTGGTGGCAGGATGGCCAGTGTGATGCCCGACAGATACACCACATCAAATTTCGAAAGATCAGCAAGGCCGGCACCCACACCGGAAAACAATGACCGCGCGGCAGAGGCTTCGCGCCAATATCGGAAAGACCGCTCGCCGGTCGGGTCGGTCTCGATCGCGTAGATGCCCGGCAGGAGGTCCGGATGCCGCCCGATCAGGTGGCAGTCAATCGTCTCGGCTTCGAGGGCGTGCAGCATCTGCGTCGAGAAGGTGTCAGTGCCAAGATTGGTGACATAGGCCACGTCGCAGCCAAGTCGCGCAAGGTAAGTTGCCGTATTCAGAGTGTCGCCGGCAAAACCCAGACGCGCGGTGCCATTCGCCAGATCAACCTGGCCAAGTTCGATCATGCACTCGCCGATACAGGCCACTTTCAAGCGGGTCATCGGATCAACGACCGTTGACATAGCCATCCAGCAGTTCGCCTGCGTCCGCAGCAAAGTAGTCACGACGTTCGACGATCAGTCGGCGGATCACCGTGAAAACCCGGTCCACATGAACTTTCATCGCTTCGGCTGCTATCTCGGGCTCGCGTTGCTTCAACCCGTCAACCACGGCGACATGTTCGTTCAGCACCAGGTCAAGATGGCTGACCAGCGGATAAGACATGCGGCGCACCCGGTCCAACTGCGCCTTCGCGCCATTGATGATCTTCCAGATGTAGGCCGAAGCACCGAACTCGCAGATCATCGCATGAAATGCTTCGTCCAGAAGGTAGAACTCATCGTAATCAAAATCCGCCGCCATTCGCTTTTGCTGGTGCAAGTTGAAATCCAGCGCGCGCTCGAACTGCGAGGTCATCCGGCTGGCGGCAAGGCGCACGACCTTCAACTCCAGCGCCTCACGCACGAGTTGCCCGTCAAATACCGATTGCAAGTCGATCTTGGACACGTAGGTGCCAGAGTTGGGCACCACCGAAACCAGATTTTCGGACTGAAGTTGCAAGATCGCTTCGCGCAGTGGCGTGCGCGAGATGCCCAGTTGATCACAGATCAATTTTTCGCTGACGTTGCTGCCCGGCGCAAGATGCAGGTTGACGATTGCGCGGCGCATGATGCCGTAGACCTGCGCTGTCTTTGGCAAAGCGGGATCAATCAAATCAATCAGATGATCGGGCAGGCCCAATATACCGTAACTTGGGTGGCCCTGATCAGTTGCGTCCATTTTCCTGGGTCGGGCCATATCTTCCGCCTTATTTCCAAGCCATCAGATAGCTGCAGCGGATAGTCTTTGCAACATGGGCGTCCTTGGCTGCGTCGCACTCGAGGTCGGATGCCAAA
This sequence comes from Rhodobacterales bacterium, assembly GCA_031408575.1. Taxonomy (GTDB): domain Bacteria; phylum Pseudomonadota; class Alphaproteobacteria; order Rhodobacterales; family Rhodobacteraceae; genus Aliitabrizicola. Next base: position 8,975 of record JANNWS010000111.1, read on the forward strand.
GCGCGCTTGCGTGCGTTGACAGTTAAAAAATACCAATATATGAGTTATTTTGCAAGCTTGTGTCTGTGGCCTCCAAACGACCGCTGTTACCGAGCATTGGCCAGCCGACTGAGCACATCGCCCTGCCCGCAGCCTTGGCCGGTTGGCAGAACGTTTTGGGCGAGGGGCAGAAATGAAGGGCGTCGTCATACATGAAACTGCGTGGAAAGACGGCTTTGGTCACCGGTGGCGCGGGGGCGATCGGCGCGGCTATTGCAAGGGCGCTGGTCGCAGAGGGCGCTCTGGTCGTTCTGGTCGATGTAGCCAGGGAAACGACGCAGGCTTTAGCGGCCGAGCTGCATGGACATGCCGTCATCGTTGACCTTTCCGATGCTGAGGCAGTGTCGGCTACGGCGGCAGATGTGCTGTCGCGCTTTGGTCGCATCGACATTCTGATCAATAACGCCGGCATCCTGAACCTTGCAAAGATTGCGGCGACCTCGTTGCAGGAATGGCACCGGGTTCAGGGCGTCAACGTCGATGCAGCGTTCCTGTTGGCGCAGGCGTTCCTGCCGGGAATGCGCGCTGCGCGCTGGGGCAGAGTGATCAACATGTCTTCTTACGCCGCCAAATGCGGCGGGCTTACTGCGGGCACGGCCTATTCGGTGTCGAAGACGGCGATGATCGGACTGACCTATTCTATTGCCAGGGAAGTAGCGAGCGAGGGCGTGACGTCCAATGCAATAGCACCCGCCTATGTGATGTCGCCGATGATTTCCGAACAGTTAAGCGAGGCGCAGCGTCAGGCGCAGCTTGCGATCATTCCTGTCGGAAGGTTTTGTGAACCCGAAGAGGTAGCACACGCCGTCATGTTCCTCGCCTCGCCTTTGGCCGGGTTCATTACCGGCGAAGTCATTGATCTGAACGGAGGAATTCACTTTGACTAAACGGTTCGGGATGGTCATCGGCCTGAAGGCAGACCGTGTTGCGGATTACAAGCGGCTGCACGCCGATGTCTGGCCGGGTGTGCTGGATGCGATGCGGCACAATGGCTGGCGCAGGTTCGACATCTACCTGAAAGAGCCGGAGAATCTGCTGTTCGGTACCTTCGAGTATCACGGCGATGATTTTGCGGCCTCGGGCCGGGCAATTGCCGCTGACCCCGAAACGCAGCGCTGGTTGCGTGAAACGGACCCCTGTCAGGATCCCTTCGCCACGCGCAAGCCCGGCGAATGGTGGGCCTACATGGAAAATGTCTTTCACATGGATTGACTAATGATGCCTTCCGCCAAGCTGACTGCCATCGACGCGCATCATCATTTCTGGGACCCGAACACCGGCGACTATCCCTGGATGGTTGGCCCGGTGCTGCCAATACGCCGCGTGTTCACCCCCGATGACATGCGCCCGCTTTTGGCGCCTGCGGGGGTGCAAAAGACCATTCTGGTGCAGACCTGGTCCAGCATTGAAGAAACGAAAGCGTTTCTGGCACTGGCGCAGGCGACCGATTTCATCGCGGGCGTTGTGGGTTGGGTCAATCTGACTGCGGATGATGTGGCCGAGGTGCTTGACAGCCTGCTGGCCGGACCGGGTGGCAAGTGGCTTGTTGGCATCCGGCATCAAGTGCACGACGAGGCCGACCCGCGCTGGCTGTGCCGGCCAGATGTGCGGCGCGGCTTGCGGGCGGTGCAGGCGCGGGGGCTGGCCTATGACCTTCTGATCCGCCCGCGCGAGATGGTGGCGGCACTGGAGACTGTTCGGGCGGTTCCCGGCTTGCGCTTTGTCATTGACCATATCGCCAAGCCCGCAATTACCGAACATGGGTTTGATCGCTGGGCCGATCTGATGCGGCCGTTCGGTGAAGCGGGTCAGGTTTGGTGCAAGCTGTCCGGCATGGTGACCGAGGCTGACTGGGCGACGTGGACGCCGGTACAAATTGCCCCCTACATCGCCGAAGTGCTGCGGATTTTCGGTCCGGAGCGCTGCATGATGGGCAGCGATTGGCCTGTAAGTCTGCTGGCTTCGGACTATCAGCGTACGGTTGATCTCGTGCGGGACGCAGTGGCTTTGCTGGAGCAAAAAGATCAACAGGCCGTGCTGTGGGGGGCGGCAGCCGAAGCTTATCGGCTGGATGAAGGGCGGCTATGAAACGGCTTTGCAATGCCACTTTGGGTCAGTTGCCCCATGATGTGGCGCGACCGCGCTATGATCGCGCGGCGGTGCGAACCGGGATCGTGCATCTGGGCGTCGGGGCCTTTCACCGCGCGCATCAGGCAGTGTTTACCGATGATTGCCTGAACGCAGGGGCAAAAGACTGGGGAATCGTGGCGGCGTCGTTGCGCAGTGCCGGCACCCGCGATGCCCTGAACCCGCAAGACGGGCTGTATACTTTGGCGCTGCGCGACAATCACGCGCAGGCGTTGCGGGTCATCGGCTCGGTTGGCCAGACTTTTGTGGCCCCCGAAGATTTGGGCGCATTGCTTGCGGCGATGACAAATCCGGGTGTCCGGATCGTATCGCTGACGGTGACCGAGAAGGGCTATACCGCCAGTGTGGCCAGCGGCGATTTGCGGCTGGACGATCCGGGCGTGCAGCATGATCTTGCGCATCCCCATGCTCCCCGCACGGCACTGGGAATTGTGGTGCAGGCCTTGGCGCTGCGCCGGATCGCGGGGGTAAAGCCGTTTACTGTCCTGTCCTGTGACAACCTGCCTGACAACGGCCATATGACGCACAGGGTGTTGTCCCAATTGGCCGCGACGCAAGATGAAGACCTTGGCCGGTTCATTCAGGGCGAAGTCGCTTGCCCATCCTGCATGGTAGATCGGATTGTACCCGCCACAACCGACGCCGACCGCGAGATGATCCGGGGGCGTCTGGGCTTGCGGGATGCGTGGCCCGTGCTGGCCGAGCCGTTTTTCCAATGGGTGATCGAGGATCGGTTTCCGTCTGGCCGCCCGGAATGGGAACGCTCGAGTGTCGAGTTTGCCAGCGACGTCGCCCAGTTCGAGGCGATGAAGTTGCGGCTGCTCAACGGTGCGCATTCGACGATTGCGGCGATCGGACGGATCTCGGGCCATGTCACCGTGGCCGAGGCAATCGGCAATCCGGTGATCCGCGCCTTCATCACCGCCTATTGGGCAGAAGTTGCCCCGACCATCGCACCGGGAATTGATGTGGCAGGCTATACCGCGCGGCTGCTGACCCGGTTCGACAATACGGCGCTGCATCACCGATGCGCGCAGATCGCGACCGATGCCAGCCTGAAAATGCCGCAACGGATTGTCGCTCCGATGCGGGAACTGCTGGCGATGGGTCGCCCGGTGCCGATGCTTGGTTTTGCTCTGGCTGCATGGATCAGATCTTGCCAGGGCGCAAATGAGGCGGGGGCCGCGATGCCTTTGTCAGACCCACAGTTGCAGGGCTGGTCAGGTCTGCCGGGGCCGCAGGTTTCGGTGGCGGATACCGTAGCCGCCTTCCTTGGCTTTGTGCCGGTGTTCGGGGGGGGGGTTGACCCGAGTGTCACCGCAACGCTGGAAGCCGCCCTGACCGACATTCGCAATCTGGGCGCCCTGCCCGCCGCGCAACTGCGCCTGAATGCAAGGAGCTGAAGGAGCAAGATGATCACCCGCATGCTTGGAACGACCGGATTGCAGCTTACTGAACTGGGCTTTGGAGGTGCCGCGATTGGCGGGCTTTATGCCCCAGTTGGACGAGAGGCGGCGATGGCCGCGATGCAGACCGCCTGGGACCAGGGAATGCGCTATTTTGATACCGCGCCGTTCTACGGCTTTGGCCTGTCAGAGCGTCGGATCGGCGATTTCCTGCGCGACAAGTCCGGCTATGTGTTGTCAACCAAGGTTGGCAAGCTGCTGCGGGCGGTGCCGAACGACCGGGTGCCAGACCACGGTTTTGTTGATCCGCTGCCTTTTGCCGTAGACTTCGACTATTCCTATGATGCGATCATGCGGTCTTACGAGTTCAGCCTCGCCCGGCTGGGACTGAACAGAATTGACATCCTATATGTGCACGATCTGGAAGTGCGCAGTCTTGGGGCGGGGTATGACGCCCATTTCGCCACATTCATGGACGAGGGTCTGAAAGCGCTGGATCAGTTGAAATCGCAAGGGGCGATTTCAGGCTATGGGATCGGCTTCAACGACGTGCCTGCGGTGTTGAACGTGATCGACCGTGCGCACATGGATTGCGTGCTGCTTGCCGGGCGCTACACACTGCTGGACCGGACCGGCGCCGCCGAAGTGATGCCCAAATGCCTGGCTGCAGGCACCGGTGTGGTGATCGGCGGGGTGTTCAACTCTGGCATTCTGGCGACCGGGGCTGTGCCGGGCGCGCATCATGATTATGGCCCGGCGAGTGCGGACATCGTCGTTCGGGTAAACGCAATGAAAGCCGAGGCAGAACGGCAAGGCTCGACTTTGCCCGCTGCCGCAATGCGATTCGTTCTGGATCACCCGGCGGTAGCATCGGTGCTGATCGGGTCCGCCAAAACCAGCAGCCTGGCCCGCAATACAGCACTCGTGCGCGATACGCCCGCGTTGGACTGGCAAAATTTCGACGCGCTGGCGGTTTTCTGACCGTGCGTACCCAGAACAGAAGAGTCGATCAGAAAAAGGGTTGCATCAAATAACCAATATATTAGTATGATAAGCATGCCGAAGTCGGCCTGTCCTCGGGAGGGATCATGATGAACTCGATATCGAAAGCAGCCGCCGCGCTGCTGCTGAGCGCCGCTTTCTGCGCCCCCGCACTTGCTGATCCGGGCACCAAAGTCGCGCTTGTTCCGGGCGGCCCACACCCCTATTTCGCCGCTTGGGAACAAGCCGGCACGGATGCGATGAAGGAGTTCGATCTTGGTGCCGGTGACTACCGCGTCCCGGCCAAATGGGAACTGAGCCTGCAAAGCCAGCTGCTCGAAAGCCTGCTGACCCAGGGCTACAACTCGTTCCTGATTTTCCCGGGTGACGCCGTTGGCACCAATTCGGTTGCGCAAGAACTGGTTGACAACGGCGGTCAGGTCATCGCCACGGCGGGCTGCCTGAAAGACCCGTCGCCCGCGCTGTTCTGTCTTGGCACCGACACTGGCAATTCAGCCTACCTTGGCACGAAAGAGCTGATCCGCGTGATGGGTGGCAAAGGCAAGATTGCCCACTTCACCGGCTTTCTTGTGGACCCGAACACCCAACTGCGCATCGACGCCGTACAAAAAGCGGCGGATGAGACTAATGGCGCTGTGACAGTGGTTCAGGTCATCGCCGATATCGACGCGCCGCAGCCCGCGGAAGAAAAGATCAACGCCTATCTGGCCGCGAATGCCGCTGGTGTTGACGGCATCGTTACCACCGCCTGGGTTCCTGCAGTTGTTGCGTCGAACTCGCTGCGCAAGATCGGTGACAAGCGCATCAAGATGGTTGCGATCGATCATGACGAAGTGGTGATTCAGGCCATCGCAGATGGCTTTGTCGATGGCTCCATGCTGCAAAACCCCTACGGCCAGGGCTTTATCGGGTCCTACGTTCTGGACAAGCTGCGCAACGGCTGCACCCTGAAGGCTGACGCGCCGTGGAAGTCGAATGCGCTGACCACGAAGTTCGTCGACAGCGGCACGGTGTTTGTCGACGCTGCGAGTGCTCCGACTTATGTGACCGCGATGGTCGGCATCTCGGCTGACCTCAAGGCCAGCATGGACAAAGACTTCCTGACCTGCTCGTAAGCCATACTCCCTGTCTTGCGGCACCGTGGCGGCTGTTCACTGCAACAGCCGCCACGCTTTCGTGCACTATTTCAGATTGAAGTGATCCATGAGCCACCTCGCGACCGAAGCTGACCCCCCCGCGCAGCGCGCGGCCCGGAATGGCCGGGCCTCTGGCGGTTTGCGATTGCTTCTGAGCAACGAATTTGGTCTCGCGGTTCTGATCGCGCTGACGGTGCTGGTATTTTCGACGACGCTGGACGGTTTCACCTCGCCGTTCAGCCTGTTCACCATTGGCCGCCAGATCGGCATCGATACGATGATCGGGCTTGCGATGATGGCCGTGATCGTCACCGGGGGCCTTGATCTTTCGGTAGGAGCCATCGGTGTTTGCGCGGCGATGGTCTTTGGCTGGCTGGTGCAGATGCTGGGCCTGCCGATCTATCTGGCGATCCCGGTGGCAGTCCTATTTGGCGCAAGCCTTGGCTTCATCAACGGCTTTACCGTGGTGAAATCGGGTGTCCACAGTTTCATCATAACCCTTGCCAGCATGAGCATATTCTTCGGCATCATGATCTTTTTGACCAAGGCCGCTGCCTTCAATGGCCTGCCGCCAGAGGTGCAGGCCTTTGGCAAGATGAAGTTCTTCAAGACCATCTCACCGCTTTTGCTGATTTCGATCGCGATGTGCGCGGCGTTGGCAGCGTTTTACAACTTGACTGCACTTGGTCGTCAGATGCTGGCGGTGGGTGCCAACACACGCGCAGCCGAGCTTTCGGGCATCCGCAGCGGTCGTATCATCATGGCCTGTCACATGCTGACCGGCGCATTGGCCGCTGTCGCCGGGTTGATGGTGACCGCGCGCACCGGGGCTTCGGTGCCGTCAATGGCCGGGCATCTGGGGCAAGACTGGCTGCTGCCTGCCTTCCTGGCCCCGGTCTTGGGCGGCACGCTGCTGTCTGGAGGGCGGGTCTCAGTGATGGGCACCTTGCTGGGTGCCACTTTCGTGACGGTGATGACCTCGGGCCTGTTGCTGATGCGGGTGGGTGAATTCTGGATCCTTGCCAGCCTCGGCATGATGCTATTGCTGGCTGTGCTGGCGGACCGCGCACGGCAACAGTTCCTCACGAACAAGGGAATGATCTGATGGCCGCGCAATCGAACACCGATGGCCGCCTGATCCGGGCGTTTGACAATGACTGGATTGGTCCGGGCATAGTAAGTGCCGTCGCGGTGATCGGCATCAGCCTGTTTCAACCCGCGTTTCTGTCGTCTTTCAACATCTTCGTGCTGGTCTCGGCAATCTCGGTCAATATGGTGATCGCCCTCGGCCAGTTGGTGATCATCGGCATTGGTCAGATGAACCTGGCACTGGGTTCCATCGGTGGTCTGGTCGCGATCAGCTTTGTCGGCGTGATCGAGAAATTCGGTGTTCCGGTGCCGCTGGCTCTGGCCTTTGGTCTGGGCATCGGCGTTGCGGCGGGCATGGCAGGTGGCTACATCATCGCGCGCACCGCAATTTCCGCGTTCATCATCACGCTGGCGGGGTTGCAGATCTTCAAGGGCATCAACCTTGGCGTCACCGAGGCCCAGCCGTTTTACGGCGTGCCCGATGTGGTCAAGGCTTTTGGCACCGGATCGGTACTGGGGCCGTTGCCCTGGCTGATGGTGCCGATGGTGATCTGCAGCGTCGGCATGTGGTATCTGTTCAACCGCATGCGGATCGGGCGGCATATCCTTGCGATGGGATCAAACCCGCATGCGGCAGAGTTGTCGGGCATTGATCCCAAGGCCACGATCATCTGGGCGCACGCGCTGTCGGGCCTTCTGGCGGCAGTTGCGGGTATAATGCTGGTGGCCAAGCTGCAGATCGGTCAGCCGACGATCGGCGACGATTGGCTGATCTCATCTTTTGCAGCACCTGTCATTGGTGGCGCGGTGCTGAGTGGGGGGCGGGTTTCGGTGGGCGGCACGTTCTTTGGTGTCGTGATCATCGCGATCATCACGCAGGCGCTGGTGATGTTCAACATCGACCCCTTTGTAGTGCAGATCGTGCTGGGGGCGCTGATCCTGTGGGCGGTTGCGATCAACCGCCTGCGCGAGGTGCGCATTACCCGCATGCAGGCACGGGGGGCGGGCGCATGACCGCCCTTCAGGTATCCCATGTCAGCAAATCCTTCCCCGGCGTGAAGGCCTTGAATGATGTGTCGATGACGATGACGGCGGGGTCTGTTCACGCGCTTCTGGGCGAGAATGGCGCTGGAAAATCGACCCTGATCAAGATTGTCACGGGGATTTACCAGCCAGACGCTGGCAGCGTCATGATGAACGGATCGCCCATTCGGTTTGCCAATCCGCGTCAGGCGGCGGCGGGCGGGCTTGGCGTTGTGCATCAGGAGCGCAATCTGGTGACACGGTTTTCGGTCGGCGAGAACATCATGCTCGACCGGCTGGGCGCGCATGCCTTGTCGAAGGTCAACTACGCCGCCATCTACCGCGAAGCAGAGCTTTGGCTGAAACTGCTCGACCTTGAGGTAGATCCGCGCACGCCGGTTTCGCGGCTGTCGGTCGCACAGATGCAACTGGTCGAAATCGGCAAGGCACTGTCGCTTAAATCCAGGGTGTTGCTTCTGGATGAGCCGACGGCCTCGCTGACGCCAAACGAGTCGACTGTGCTGTTTCGCATCTTGCGCCGTTTGCGCGATGACGGCGTTGCAATCGGCTTTGTCAGCCACAAGCTGGAAGAGGTGTTCGACATTTGTGACCGGGTGACGGTGCTGCGCGATGGCATCAACGCCTGCGACAGTGCCGATCTGACCACGCTTAACCGTGGCGATGTGGTTCAGATGATGATCGGCCGGGCCGAACGCATCACCAAACGCGCCCCCCGCCCCAAACCCGACGCCACGCCCTACCTGGAAATGCGGGGCTATGCGTCAGGTCTCGGTCACCGCGACATCACCCTTTCGGTGCGGCCGGGCGAGATTGTCGGGCTTTACGGCCTTGTCGGGGCCGGACGCAGCGAGCTTGCGCGGTCCATTTTGGGCCTGTCCAAGCAACTGGCCGGCGACGTCAGGGTTGAAGGCGAAACCGTTCATATCACCTCGGTGGCAGGGGCTTTGCACAGTCACGGGATCGGCTATGTGTCGGAAGATCGCAAGCAGGAAGGCCTGATCCTGCTGCATTCGGTTCTGGCGAATGGCGGCATCACCATTTGGCGCAAGTTGGCGAACCGTCTGGGCTTCTTGCGCGACAGGACGGTCAACGCGCAAGTTGGTCCCATCTTGCGCCGTCTGGAGCTCAAGACGCCTTCAATCTATCAGACCATCGGGAACCTGTCAGGCGGCAATCAGCAAAAGGTCTCGGTCGCGAAGTGGATGGCGGCAGGCGTCAAGCTGCTCATCATCGACGAACCCACTGTCGGCATCGACATCAAGACCAAGGCCTACATGCACGACCTGATCCATGAATTGGCAGGCCACGGCACCGCCGTGCTGCTGATCACGTCCGACATGCCCGAGATGGTCGATGTGGCAGACCGGATTCTGGTAATGGACGGCTACCGGATCAAGGGCGAGGTGGAAAACGACCGCAACTATGATGCCGTGTCGAAAGCCATCATGGGCTTCATTCACGGGCAACAGGCGGCCTGAGGAGGGCAAATGGCGAAGATCACCCGTGTCGAGGCCCTGATGGTCGACCTGATCCCGAAGGTGAAGCGCACCGACGCGATACAGAGCTTTGTCAGTCAGGAAACCCCGATTCTGCGGATCACCGACGCCGACGGGGCGATCGGCACCGGCTACAGCTATACCATCGGCACAGGCGGACCTGCGGTGATGGCACTGTTGCGCCACACGCTCGTCCCGGCATTGATCGGGCGCGACGCATCAGAGATCGAACGGATCTGGCGCGACCTCTTGTTCATGACCCATGCAACGTCGGTCGGTGCCATCACCTCGCTTGCCCTTGCCGCCATCGACACGGCGCTTTGGGACCTGAAATGCCAGCGCGCCGGCGAGCCTTTGCACCGGATGGCGGGCGGCGCCCAATCCCGCATCCCGCTTTACACCACCGAAGGCGGCTGGCTGCATATCGACACCGCCGAACTTGTTGATGACGCGGTGCGTGCCAAGGAATTGGGCTTTGGCGGGTCAAAAATCAAAATAGGGCGCCCGCATGTGTCCGAAGATGTGGCCCGCCTGTCTGCCGTGCGCGACGCGGTTGGCCCCGCGTTCGAGATCATGACGGACGCCAACCAGCGATTTACAGTTGACGAGGCGATCCGCCGTGCGCGCTGCCTGACGCCGCTTGACATCGCCTGGCTGGAAGAGCCGCTGCCAGCCTATGATCTGTCGGGCCACCAGCGCCTGTCGGAAACCGCCACTTTGCCGGTGGCAGTCGGTGAAAGCCTGTATTCGCCGCAGCACTTCCGCGAATATCTGCAACGCGGGGCCTGTTCCATCGTGCAGGTCGACGTGGCGCGCATTGGCGGCATTACCCCATGGCTGAAAGTGGCGCATCTGGCCGAGACCTTCAACATCCCGGTTTGCCCGCATTTCCTGATGGAGTTGCATGTTTCGCTTTGTGCCGCCGTGCCCAATGCCCGCTGGGTCGAATACATCCCGCAAATCGATAGTCTGACGACAGAACCGATGCGGATCGAGCGCGGCCACGCCATCCCTTCAGATGCACCGGGTCTTGGCATCGCCTGGGATTTCGATGCCATCAACCGGGCCACCATCCCCGGTTCGGCCTTCACATTAGCATCATGATGGCGCTGGCCCCGCAAAACTCATGCTCAAGATGAAGGCCTGTGCCGGGGGTTATGAAGCTGCTTTTGACTGTCACTTTGCGGGGTTTCATTCTGGTTTGAAGCCGGCTGCATCCAGATTTATCGCCATCGCAGCCAACAAAGACTGTTGGGCTGCCATGACAGGTGCCGTTGCCCAACAATCGTCCGGACCAGCTTCGGATGGTCCGGCAGGCGATCCTCGGCCATCGACACTCATCGCGGTGCCGTGGACCAACCGCGCTTCGGGCGAGGTCAGCGACCCCTCCGGCCCGGTGATGTCCTTTGCTGCATCCCAGCGTCCGACTTTTGCTACTACGACGATGGACAGCGCGGCCATTCGGAACAATCGTCAACGTCGCACAAGTCAGTCGCGGACGGAGCTGGCGAGAAGAGCGGCGGTGCTGTATCGGGCTGTGACATGACTGATCGTTTGGCACTGAAGCCACAGGTGGCACTTACCGCACTGGTTGATGAGATCGACCATTACCTCGGATCGCTTGCCGGACCGGGTATTGCGGCAGTTCGGGCCGGGATTGCAAACTGGCGGAACGGTGTGATTGATCCCGACCTCGGGCGGGCGCATCCGGTGGTGTCGCAGCATCTTGAGGCAGCGCTTGCAGCGCTACGGAAAACCCATGCCTCGCTCGCCATGGCAATCGAGGACGCCGCGCCATTTCTCGGTTGGCTACACTTTTCCGATTACCCGGTTGAGGAAATTGGCGAGACGTTTCTTGCGGGCAATGCCTATTGCATCGTCATCGGCAAGAGCGGTCCGATCAAGGCCACGGGCTTTGATCTGGGGCTGTTTCTGATCGCACCGCATCTGCTTTACCGGGACCATCACCACAAGGCGCCCGAGCTTTATGTGCCATTGACCGGCCCGCATGGATGGCGGTTTGTGCCGGGTGGGCCCCTTTGCCTGAAGCAGGCTCATGTTCCGGTCTGGAACGAACCGGATGCGCCGCATTTGACGAAAGTGGGGCCGGTGCCGTTTCTGTGCATCTATGGCTGGACGCAGGACGTGAGCGACCCTCCGCACGTCATTCCCGCCGACGACTGGGCGGAACTGGAAGCGTTGCGGCTGGGATGAGGGCGGGCAGCCGCGGCCAATGAGCCGGGCCACGCGGCCGCAACCCATAGACCCTCGATCATGGCGCACCCCGGTCCTTCCGTCTGGCGCTGCGCGCCGGACGGAAGGACCGGGGTGCGCCAGTAGCCCGGCCCCTGCCAACCAAAGGATGGCCGTGCTTTCTCAGCGCAGGCGCGCACCGCTTTCGGCAAAATACATCACATCGGCAGGGTCAAAGCGGATACCGGCCATTGCACCCATCGCGACAATCGGGTCTTCGCGCGACTCGACCACCAGCTTTTCACCTGTGGTTGCCGTGATGTGGAGGTAAGACACGCCGCCCAGCGCCTCGGTCATCTCGACGCGATGGGTGCTGCCCGACGGGTCGATCGACAGGTGCTGCGGGCGCAGGCCGGCCGATACCTTGGCCCCTGCTCCGGGCAGCGCCACCGAGGTCGGCATCGCGGCATCGCCCAGACCGGGCGCACGCACGGCACCTTTTTCCGTGATGGCGGCCACGAAATTCATTGCGGGCGAACCGATGAAACCCGCGACGAACTTGTTGTCGGGGTCGTGATACAGATCAAGCGGGCGACCGACCTGTTCGACGCGGCCGGCGCGAAGAACCACGATCTTGTCGGCCAAGGTCATCGCCTCGACCTGATCGTGGGTGACATAGATCATCGTGGCGCCGATCTCGCGGTGCAGACGGGCAATCTCGACCCGCATCTCGACGCGCAATTCGGCGTCAAGGTTGGACAGCGGCTCGTCGAACAGAAAGACATCCGGCCCGCGCACGATGGCCCGCCCGATGGCAACGCGCTGACGCTGGCCACCCGACAGGGCCTTGGGCTTGCGCGCAAGATAGTCGTCCAGTTTCAGGATTCGGCTGGCCTCTTTCACCTTCGATGCAACTTCCGCCGCGGGATGCCCGGTCATCTTGAGGCCAAACCCCATGTTTTCGGCAACCGTCATGTGCGGGTAAAGCGCGTAGGTCTGAAACACCATCGCGATACCGCGTTCCGCCGGGTCGGTCTTGGTCACGTCGCGCGCGCCGATGCGGATTGTGCCGCCAGTGGTTTCCTCCAGCCCGGCGACCATCCGCAGAAGCGTAGACTTGCCGCAGCCTGACGGGCCGACAAAAACACAGAACTCCCCATCCTCGACGGTCAGATCGACCCCGTGGATCACCTGTGCGTCGCCATACCGCTTGACGACACGCTCCAGCGTTACTTCGGCCATAGTCCCCCCTTTGTGCCTTTCTCAGGCTTTGTCCTGTTCCGGAAAGCGCCAGCTTTCCGCCTCGGCGGCAATTAGTGTCGCCGTCTCGCGTATGTTCGGTGCCAGACCTGCCAGCGTGTCCAGCGTGCTGCGCGCCGTGGTCGAGGTGACCGACAGCGCCCCCATCACCCGCCCGCCACGGGTCAGAATCGGCAGCGCGATGCAGATGATACCCGGTTCATGCTCTTCGCGGTCAAAGGCGAAGCCCCGGCAGCGAATCACTTCAAGCTCGGCCAGAAGCCGTTCGGGTGTATCCAGTGTCTGATCGGTGAAACGGTGAAACGACTGCCGTTCGATGGCGCGTTGCAGCGCCTCGTCGGGCAGAAAGGCCATCATCGCCTTGCCCACCCCGGTGCAATAGGCGGGGCCGACTTTGCCAGCCTGGCTGAACATCTCGACCGGGCGGGCGGCATTGCGTTTGTCAACGTAAAGCACTTGTCCTAGGTCCAGTTGCGCAAGGTGGATCGTCTCGCCCACATCGGAAGAAAGCCTGTCGAGGAAAGGCCTTGCAAGCGGGGCAAGGCTGCTTTGCGACCATGCGGCATGGGCCAGCCGGACCAGCCTTACCCCCAACGCATAGGTCTGCCGGTCGGCATCATAAGCCAGCATCCCCTGATGGGTCAGCGTCTGCAAAAAGCGGTAGAGCGTAGCCTTGGGATAGCCACCCTCGGCCAGAAGTTCCGAGAAACGGACGGGGCGGCCGACCTGTGCCACCCGGTCAAGGACGTCAAGCGCCTTGCCCACCGTCCCATCGCCCCCAACTTCCGCGCCCATCGGCTTGATCCCTCTGCAGCCTGTTGACAGGATAGACGATACGCAGCATAGTTTTCAACATTCAAGACTAAGTTTCAAATAATGGAACCAAAAGGGAGGAAACCATGGTCCATTCCAAGACGGGCGTGCTGTTCGCAGTTGCGGCCACGCTGCTGATGTCAGGCTCGGCATTCGCGCAACAGCGCACGCTATCCTACTACGCCGACTTTGACCCGATCCCGCTGGCAGGCTTTGAAGCGCTGATCGCGGATTTCGAAGCGGCAAATCCAGATATCGACGTGGTTTTGCAGAACTTCGACCACGAGGGCTACAAGACCGCCATTCGCAACTTTCTGACAACCGACTCGCCCGATCTGGCGAACTGGTATGCCGGCAACCGGATGGCCCCCTTCGTCAACGCTGGTCAGTTTCAGGACGTGTCGGATGTGTGGACCGCCGAGGGGCTGGGCGACTCACTGGCGTCAGCCAAGGCGTCGATGACCATCGACGGCAAGCAGTGGGGCGTTCCCTACACCTACTACCAGTGGGGCATTTATTTCAACAAAGACGCCTACAAAGCGGCTGGCGCGGAAGTGCCGACCAACTGGGATGGGTTTGTTGCAAACTGCGAAAAGTTCAAAGCAGCGAACATCGACTGCCTGACGACCGGCACTAAGGCTCTGTGGCCCGCAGCAGGTATTTTTGACTATCTGTCGCTGCGGACCAATGGCTATGAGTGGCACATGGACCTGACGGCCGGCAAAATCGCCTGGACCGATCAGAAAGTGCGCGATGTTTTCGCGCAGTGGGCCCGCATCCAGCCGTTCATCACTGCCAACCACGCCGCCCTTGAATGGGAAGAAGCGGCAGCCCTTATGGTGCAGGGCAAGGCCGCAAACTACGTTATGGGCAACTTCGCCGTCGGCAACTTCAAACAAGGTGGCATGACGAACGAGACGCTTGGTTTCATGGTGTTCCCGGAGATCACGGCCGGTCTGCCGCGCGCCGAAGAAGCGCCGACCGACACGATCCACATCCCGGCCGGCGCCAAGAACCCGGACGATGCGAAGAAGTTCCTGGCATATGTCGCCAGTGCCGACGCGCAGACAAAGCTGAACGCTGCGCTCAGCCAGCTTCCGACCAACAAGAACTCGACCGTTCCTGCCGACGACCCATTCCTGGTCGCAGGCTTCGAATCGCTGTCGTCGGCCTATGCGCTGGCGCAGTTCTTCGACCGTGACGCGCCCGCCGAAATGGCCAAGGCCGGCATGGAAGGCTTCCAGGAGTTCATGGTGAAGCCGGATCGTCTGGACGAAATCCTCGAGCGTCTCGAAAAGGTTCGCGGTCAGGTCTACAAGTAAGCCTCCCAGAAGGCGCCCCGGCAACGGGGCGCCTGCCCCGGGCGGCCACCGTCCGGGGAGTTTTTTTCAAAAGAACTCCTGCCCGGCCCCAAACGGCCCTGCCCGGTCCCCCGCGAAGGACGCGCCAATGTCATCTTATTGGAAATCGAACCAGCGCCGCCTTGCACCATGGCTGTTTCTGGCACCCGGTCTGCTGATGTTCACAGTCTATGTCCTGATCCCGATCTTTCAGTCGATGTGGATCTCGTTCTATGACTGGGACGGTCTTGGCGAAAAGGTCTGGATCGGCACCGCGAATTATGTGGAGCTGTGGGACGACGACTCGTTCTACACCTCGCTGAAAAACAACGTGATCTGGCTCGTGCTGTATCTGCTGGCTGTACCGGTCGGGCTGTTTATTGCGATCTTCCTGAACCAGACGGTGCGCGGCATCCGGTTCTACAAATCGATGTTCTTCTTTCCCTTCGTGATCAGTCAGGTTGTCGTCGGCCTGATCTTTTCGTGGTTTTACGCCCCCGGTTTTGGCCCGATCTACATGCTGACCGAACTGATCTTCGGCGCGGGCACGGCCATTCTGGCGGATGAACGGTTCGTGACCTATGGCATCATCGCGGCCGGCCTCTGGCCGCAGATCGCCTATGTGATGATCCTGTATCTGACCGGCCTGAACAACGTGGCCCCCGATCAGGTCGAGGCGGCCCGGCTGGACGGGGCGAAGGGCTGGAAGATGCTCTGGTATGTGATCCTGCCGCAACTGCGCCCGGCCACCTTCATTGCCCTTGTGGTGACCGTGATCGGCGCGCTTCGCAGCTTTGATCTGGTGTCGATCATGACATCGGGCGGACCCTACGGATCGTCCCGCGTGCTGTCGTTCTATATGTACGAGCAGGCGCTCTCGGAATACGGCTATCGCATGGGATATGGCGCGGCCATCGCCGTGGTGCTGTTCGGCATCATGATGATCTTCATCTCGGGCTTCATCTGGAAGATGTGGCGCGACGAAACGGAGCGTTAGGCCATGTTTCCCCGCCCCATCGAACAGACCGCGCGCTCGACTCAACTGATGTACAAGGTGGCGCTGCCGATCGCGCTTTTGCTGTGGCTACTGCCGCTTTTGGGCGTTGCGCTGACATCGGTGCGCCCGGCCGCGGATCTGGCACAAGGCAACTATTTCGGCATGCCCAGCGCCATCGCATTTTCCAATTATTCGGACGTGTTCCGCAACACCGATCTTGGCCGCTACATCCTGAATTCCTTCCGGCTGACCATCCCGGTGGTGATCGGCGCGGTCGCCTTGTCCTGCCTGACCGGCTATGCACTGGGCATCTACAAATTCCGATCCAACCTGCTGGTGTTCTTCCTGTTCGTTGCGGGCAACTTCGTGCCGTTCCAGATCCTGATGGTCCCGGTGCGTGATCTGACCTTCAATATGGGGCTGATCAACACCACGCTGGGCCTCGGCCTGTTCCATGTCGCGTTTCAGACCGGGTTCTGCACGCTGTTCATGCGCAACTTCATCAAGGCGCTGCCGTTCGAACTGATCGAGGCCGCACGGGTGGAGGGGGTCAGCGAAATCCAGATCTTCTGGCACATCGTGCTGCCGCTGATGCGGCCTGCCATCGCGGCGCTGTCGGTGCTGATCTTCACCTTCATCTGGAATGACTATTTCTGGGCCACCGTGCTGACCACAAGCCGCGAGGCACAGCCCATCACGGCGGGCCTGAACTCGCTCAAGGGGCAATGGGTTGCCTCGTGGCATCTGTTTTCAGCCGGGTCGATCATCGCTGCCCTGCCCCCCGTCGCGATCTTCTTCCTGATGCAGAAGCACTTCATCGCGGGTCTTACTCTCGGAGCGGTAAAATGACGAAGATCGCCTTCATCGGGGCCGGTTCGACGGTTTTCATGAAGAATATCGTGGGCGACTTGCTGCACAAGCCTGCCCTGTCGGGGGCAACGATCGCCCTGATGGACATCGACCAGAAGCGGCTTGACGAAAGCGCGCTGGTGGCGCGCAAGATGGTGGCCTCGCTTGGCGCGTCGGCGCGCGTGGAAACCCATACCAACCAGCGTGCGGCGCTGGACGGTGCAGATTTCGTGATCGTGGCGTTCCAGATCGGCGGCTACAAGCCCTGCACCGTAACCGACTTCGAAGTGCCAAAGCAGTATGGCTTGCGCCAGACCATTGCCGACACGCTGGGTGTCGGCGGCATCATGCGCGGGCTGCGCACCGTACCGCATCTGTGGAGCATCGCAGAAGATATGGCGGCGGTCTGCCCGGACGCGCTGATGCTGCAATACGTCAACCCGATGGCGATCAACACCTGGGCGCTGTCGGCGCGCTATCCCGACCTCAAGCAGGTCGGCCTGTGCCATTCGGTGCAAGGCACGGCGGCAGAACTAGCGCGTGACCTTGGGCTGCCGGTCAGCGACCTGCGCTACAAGGCGGCCGGCATCAATCATATGGCGTTCTACCTGAGCTTAGAAGCGAAGAACCAGGATGGATCGTATCGCGACCTTTATCCCGCGCTGCGTGAGGGCTACCGCGCTGGGCGCATTCCCCTCGAATCAGACTGGAACGCACGCTGCCCCAACATGACGCGCTATGAGGCGATGATGCATCTGGGGTATTTCGTCACCGAAAGCTCCGAGCATTTCGCGGAATATGTGCCGTGGTTCATCAAGGACGGCCGCCCCGACCTAATCGAGCAGTTCCGCATTCCGCTGGATGAATACCCGCTGCGCTGCGAGGAACAGATCGCCCGCTGGTCGGCGCAGGCCGAGACCTATCGCACCGCCGACAGGATCGAGGTAAAACTCAGCCACGAATATGCCGCCACGATCATGAATGCGGTTGTCACCGGCGAACCGGCGGTGATCTATGGCAACATCGCGAACAAGGGATACATCCCGCAACTGCCCGATGGGGCTGCGGTCGAGGTGCCCTGCCTTGTCGATGCGAATGGCATCCAGCCGACGCTGGTCAAGGACATTCCGCCACAACTGATCGCCCTGATGCGGACCAACCTGAATGTGCAGGAACTGACCGTTGCCGCGTTGATGGATCAGAACCGCGAGCATGTCTATCACGCGGCGATGCTGGATCCGCATACCGCTGCCGAGTTGGATCTGCGCCAGATCCATGCGCTGATAGATGACCTGATCGCGGCGCATGGCGACTGGCTTCCCGATTGGCTGCGCATCCGAAAGGCCGCCTGATCCGTTCATCTTTGTACAAATATCCCCGCCGGAGGCTCTGCCCCCACAACCCCGACAAAGGTCCGCCATGACAGAGCATCCCGTTTTCCCCGACCTGAAGGGTCAATCCGTTTTCATTACGGGGGGCGGCTCTGGTATCGGGGCCAGCTTGACTGAAGGGTTTCTGCGGCAGGGTGCAAAAGTCGCCTTCGTGCAGCGGTCGGATGCACGGGGCTTTTGCGACCAGATGGAAGCGGCGACGGGCAACCGACCGCTGTTTCTGTCCTGCGACATTACAAATGTGGAGGCGCTGCAATCTGCGATCACGGAAGCTGCGGCGGCCCACGGCCCGATCACCGTGCTGGTGAACAACGCAGCAAACGATCAGCGCCACAAGACGCCCGAGGTGACCGAAGCCTATTGGGATGCGGCAATGGCGATCAATCTGAAGTGCTATTTCTTTGCAGCACAGGCGGTGATCCCCGGTATGCAAGCGGCCGGAGGCGGGTCGATCATCAACTTCTCCTCGATCAGCTACATGATGGGGTTGGGCGACTACGCGGCCTACACCACGGCGAATTCCGGCATCAACGGCCTGACGCGCAGCCTTGCGCGCGAGTTCGGAGGGAACCGGATCCGGGTGAATGCGGTGGCTCCCGGCTGGGTTCTGACACAAAGGCAGAAAGATCTGTGGGTGACACCCGAGGGGATTGCGGCCCACGTTGCCAAGCAATGTCTGAAGGATACGCTGGAGCCGGAGGATGTGGTGGGCGGTGTGCTGTTTCTGGCGTCTGGCGCCTCAAGGATGATGACAGGGCAGGCTTTGGTCATTGATGGCGGCGTCGTGGTGACGGGATGAGCGAAGCGCGCCAGGTCGGGATGGAATGGATCGCGGTCGATTGGGGAACGACCCATCTGCGCG
Organism: Rhodobacterales bacterium; assembly: GCA_031408575.1. Lineage (GTDB taxonomy): Bacteria > Pseudomonadota > Alphaproteobacteria > Rhodobacterales > Rhodobacteraceae > Aliitabrizicola. Next base: position 28,040 of record JANNWS010000111.1, read on the forward strand.
CTTTTGCGATGGGCGCGGGCGTTCTGGCCGAGGCGGCATCGGACGACGGCATGGGGCGATTGACCCGCGAGCAGTTCGAACCTGCGCTGCTGCGTCTGGTGGAGCCGTGGCTACCGCCGGGGCGCGCGACATTGGTGATTGCCTGCGGCATGGTCGGCAGCCGTCAGGGCTGGTATGAGGCACCATATCGCGTCGTGCCGTGCAGCCCGCTGGAGGCGGCCTCCCTGATCGCCGTGCAGACACAGGACACGCGACTGACGGTGCGGCTGGTGCCGGGGTTGAAGCAGACGACACCCGCCGATGTGATGCGGGGCGAGGAAACGCAGATCGCCGGCGCGCTGGCGCTGCTGGCCGGGTTCGACGGCGTGTTGTGCCTGCCCGGCACCCATGCAAAATGGGCCGGGATCAGCGCGGGCGAGGTTGTCAGCTTTCAGACCTACATGACGGGTGAGCTTTTTGCGCTGCTGTCGGAACAGTCCGTTCTGCGCCATGGCATGAGTGGCGAAGGGTGGGACGATGCGGCCTTCGATGCTGCGGTGTCAGATGCGCTGTCACGGCCCGAAAAGATCGCGGCCCGGCTGTTTGCGCTGCGCGCGGAAGGGCTGATTGCGGGGTTGACGGCGGCGGCGGCGCGTGCGCGCCTTTCGGGCATGCTGATCGGGCTGGAGCTTGCCGGGGCGCGGGCCTATTGGCTGGGGCAGCCGGTCGGAATTGTCGGGGCCGAAAGGCTGTCGGGGCTTTATGCGCGGGCGCTGACCGCGCAAGGCGCGTCGGTGCGCCAACTTTCCGCCCGCGATACTGTTTTGGCCGGTCTGACCGCCGCCTTTCGGGGTGTATTGGAGAAAACCGCATGAGCCGCCGTCTGATCGCCATCCTGCGCGGGATTTCCCCCGCCGAGGCGCTGCCCGTCACCGAGGCGCTGATTGCCGCCGGGATCACCCGCATCGAAGTGCCGATGAATTCGCCCGAGCCGCTGCACAGCATCGAGGCGATGGCGGCGCGGTTTGGCGATCACGCGCTGATCGGGGCGGGAACGGTGCTGACGGTCGCTCAGGTGGCGCAGGTAAAGGCGGCGGGGGGTGTTCTGATCGTTTCGCCGAACTGCGATACTGGCGTGATTGCCGCCAGCAAAGCAGCGGGAATGCAGAGCTTTCCGGGCGTCATGACGCCCACGGAATGTTTCGCGGCACTGGCCGCCGGGGCGGACGGACTGAAATTCTTTCCGGCCTCGCTGATCGGGCCCGACGGGGTGAAGGCGATACGCGCCGTGCTGCCGAAAGGCTGTCAGGTCTATGCAGTGGGCGGTGCGGGTGCGTCGAACTTTGCAGCGTGGCGGGCGGCGGGGGTTGACGGGTTCGGCATTGGCACAGCGCTCTATACGCCCGGCCTTGGTGTGGCTCAGGTTGCCGCACGCGCCGCAGAGATTGTCACCGCCTACGACATGGCATTCGCATGAGCATGGTGTTTGATGACCGCCGTTGCGAGTTGGGCGAAGGACCGCTTTGGCATCCTGAATGTGAACAATTGTTCTGGTTCGACATTCTCGGCAATCGGCTGATGACGCGCAATGCCGATGGCCCGCAGGAATGGCGCTTTGCCGAGCGGGTGTCTGCAGCCGGTTGGGTCGACAATCACCGCCTGCTGATCGCGTCGGAAACAGCACTTTTCCGCTTTGATCTGACCAGCGGTGCGCGCCATGATCTGTGCCTACTCGAAGCCGAGCGGCCCGACACGCGTTCGAACGATGGCCGCGCCGATCCGCAGGGCGGCTTCTGGATCGGTACGATGGGCAAGGCGGCAGAGCATGCGGCAGGGGCGATCTATCGGTGGTATCGGGGCGAATTGCGCCAGCTTTATCCGGGCGTCAGCATTCCAAACTCGATCTCGTTCACGCCGGACGGCAAGACCGCGTATTTTTCGGACTCGGCCACGCGCCGCGTCATGCGGGTGGCGCTGGACGCTGATGGCTGGCCTGCGGGTGCGCCGCAGGTTCATGTCGATCTTGGCCCGGATCAGGGCGAGCCGGACGGGGCGGTGGTGGATACGGCAGGCAATCTGTGGCTGGCCGAATGGGGCATGGCGCGGGTCTGCGCCTACGCGCCCGACGGCACGCGCCTGCACATCGTGCCGACCGGTGCAAAGCAGACCTCCTGCCCGGCGTTCGGGGGCGCCGAACTGTCAACGCTTTTCATCACATCAGCGCTGTACGGCATGAACGATGCGGCCCGCGCCGCCGAACCGCAGGGCGGCATGACCTTTTCCGCCCCAGTCCCAGCGCGCGGGCAACGGGAACATCGGGTGATCCTGTGACTTTGAAACGCACGCTGGGCGTCTGCTATTACCCCGAGCAATGGGGCGAGGGCCAATGTGCCAGCGACGCAGCCCGCATGACCGCCCTTGGCCTGACCTGGGTGCGGATCGGCGAATTCGCATGGTCACGCATGGAACCCGAAGCCGGGCGACTGGACCTCGGCTGGTTGGACCGGGCGATCGACGTGCTGGGGCGGGCGGGATTGAAGGTGGTGCTTGGCACGCCGACAGCCACGCCGCCACGCTGGATGCTGACCAAGCATCCCGACATGCTGGCACTGGACCGCGAGGGGCGGCCACGCGGCTTTGGCTCGCGCCGCCACTATTGCTTCAGCCATCGCGGCTATCGGGCGGACTGCGCACGCATCGTGGCCGTGCTGGCCGAACGCTATGGCCGGAACCCGCATGTGGCGGCCTGGCAGACCGACAATGAATATGGCTGCCATGACACCACGCTCAGCTACTCCACCGCCGCGCGGGACGCATTCCGCGACTGGCTGGCGCAGACCTACCAAAGCCCGCAGGCGCTGAATCGGGCCTGGGGCAACGTGTTCTGGTCGATGGATTATGCCAGTTTCGACGAGATCGAACTGCCAAACCTGACCGTGACCGAGGCGAACCCGGCCCATGTTATGGCCTATCGCCGCTTTGCGTCGGATGAGGTGGCCAGTTTCAACAGGGTGCAAACGGAAATCATCCGCAGGCATTCAACCTATCCGATCGCCCACAACTATATGGGCAATGTGACCGAGTTTGACCATTTCGCCGTCGGGGCCGATCTGGATATTGCAAGCTGGGACAGCTACCCACTGGGCTTTTTGTCAGACCGCCTGCCGGTGACGCCGGCCCACAAGCTGCGCCATTTGCGGCAGGGCGACCCAGACATGCAGGCGTTCCACCACGATCTGTATCGCGCGGTCGGGCGGGGCCGATGGTGGATCATGGAACAGCAGCCCGGCCCGGTGAATTGGGCGCCTTGGAATGCCGATCCGCTGCCCGGCATGGCGCGCCTCTGGGCGTGGGAGGCGTTCGCTCACGGGGCCGAGGCGGTCTGCTATTTCCGCTGGCGGCAGGCGCCGTTCGCTCAGGAGCAGATGCATGCGGGGCTGTTGCGGCCGGATTCGGTCGCGGCCCCGGCGCATGACGAAGTGGCGGCGGTGGTGCGCGAACTGGCCGCGATGCCGGATGCCGACACCGGCCCCGCCCCGGTTGCGATGGTGTTTGACTATGCCAGCGCCTGGGCCTGGGATACTCAGCCGCAGGGCCGCGATTTCAGCTATTTCCGCCTGATGCTGGAGGCTTACAAGGGTCTGCGGCGGCTGGGGATTTCGGTGGATATCCTGCCGCCGGATGTGGCCGACCTCGCGCCGTACCGGATGGTGCTGATCCCCGGCATGATGACGCTGCCCGCGTCGTTGCTCGCAGCGCTGCGCCAGTATCAGGGCGTGGCGATTGTCGGGCCGCGCAGCAATTCCAAAACGGCAGAGTTTGCCATCCCGCTGCCGCTGCCGCCCAACCTGCCGGGGCTGGATTGCACGATCGCCCGCGTCGAAAGCCTGCCGCCCGATGCATCGGTGCCGCTGGCGGGCGGGGGGGCGTTCCTGCATTGGCGCGAAAAGCTGGAAGGTTCCGGCACCGTGCTGGAACGCGCGACCGATGGTGTGCCGGCGCTGATGGCCGCCGGAGGGTTGCGCTATCTGGGTGGCTGGCCGGATGCGGTCGCAATGGACCGGATTTTGCGCGTTGCCTGCACGACGGCGGGCGTTGTAACAGAGGCAATGCCAGAAAGTCTGCGCTGCCGCGACAGCGGTGGGCGGCGGTTCTATTTCAACTACGGGCCTGATGCGGTCAGCCATGCCGGGGTGACGATCGAACCTGCCGGAGTGCATTGGCGTCAGCGGTAAAAGACCAGGATAGTAAAACGGGCATACCAAGTGTTAACCTAGACCGTGTCACGACTTTGAAACGGGTGAGGCACCACGCTGACCCGCGAGTCATTGGGGAAAAGCGATGCAGTTTCTGGCCTTGCCGTTCGAGCTTCGCTACAGTCCGATGACGATTGCGGCGCTGGGGGCTGTGGCCTTTTCGGCGCTTGCCGCGATGTTTCCTGGCTGGGCGCTGTTCTATGTGGTGCTCGCTCTGGTTTGCGCGGGACTGCTGCTCACCGGAATTCATGACCTGCGCCAGACCCGGCATGCCATCTTGCGGAACTATCCGATCATCGGGCATCTGCGGTTCATGCTGGAAGGCTTCCGGCCCGAGATCCGGCAGTATTTCTTTGAAGGCGACAAGGACGGCGCGCCGTTTCCACGCGACAAGCGCGCCATCGTCTATCAGCGCGCCAAGAAAGACCTCGATAAACGTCCCTTCGGCACCCAATACGATGTCTATGAGGAGCAGTACGAATGGCTGCACCATTCGCTGGCACCCCTGCCCCCCGCCGATGACGCTGCTTACCGCGTGACGATCGGCCATCCCGGCCCGTGCAAGCAGCCCTATTCGGCATCCGTCCTGAACATCTCGGCGATGAGTTATGGCGCGCTATCGGCCAATGCGATCCGCGCGCTGAACCGGGGGGCCAAGCTGGGCGGCTTCGCCCATGATACCGGCGAAGGGGCCGTCTCGCCCTATCACCGCGAATTCGGCGGCGATCTGATCTGGGAAATCGGGTCGGGCTATTTCGGCTGTCGCGCGGCGGATGGCGGCTTTGATCCGGCCCGGTTTGCCGAAACCTCGGCCGATCCGCAGATCCGGATGGTGGAATTGAAGCTGAGCCAGGGAGCCAAGCCGGGGCATGGCGGCGTGCTGCCCGCAGCCAAGGTCACGCCCGAGATTTCGGCGATCCGGGGCGTGCCGATGGGCCAGGACTGCGTGTCGCCGGCGCGCCATTCGGCCTTTTCCTCGCCAGTGGAGCTGCTGGAATTCGTGGCGCTGATGCGCGATTTGTCGGGCGGCAAGCCCGCCGGGTTCAAGCTGTGCATCGGGCATACCTGGGAATTCATGGCGATCTGCAAGGCGATGCTGGAGACGGGCATCACCCCGGATTTCATCGTGATCGACGGGAAAGAGGGTGGCACGGGTGCAGCCCCGCTGGAATTCATGGATCACGTCGGCATGCCGCTGCGCGACGGGCTGACGTTTGTGCATAATGCGCTGGTGGGCATCGGGATGCGGGAACGCATCCGGCTGGGCGCGTCGGGCAAGATCATCAGCGCCTTTGACATGGCGCGCGTCATGGCGCTGGGGGCGGATTGGTGCAATGCAGCGCGCGGGTTCATGTTCGCGGTCGGCTGCATTCAGGCGCAGACCTGCCACACCGGCCTGTGCCCGACCGGCGTCACCTCGCAAGACCCGCTACGTCAGCGCGCCATCGTCGTGCCGGACAAGGCTGAACGGGTTCTGAATTTTCATCGGAATACGGTGCATGCGCTTAGCGAGCTTGTAGCGGCGGCAGGGCTTGATCACCCCGGCGCGCTTGCGCCACACCATTTCCTTCGGCGCGGCGCGTCAGACCGGGTGGAAAGCTACGCCGAGCAGTACGAAATCCTTTCCCCTGGTCAGCTTCTTGCCGATCCCGGCAGTTCGCGTCGCTACGCCGAGGCGTGGCGCTTGGCGCAGGCCCATACCTTTGCGCGCAGCGATGTGGCCAGTGGCGCAACCGTTGGCCTTAAGGTGGTTGCGGTGTGACGCACGGCGGGTGCGACCGACATGCGCGCTTTGGAGATGCAGCGCAGCGCCCCGTCAGGTTTTGCGTCGGCGGGATTTTGCAAAGGTATCAAACGCGACAGCAAGCACGATGATCACTCCGATGATGATTTGCTGGATGTAAGAAGATACGTTCAGAATCACCAGACCGTTCAGCAACACCCCGATCAGAAGCGAGCCGATAACCGTACCAAAGATCGTGCCGACCCCGCCGAACAGGCTGGTGCCGCCGATCACGACCGAAGCGATCACAGTCAGTTCATAGCCGGTGCCCGCCACCGCCTCGGCCGAGTTCAACCGGGCCGACAGCACAAACGCGCAGAGACCCGCAAAAAATCCCATGATGACATAGACCGAACAGATGATGCCGTTCACATTCAGCCCCGACAGCCGCGCCGCCTCTGGGTTGCCACCCACGGCATAGACCCTGCGGCCAAACCGCGAATAGCGCAGCACGATATGGGCCGATATCGCGCAGATCAGAAACAGGATAACCGGGACCGGAACCGGGCCGATCTTGCCCTGCCCCCACCATGCGAAACCGGGCTCGAACCCCGAAATCGGCCCACCTGCGGCAAACAGCAGCGCCGCCCCGCGAAACACCGACATGCCACCCAACGTTACAACAAAAGGTGGCACTTTCAGCTTGGTGATGGCCAACCCCTGCAGGTAGCCACCGACGATGCCAACCATAATCGCGGCCAGCGCCGCAAGCGGCCAGCCAAAGCCGATCGTATCATCCCCCACGGTGAACCGGTCCGACAGACCGCCCTTGGCCACCGCCGCCGCGACCAATCCGGCAAAGGCCAGCAATGATCCGATCGACAAATCAATGCCCGCCGTCAAGATCACAAAGGTCATGCCGATCGCCAGCAGACCGGTGACCGACACCTGCCGCGCGATGTTGAACAGGTTGATCTGGGTCATGAAGCGCGGCTCGACGATGGCAAACACCGCCATCAGAACGATCAGGAAGATCAGTGGTGCAAACCGCGCCGCAAAGCCGAAAACATCCCAGCCGGCCCCGGCCTCGGCACTGCTCTTTACATCTGTCACGTCATCGCCCCCCAGTCGCCGTCATGCCGCCCGATCAATCGGAGCGGTCATCATGGTCATCAGTTTTTCCTGATCTGCATCGGCACGCAGAATCTCGCCCGTAACCCGGCCTTCGCGCATGGTCACGATGCGGTCAGATATTGCGAGAATTTCCGGCAGCTCCGACGAGATCGCGATCACGGCAATGCCTGCATTCGCCATTTCGAACAGAAGATTGTGGACTTCCACCTTGGCGCCCACATCAATTCCGCGCGTCGGTTCATCGACGATCAGGATCTTTGGCCCCAGCGCCAGCCAACGGGCCAGAACAACCTTTTGCTGATTGCCGCCCGACAGATTACCGACCGCCTGATCGGGGCTTGCCATCCGGATGTTCAGGCGCTTTTTGTATTCGGCAACCAGCTCGGACTCTTTCCGGCCATCGATGAAGGCACCCCAGCGACTGATCCTGTCATGCACCGCAATCGACAGATTGGTCTTGATGGCCAGCGACAGGAACAGCGCCTGCTGCTTGCGATCCTCGGGGACAAGGCCGATGCCGTGGCGGATCGCCTGTTGCGGTGTGCGGATGCTGACGGGCTGATCGCCGATCAGGATGCTACCGGAATCGAACGGGTCAGCCCCAAAGATTGCGCGCGCCGTTTCGGTACGCCCGGCACCGATCAGACCGGCGATACCCAGAATCTCGCCCTGGCGCACATTGAGCGAGACATTGCGCAATTCGATGGCCGTGGGCGAGGTTGGCGTGCGCAGCCGCACCAGGTTCTGCACGGCCAAAGCGACCGGTCCCGGTTCTGCCGCGGCCCGGCGTGCGTTCAGAGCAGCCAGCTCCCGCCCCACCATCAGCCGGATGATGCCTTCGACTGTGGTATCGGCGACCTTTCCGGCACCAACGTTTCGACCATCGCGCAGAACGGTGTAGCGGTCGCAGATCCGGAACACCTCTTCCAGCCGGTGCGTCACGAAGATCGTCGATATCCCCTCGGCTTTAAGGTCAAGCACCAGCCTGAACAGCTTTTCAACCTCGGCCTGACTTAATGCCGATGTCGGCTCGTCCATCACGATCAGTCGCGATTGCATCGACAGCGCGCGGGCGATCTCGACCATCTGTTGCTCGGCCACCGACAGCTGGCGCACCAGCGTGTCCGGGCTGCGGTCCAGCCCGATCCGGCGGGTCAGCGCCTCGGTCGCCTTGGCAAGAGCCCGCCCGTTGACGAAAAATCGCGATCCGGGTTCGCGCCCGATGAACACGTTTTCGGCCACCGACATGTTCGGGGCCAGAGTGAATTCCTGGTAGATCGTCACGACCCCGCGGGCCTGACTATCCTGCGGCGTGTCGAGCGCAACCGTTTCGCCGCCGATTTCAATCGTCCCGCCATCGGCCCTCTGCGCCCCGGCGAGAATCTTCAGCAAGGTCGACTTGCCGGCGCCGTTCTCGCCCAGCAGGGCATGAACTTCTCCGCGGGCAACTTCAAAACTTACCCCGTCAAGCGCCTTGACGCCGGGGAAGGATTTTGAAATGCCGCCCATCCGCAGAAGGGGAGCAGCATTTGAGTCAAGGATCATGGCGCAGCCAATTTGTTGGGTCGCAGGGGCAAGTGGCCCGGCAGAAACGCCGGGCCACCGGGCAGCGCACTGTGCTTACTTTACTTCGCCCATGCGTTCACCGATTTCCAGATTGTCCTTGGTCACGGCAACCGGTGTCAACAGGATCAGCGATTCGGCCGGCTTGGTGCCATCCTTGATGAACGCCATCAGGATCTCCACGCCGGTCGCGCTTTGCTGGCCGGGGAACTGCTCGATGGTCGCGGTAAGTCCGCCATCGCGGACCTGAGCAAGAGCCTCGGGCAGCGCATCAAAGCCGATGATCACGATGCCCGACAGGCCGCGCGCCTTCACCGCCTCCATCGCTCCAAGAGCCATGTCGTCGTTTGCGGCCACGATCACCTGCGGTGGCACATCCATGCCCGCCAGTGCCGCCTCTGTCACCGAAAGACCTTTGGACCGGTCAAAACCTGCCGTCTGTTCAAACACGATCTTGTATTTGTCTGCCATGCCATCCAGCACGTTGTGCAGGCCCTGGTTCCGGTCGATCGCGGGTGATGCGCCCGACTGGCCTTGCAGGTTGATGATTGTCGCCCCGTCGGGGAACATCGACACGATCAGGTTGCCCTGTGCTTCGCCACCTTTCACGTTGTCGGCGCCGATATGTGCCAGAATTCCCTCGACCGAAGCCACGCGCCGGTCAACGGTCACAACCGGAATGCCGGCTTCGATTGCCTGAGTAATCGCGGGGGCCATGGCATCAACCTCATTAGGGCTGATGATGATGCCTTTGACACCGCGCGCGATTGCGGCCTCGACATCTGCGGTCTGCTTGGGCGAGGAAACCTGACCATCGCTTTCGATGGCGATGCCGCCCTGCGCCTCGACTGCCGCCTTCATCGCGTTCATCATGTGGACAAAGAAGGGAAAGGTCAGACCGGGAACGGAAGTCAGAACCTCCGGCTTGTCTTGTGCCATGGCAGTGCCGTTCAACGCAAACGCCAGGCTACCTGCAATCGCAAACGTCTTGATTATACCGCGCATGTTATCCTCCCAGAAATATGCAGTTTAATCACGCATGGAATGGCTCTTTGAGTCAATGCCGGCCTCGGAGTGCCGTCGGCCGGAGGAGTCTTGCTTCACCCGTCAGCGTGTAGTGGGTTTTGCCGTTTGCCGGGGCGAATCCGTCTGCGCTGCGGCACTTCAGCGGGGGGGGGGCGAGTATGGCTAGAGGCAAACCCCTTTTTGATCTCAACCGGTGAGGCTGGTCGCATGCAGAAAGGCATTGCCGCGCCCCGCTTTCCGTTTCGGGTTCACTGTGCGCAATCTTGAAATGAGACATGATTTACGCGCAGGACGCCCCCCATCCCGCTTTGTTCATGGACGCGAGGATCCCATTCTGCCGGACGATCGGGCGATATGCGCCCGCCCATTCTGTTCGGTCTCGACGAATTGCAGGCCGTGTTCCAGATGGCGGCTGATCAGATAGGCGTAGGCGACACGGTCGCGGGATTTGAGCGCGTTGATGATCTGGGCGTGGACCTCGAACGTGTCGATCTGCACCGGCCTTGTCGCTTTGCCGACCCGCATGATCTGGGTGATGACCGGCTGCAAAAGGCGGTAGTTGGCAAGAAGCGTTCGGTTGTTCGCCAACGTCACCAGCGCCTCGTGAAATTCAAAGTCGCAGCGTGCGGCATCATCGACGCCGTTGTTGCCCAGAATTCGCGCGTTTATGGCGTCAAGCTGATCCAGATCCGCCGCTGTTGCATGCAAGATGATGTGGTCGCCGATGCCCGACTCCACGATCCGGCGATACCCCTGAACGTCTATGAAAGAGGCAGGTGAGATGTCGTTCTGGAACGCAAAAAGCTTGCGCACAGCCTCTTCGTGGCGGTCGCTGAGCACCGCCCCGATCTTGGGGCGCACCTCGACGATGCCATAAGCCTTGAGCACTTGCAGAGCCTCGCGGACGGTGTTGCGGCCGGCTTGAAACTGCTCTCCAAGGTCGCGTTCGGTGGGCAACGCATCGCCAATCACAAGCCCCCGTTCACGCACCAGTTCGCGGATCTGATCAACCAGACGGTCTACGGCGGACACCCTTGCAGGCTCTTGCACGGCATTTGCCGCCAGCGCGGCAAGAAGCATTGCGTCGGTGTTCATTGACAGCTCACCTGGTTTCGAAGCTGTTTATTTGTTGGACCAAAAGACAGGAGTAGTCAACGCACCTCGCTAGATATGATGTTTTAGATCTATTTTGAGCAGACATCTTCAGATATTGCCAAGCCACTACAAACGTGGTCCAACAAAATTCATATGTTCAACCTGTGTGAGGTGAAGATGGAACCGATGCGAGAGGCCCTGCGCTGGTATGGTCCGGGGGATCCGGTCACGCTGGACCACGTCAAACAGACGGGCGCGACCGAGGTCGTGTCAGCCTTGCATCATATCTATGACGGCTCGCCCTGGAGTGACGCTGCCATCGCGTCGCAAAAGGCGCTGGTTGAGGCTTCCGGGCTGGGCTGGCGCGTGGTCGAAAGCATTCCGGTCCACAACCAGATCAAGATCGCCGGGCCAGAGCGGGGCCGCTATATCGGCTGGTACAAGGACACCATCCGTGCATTGTCGCGGCAAGGGATCACGACGATCTGCTACAATTTCATGCCAGTGGTAGATTGGACGCGGACCGATCTGACCTACAAGATGCCTTCAACCGGATATGCCTTGCGGTTTGATGCCGTTGATTTCGCGGCCTATGACATTTTTGTGCTGCGCCGTCCGCGCGTGACTGCAGACTACACCAACGCCCAGATTACGGCGGCCGAGACCCGCTTCAAGGGCCTGTCAGAAGACGACATCGAGCGCATCGAACGCATCCTGATCGCCGGGCTGCCAGCCACCGAGCGCAAGTTTGACCGTGCCAGTTTTCTCGAGGCACTACTGGAATACGACGGCATTTCGGCCGACGATCTGCGCGCCCACCTGATATATTTCCTGAACGAGATCGTGCCGTTAGCCGAGGAGTCGGGCGTGCAGTTGTGCATCCATCCCGACGACCCGCCCTTCAGCCTTTATGGCCTGCCGCGTGTCGTCTCTACTGCGTCGGATGTGCGGGCAATCTTCGCCTCGCCGGATACGATGGCGAACGGGTTGACCTTCTGCACGGGGTCATTCGGTGTGCGTGCAGACAATGATCTGGTGGCGATGGTGCGTGAATTCGGTCCCCGCATACATTTCGTTCACCTTCGGAATGTGACGCGCGAACCGGATGGGTCATTCCACGAGGCTGACCATCTGGGGGGGGCTACGGACATGCCTGCCGTGGTCATTGCGCTGATGCAGGAGCAGGCGCGCCGCAAGGCGGAGGGCCGCGCGGACTGGCACATTCCGCTGCGCCCCGATCATGGTCACCTTCTGGCCGATGATATTGGCAAGGCGCGGATCAATCCGGGCTATTCGCTGATTGGGCGGCTGAAAGGTCTGGCAGAATTGCGTGGTGTCATGCACGGCGTTGTTGCTATGGACGCCGAACAAAACCGGGTTTCAACCTGACAGTCGAGGCCGGCAACACTGCCCCTTTTTGCTGCCATGCGGTCCCGGTTGTTCGCCGCCGTCGCCGGCTGCAACCCTGATCCAAAGGGGGCAAGGCCTGGTGATCCCCCGCGACCTGAAACCGTGCGACTGGGTTCAGGCCTCGGGAAAAAAGCAGGCGACCTGATGTTCGTCGCCCGCAAGTTCTGGTCGTTCGGACCGGCAGCGGTCTTGCGCCTTCCAGCAACGTGGCGAAAAAGCGCAGCCACGGGGCAGGTTCAGAGGGGATGGCAGTTCACCTTCCAGCTTGATGCGCTTCTTGCGCGCTTTGGGGTCTGCCGACGGTGTCGCCGACAAAAGAGCCTTGGTGTAGGGGTGGTGCGGGGCCGCGAACACCTTGGCCTTGGGGCCGATTTCAACCGGGCGGCCCAGATACATCACGATGATATCGTCGGCCATATGATGCACAACCGAAAGGTCATGGCTGATGAAAAGATAGGCAAGCCCCAGTTCATCCTGAAGATCGACCAGCAAGTTGAGGATCTGGCTTTGTATCGACAGATCAAGCGCCGAAACCGGTTCATCTAGCACCAGAACCTTGGGATTCAGCATCAGCGCGCGTGCCACCGCGATTCGTTGGCGCTGGCCACCGGAAAACATATGCGGATAGCGGTCGAAATGCTCTTCCCTCAGACCGACCTGACGCAGCATCTGGCGGGCCTGCACGGTGCGATCTGCCGCAGACAGCTCCGGCCTGTTGATCTTGAGCGGCTCTTCCAGAATGGCTCCGACCCGCTGGCGCGGGTTGAGCGAGCCGTAGGGATCCTGAAACACGATCTGGACTGTTGTGCGCAAGCGATCAAGGTTCTCTGGCACGGCGGCAATCCCGTTCACCGAGAAGCTGCCTTCGGTTGGCGGCTCGATCATGGTGATCACCCGCGCAAGGGTGGATTTGCCACATCCGCTTTCACCGACGACAGCAAGCGTCTTTCCTGCCTGCAAGTCGAAGCTTGCCCCGGACAGCGCACGCACGATGCTGGGCTTGGCAAAAAGTCCACCTTTCACCGCATAGTCACGGCTCAGGTTCTGCGCGGAAACAACCGACCCGATCATTGCGCCACCTCTGGGACTGCAACAAGCGGATAGTGGCACCGCGCCAGCCCGAGGGATACCGACGCAGGCACCGGCGCCTCGGTCTGGCAGCGCGTGTCGGCGAATTGGCAGCGCGGCGAAAAAAGGCACCCGGCGGGACGGTCGAATTGCCCCGGCACGACGCCGGAAATAGTGGGCAGGTGACGCCCGGTGGCGCGTTCGGGCAGGGCTGCCAGCAAGGCCGCCGTATAGGGGTGATGCGGGGACTCGAAAAGTGCGGCGACGGTCTGTTCCTCGACCTTCTGACCGGCGTATTGCACCGCGACCCGTTCGGCTGTTTCCGCCACCACACCCATGTCATGCGTGATCAGGATCAGCGCCATACCGGTGTCGCGCTGAAGCGCGGTCAGCAGGTCAAGGATTTGTGCCTGTATGGTCACGTCAAGAGCCGTGGTAGGCTCGTCTGCGATCAAAAGCTTCGGGCTGCAAGCGATGGCCATCGCGATCATCACGCGCTGGTTCATTCCACCGGAAAGCTGGTGCGGAAAAGCCCCGAGGCGCTGCTCGGGTGCCGGAATTCCCACCATCTCGAAAAGCTCAACGGCACGGGAATGGCGCCCCCGTGCGTCAAGCCCCATGTGTTGGCGCAGGGCTTCCTTGATCTGGAACCCGGCTGTAAAGCAGGGATTGAGCGAGGACATCGGTTCCTGGAAGATCATCGCCATGTCCTTGCCGACGATCCTGCGACGCTCGGCGGCGGTGACCGACCGCAAGTCCTTTCCAGAAAACGACATCACATCGCTGGTGACCCGCGCGGTCCAGGGCAGAAGGCCCATCAGCGCAAGCATGGCCACCGATTTTCCCGAACCGCTTTCGCCGACAATGGCCAGAACCTCGCCCGCATCAACCGTCAGATCGACCGCATCCACGGCCCGGAAAGCCCCAGACGCGGTGGTAAACTCGACCCTGAGGTTGCGGATTTCGAGAAGTGCCATCGTATCAGCTCCGCTTCAGCTTCGGGTCAAGCGCGTCGCGCAGCCCGTCGCCCATCAGGTTGACCGCCAGCACCGTGATCAGGATGAAAAGCCCCGGAAAGGTCACAACCCACCAGGCACGCAAGATGAACTCGCGCGATTCAGCCAGCATGGTGCCCCACTCCGGCGTGGGCGGTTGCGCGCCCATGCCCAGAAACCCCAAGGCCGCCGCATCAAGTATCGCGTTGGAAAACGACAACGCGGCCTGAACGATGATCGGCGACAGGCAGTTCGGCAGGACCGTCACGAACATAAGCCGCGGCAGCCGTGCGCCCGTGACCTTGGCCGCAGTCACATAGTCCTTTGTGCGTTCTGCCATGACCGAAGCACGCGTCAGGCGCACATAGTGCGGTTGCAGCACAAGCGCGATGGCGATCATCGCATTGGTCAGGGACGGCCCCAGAATGGCAACCAGCACCAGCGCCAGCAGCAGCGACGGGAAGGCAAGGATGATATCCATCACCCGCATGATCAGCGTATCAAGCCAGCGTGGCGCAAAGCCTGCGACAAGCCCGATCGCGATGCCCCCCAGCGCCGACACAGCCACCACCACGATGCCCACATAAAACGAATAGCGCGCACCATAGATCAGCCGCGACAGAAGATCCCGGCCCACGGCATCGGTGCCCAACGGAAAGGCCAGGCTGCCGCCCTCCTGCCAGAACGGGGGTTGCAGCAGATGGTCACGAAACTGCTCAATCGGGTCGTAGGGTGCTATGACATCTGCCAGCAGGGCCATCAGCACAAACGCCGCGAAAACCCAAAGGCCAAAGACCGCCCCGCGATTTTCGCGGAAATAGTACCAGAACTCTTTCAGCGGGCCGGGCCGCGTCGCGGCCATCGTTGCGGGATCGGCCATCAGCGTTTCCTGATCTTGGGGTTGATGTAGCCATACAGCATGTCGACGGCCAGATTGACGATCATCACCATCAGCGCGATCATAAGAAGCCCGCCCTGCACCACCGGATAGTCGCGCCGGAAAATACTGTCGACCATCCATTTTCCGATGCCGGGCCAACTGAAGATCGTCTCGGTCAGGATGGCCCCGGCCAGCAGGGTGCCAACCATTAATCCAATGACCGTCACCACCGGGATCAGCGCATTGCGCAAGGCGTGAACGCCGTTGACGCGGGCCGAGGAAAGGCCCTTGGCCTTTGCCGTCCGGATATAATCCTCGCTCAGGACTTCCAGCATCGCCGAGCGGGTCTGCCGCGCGATCACGGCCAGAGGCTGGGTTCCCAAGACGATCGTCGGCAAGATCAGATGACTGACTGCCGAGCTGAACGCCCCTTTCTGGCCAGACAGCAAACTGTCGATCAGCATGAAGCCTGTCACATCATCAAAGTAGTACTGCAGGCTGATCCGCCCCGACACCGGCGTCAGCCCCAGCCACCCCGACATCACGATGATCAGCAACAGCGCCCACCAGAAGATCGGCATCGAATAGCCGATGAGCGCGGTCGACATCAATGCGCGGTCAAAGAACTTGCCCCGGTTGACGGCGGCGATCACCCCGGCCGGCAGACCAAGGGCTACCGCAAAGATCATGGCACAAAACGCCAGTTCCAGTGTTGCCGGAAACAGAGTGAAAAACTCGTCCCAGATCGGCTTTTTGGTCACAAAGGAATTGCCCAGATCGCCATGCAGGACCGACCACAGATAATCGGTGTATTGGGTAAAGATCGGGCGGTCGAAACCGAACTGCTTCACCAGTTCCGCGTACCGCTCGGGCGTCACGCCGCGTTCGCCCGCCATCACGGCAATCGGGTCGCCCGGCAGCATGCGGATGAAGGAAAACGAGACGAGCGTGACCCCGAAGAAGGTTGGAATAAAGGTCAGCAGCCGGGTCAGCACATAGCCGAGCATCAGCCGACCACAGTCAGGGTCGTGGGAAATGTGGTCAGTGACCGGTTGCCGGTTTCTGTCACCAGCATGTCATCCTCGATCCGAACGCCGAATGCCCCCGGCTTGTACAGTCCGGGCTCGTTGGTAAAGACCATACCCGGTTCCAGCACCTGCATGTTGCCGCGCATGATGTAGGGCGCTTCATGCACGTCGCGGCCCAGCCCATGGCCGGTCTTTGTGCGGATCCGGTCGGCAAAGGGCGAGGCTTCCATAACCGAGGTGACTGCATCGTCGATGGCATGTGCGGTCACGCCGGGGCGGGTGATGGCGTGGCCAGCCAAGTTGGCGCGCAGGACGGTGTCATAGACCTGCTGCGCTTCGTCCGTCGCATGTCCCACGAACACGGTCCGGGTGATGTCGGCACAAAAACCGCCCTTGCGCGCGCCAAAATCCAGCAGCAGCGCGTCGCCGGGTTTGATCGCATAGTCTGCGCGTGCATGGGCATGCGGGCGGGCGGAATTGTCGGCGGCGGCCACGATCGGGCCAAAGGACTGTTCTTCGGCGCCATGCGAGAACAGCGCAATCGTCAGAAGCCGCTCCACATCGGTTTCAGTCATACCGGCGCGCACCTGATCCAGCGTATCGGCCAGCGCCGCTTCCGACACCCGGATCGCATCTTCCAGTGCTGCAACCTCGGACGGTGATTTGTGCAGGCGCAGGCCGGAAATCTGCAATTCCCGATCATGGATGCGCAATCCGGGCCAGGCTTTGGTCATGGCGTGGTGTACGAACACCCGCATCACCTGCCCCTCGACCGCGACGGATTTCATCGGGAAATGGGCGGCAAGGGCGGCAAAGGCTGCGTCGTATCCGGTCTGGTCGCGCCAGTCGAAGACTTCACCTTCAAACTTGATCAGATCGAAGGACTGCAGTTCAAAGTTGGGTACCAATGCAGCAGGATTTCCCACCTGCGGGACCAGCACAATGAGCGGCCTTTCATGGCTGTGAAAGTTCTTGTCGTAAAGGCGCACGAAGTTTGGGCCGGGAACAACCGCCACCGCATCGACGCCCAGATTGACGGCAAGCCGCCGGAAATCACGGTAACGGTCGGTCATAAAAGCCACCGGTGTTTGAAGGTCGTGGAAGGCATCCTGCCTAAAAGACCGGGGGCGCGGTCTTGCAACTGCGCCCCCGAAACTATCACTCGGCGATATCCACGCCGGTAAAGACGTGCAGGCCAAACGGGTTCATCTTGTAGCCGGTGACAGTCGGCAACATCGGCATGAACACCACCGAATGGGCAACCGTGGCCCAGGGCGCTTGATCCTTGAAAATGACCTGCGCTTCTTCGTAAAGCCTGGTGCGTTCGGCCACATCCGAGGTGATCTTGGCTTTCTGGATCAACGCGTCAAACTCTTCGTTGCACCACTGCGCCCGGTTGGAGTTGCCAACCGCATCACAGCCCAGAAGGACCGCGAGGAAGTTGTCCGGATCGCCATTGTCGCCGGTCCACCCCTGCAAGAGCGCGCCATCCCGGTCGAGCGCCTTGCCACGCTCAAGATATTCGCCCCATTCATATGAGACGATCTCCACGGTCACGCCGATCTTGGCAAAATCGGCCTGCATCAGTTCAGCCATACGCCGGGCGTTCGGGTTGTAGGGGCGCTGCACCGGCATCGCCCAGATCTTCATAGACAGATCCTTGACGCCTTCTGCTTCCAGCGCGGCCTTAGCGGCTTCGGGATCATAGACATCATCAACGATGTCGTTGTTGTAGGACCACATCGTCGGCGGGATCGGGTTTTTGGCGATCTGGCCCGAGCCTTCGAAGACCGCGTCCAGAATGGCCTTCTTGTCGATCGCCATGTTCAGCGCCCTGCGGACCTTGGCATTGTCGAAGGGCGGTATTGTCGTGTTGTAGGCCAGATAACCAACGTTCAGGCCTTCTTGCTCCATCACCAAAAGCCCGGTGTCTGCCTTCATCGCAGCCAGATCGGCCGGATTGGGGTAGGCCATGATCTGACATTCACCGGCCTTCAGTTTCTGGTAGCGCACCGAGGCATCCGTCGTGATCGCAAAGACCAGATTGTCAAGCGGCGACACCTCGCCCCAATAGTCAGGGTTGGAGGCAAAACGGACGACCGCGTCCTTCTGGTAATCGACGAACGTGAACGGCCCGGTCCCGATCGGGCGCTGGTCCAGCATTTCGGGGGTGCCCGCCGCCAGCATCGCGTCGGCATATTCCTTCGAGACGATCGAGGCGAAGTCCATCGAAAGGTTGGCGATCATCGGGGCTTCGGGCCGGTTCAGCACGAACTTGACAGTATAGTCGTCAACCCGGTCGATCTGCTTGATCAGATCAGGCATCGACATCGAGTTGAAGTACTCCCATGTGCCACCCGATACGGAGAAGTAGGGATTGTCAGCCAGCCGCTGCCGGTCAAAGGTGAAGACTACATCGTCGGCGTTGAAATCGCGTGTCGGCGCAAAGCTGTCGTTGGCGTGGAATTTCACGCCCTTGCGCAGCTTGAACGTGTATTCCAGCCCATCTGCAGAAATTTCCCAGCTTTCCGCGAGTGCCGGGCTAATCGTTGTGGTGCCATTCTCGAACTGGACCAACCCATTATAGATAGTGCGCGACGAGGCATCAAAACTTGTGCCCGCCGTATGCAGCCCCGGATCGAACCCCTCGGGCGAGCCCTCGGAACAGAACACCAGTGTCTTGGCGAAAGCGCCGGTGGTCATCAGCGCGGCCATCATCACGGTGGCGGCGAGCATGCGTTTCAATGACATTAAGTAAATCCTCCCAATAATTTCTAGTGCCCCGGTTTGCGTGTTACTGCTCATAGCTAAATGCGTAAATTACTTCCATTGCAACCATATATACGAAAGGCGTGAGATCACAGCTTCCGCAGGGTCATGTCAGGGGCGCTGAAGGGACATCGGGTTTGGGATTTGATTTGATCTGAGGGGTCTTACGGTCTTG